>CAUJJX010000262.1 GCA_963205165.1 Pseudomonadota bacterium | reverse complement strand
AGCGACTGGGTGGAGATCACGCAGGAACGCGTGAACCAGTTCGCCGACGCGACGGGCGACCACCAGTGGATCCACGTCGACCCCGAACGTGCGAAGCGCGAATCGCCGTTCGGCGGTCCGATCGCGCACGGTTATCTCACGCTGTCGCTGCTGCCGAAGCTGATGTCCGACGCGATCGAGATCGACGGCACGCGCGTGTCGGTGAACTACGGCGTGAACCGCGTGCGATTCACGGACCCTGTCCCGGTGGGCAGTCGCGTGCGCGCCCGCATCGGGCTCGCGAAGTTCGAGCGGATCGCGGGGGGCGCGCAGCTCTTCTGGAACGTGACGATCGAGCGCGAGGGCGCCGCGAAGCCCGCGATGATTGCCGAGACGGTGTCGCGCCGGTACGTGTAGATGAGGGCGCCTCGCGGATAATCCGCGCTCGACGTTTTTCACGAGGGGACTCGACGTGGCGAAGGCGGATTTCCGGATGGTGCATCGCATGCGCGTGCGCTGGGCCGAGGTGGACAAGCAGGGCATCGTGTTCAACGGGCACTACCTGCTGTACTTCGACGTGGGCGTGACCGAGTACTGGCGCGCGACGGGCATCCCGTATCCGCAGGGACTGATCGATCTCGGCAGCGACCTCTACGTCGTCAAGGCGACGATCGAGTATCACAAGTCCGCGGAGTACGACGACGAAATGGACATCTGCGTGCGCGTCGCGAAGATCGGCCGGTCGAGCATGGTCTTCGCGCTCGAGATCCATCGCGGCGACGATCACCTCGTCAGCGGCGAGATCGTGTACGTGAACGCCGACCCCGCGACGCGGCAGTCGGCATCGGTGCCCGAGTTCCTGCGGGCAGCCATCCGGGACTTCGAGGGGCGCGATCCGTCGGCGGCGTAGCGGCAGTTCGCAGCCGCATCCGCCTCGCGGCCCGAACCGCTGACGGCGTCTCGCCGCCATCGATCGACGGGGGTGGCTGCCTGTAAAAAGCGAGGGGCCGATGGCATACTCGACCGCCGAATCCGGCACCCGGGTGTCCTCGACATCCGAGCGCGGATCGCGCAGCGGCAGGCGGCCCGGAGAACGGTCGCCGTCGCGAGCAGGCGGGCGCTGCCCGATCACCGACACGAGGAGCCGCATGATCCACGAGCTGCGCATCTACACCCTTCACGTGGGCAAGGTGCCCGAGTACGTGAAGCTGTTCGAGGAGAAGGGGCTGCACGTCATCACGCGCCATCTGCCGCTGATCGGCTGGTGGACGTCCGATACCGGTGAACTGAACCGCGTCTTTCACATGTGGCGCTACGTCGACATGGTCGACCGCACCACGCGCCGCAAGCGTCTCTACGAGGACGAGGAATGGACGAAGGGCTTCGTGCCGCTCGCCTTTCCGCTGATCGACAGGCAGGAGAGCCATCTCCTGTCGCCGACGACGTTCTCACCACTCATCTGAACCGCTGACAGCGACGGTCGCTGGAGGAACACACATGGATTTCGAGTTTTCGCCGAAGGTCAGGGAACTGCAGGCGCGCGTCGGCGCGTTCATGGACGCCCACGTCCTGCCGAACGAGCAGCGCTTCATCGACGAGATCGAGGCCAATCGCCGAAAGGGCAACGCGTGGATTCCCACGACGGTCATCGAGGAAGTGAAGGCGAAGGCCAGGGCCGAGGGCCTCTGGAACCTCTGGCGTCCGAAGGCGCACGGCGGCGAGCTGACGAATCTCGAGTACGCGCCGCTCTGCGAGATCATGGGCAAGGTGACGTGGGGTCCGGAAGTCTTCAACTGCTCCGCGCCCGACACCGGCAACATGGAAGTGCTGCTGCGCTACGGCACGCCGGAGCAGCAGGAGCAGTGGCTGAAGCCGCTGCTCGCGGGGGAGATCCGCTCGGCCTTCCTGATGACGGAGCCCGAGGTCGCGTCGTCCGACGCGACCAACATCCAGTGCAGCATCCAGCGCGTCGGTGACGAGTACGTCGTCAACGGCCGGAAGTGGTGGTCGTCCGGCGCCGGCGACCCCCGCTGCAAGATCTACATCCTGATGGGCAAGACCGACCCGGACAACGCGAACCGCCACGAGCAGCAGTCGATGGTGCTGGTGCCGGCGAACGCGCCGGGCGTGTCGGTCGTCCGTCACCTGTCGGTGTTCGGCTACGACGACGCGCCGCACGGCCACATGGAAGTGGTGCTCGAGAACGTCCGGATCCCCGCGTCCAACATGCTGCTCGGCGAAGGCCGCGGCTTCGAGATCGCGCAGGGCCGTCTCGGGCCGGGCCGGATCCACCATTGCATGCGCATCATCGGCCAGGCCGAGCGCGCGCTCGAACTCATGTGCAAGCGGCTCCAGGCGCGGGTCGCGTTCGGCAAGCCCGTGTCGGAGCAGTCGGTCTGGCACGAGCGCATCGCCGAATCGCGCTGCCTCATCGAACAGGCCCGTCTGCTCACGCTGAAGGCCGCGTCGATGATGGACACCGTCGGCAACAAGGCCGCGCGTGCCGAGATCGCGATGATCAAGATCGTCGCACCGAACATGGCGCAGCAGGTGATCGACTGGGCGATCCAGGCGCACGGCGGTGGCGGCGTGTCGGATGCATTCCCGCTCGCGTGGATGTATGCGTGGAACCGCACGCTGCGTCTCGCCGACGGACCGGACGAGGTGCACCGCAACCAGCTCGCGAAGTTCGAGCTGCGCAAGTACCAGCATCGCTGATGCAGCGCCGCGGCCGTCCGTGCGGTCGCGGTGATTCATGATCGACCGAGGGCCTCCGGTATTCGCCGGCGGCCCTTTTCCATTGGAGACGTGACCGATGCTTCGACTCTGCGGATTTGCCGGCAGCAACTATCACAACAAGGTGAAGCTGGCGCTCATCGAGAAGCAGGTGCCCTTCGAGGAAGTCTCGCAGTACCCCACGCAGGATCCCGCGGTGCTCGCCGAGTCACCGATGGGCAAGCTGCCGTACCTCCGGACATCGGACGGCACGATCGCGGAATCGCAGGTGATCCTCGACTACCTGGAGGACGCGTTCCCGGCGCATCCGCTGTATCCGTCGTCGCCGTTCGCGCGGGCCCGCAATCGGGAACTGATCGCGATCCTGGAACTGCACCTCGAACTCGTCGTGCGGCGGCTCTACGGTGAGGCCTTCTTCGGCGGCACGGCGGCCGAGGACGTGAAGGTCGAGGTCGAGCGATTGCTTATCCGCGGGCTGAAGGCGCTGGGGCGACGCACCGACTTCGCGGCGTTCGTCGCGGGCGATTCGTTCACCGCGGCCGACTGCGTCGCGATCGTGCATCTGCCGATGGTGTCGATGGCGACGAAGGCCGTGCTCGGTCGGGACCTCCTGGCCGAAGGTCTGCCCGCCGCGAAGGACTACCTGAAGCGACTCTCGACGCGTGAATCGGTGCAGCGCATCGCTGCGGACCGCAAGGCGGCGAGCCCGGAGTTCGCTGCCTATGTCGCGCGAAGGGCCAAGCGGTAGGTGGCTTGTCCAGCGGGCTCTGCGGCACCGCACCAACCCTGCAACCTCATGATTGGGCAGGGATCGCGAAAGCGCTTCGCGAGACATCCGGAAGGCGCTTCCGCAGTCTCGCTATATCGTAAAAAACATAAAGCTTTTCAAGGCGTTCGAGCGATCCGGAAACTGTTGAAACGCCTAGGGGGTTCGTGTAATTTCCGCGCGTCTTGCAGTCGTAGGACGTCGCTGTTTTCATAACCTCACGTTTCTGACCGAAGGGGGAGTTCACAAATGTTGATCTCTTTTAACCTCAACGGGAAACAGGCAAACACGGATGTCGCTCCCGACACCCCGTTGCTCTGGGTCCTGCGCGATACGCTTGGCATGACCGGCACCAAGTTCGGTTGTGGCAAGGCGCTGTGCGGTGCCTGCACCGTGCACCTGAATGGACAGGCCGTTCGTTCCTGTCAGACCCCGATCGGCTCCGTCGCCGGTCAGAAGGTCACCACCATCGAAGGCCTCGCCGCCAACCACGCCGTCAAGAAGGCCTGGGTTGCGCTGGATGTGCCCCAGTGTGGTTACTGCCAGCCCGGCCAGATGATGCAGGCGGCCGCTCTGCTCGCGAACGTCAAGTCGCCCTCCGATTCCGACATCGATGCATGGATGTCCGGAAACATCTGCCGTTGCGGCACCTACCCGCGTATTCGCGCTGCCATCAAGGCCGCGGCGAAGGCGTAACGGAGGAGGCTCGATATCATGGAAAACATCAAGATGCCCGCTCGTCGTGACTTCCTGAAGTCGTCCGCCGCGGTTAGTGGTGGTCTGACTCTCGGTTTCTACCTGCCGTCGGCTTCGAAGGCCGCCGAAGCGCAGGCCGTGACGCATTCCCCCAATGCCTGGGTGAAGATCGGCACGGACAACGCCGTGACCATCATGTGCGCCCGTTCGGAAATGGGTCAGGACGTCTACACGTCCCTCGCGATGCTGATCGCCGAAGAACTCGAAGTGGACGTGAACAAGGTCAAGATCGAGTTCGCGCCGCCCGCCGAGGCTTACATCAACGCGCTGCTCGGCGGTCAACTGACGGGTGGTTCGACCTCCGTTCGTGACGCCTGGGAAAAGCTCCGCAAGGCCGGTGCCTCCGCCCGCATGATGCTGGTGGCTGCCGCTGCAGAGAAGTGGAATGCCAAGCCGTCCGAGTGCAAGGCAGTCGGTGGTGCCGTCACGGGCCCCGGCGGCAAGCGCGCGACCTACGGTCAGCTCGCCGAAGCTGCGGCCAAGATGGAAGTCCCGAAGGACGTCCCGCTGAAGCCCACCTCCGAGTGGAAGCAGGTCGGCAACGTCAAGCAGAAGCGTCTGGACACGCCCGCGAAGGTTGCCGGCACGGCCGTCTTCGGTATCGACGTCCGCGTTCCCGACATGCTGTACGCCGCTGTCGCCATGCCCCCGATGATCGGTGGCAAGGTCGAGAGCTTCAACGACGAGCGTGCCAAGAACATGCCCGGCGTCAAGGCCGTGGTCCAGTTCAGCCGCGGGGTGGCCGTCGTTGCCGATTCGTACTGGCAGGCGAAGAAGGCCAAGGACCTCCTGGAAGTCACCTGGGATGCGGGTCCGAACGCCAACAACGACATGCGCAAGGTGTGGGGCGGCCTGAAGGAAGCCTCGAACCAGGCGGGTGCCGTGTTCCGCGAAGCCGGTGATGCCGACGGAGCCCTGAAGGACGCCGCCCAGGTCTACGAAGCGACGTACGAACTGCCGTTCCTGTCGCACTCGCCGATGGAGCCGATGAACACCGTGGCCCACGTGCGTGCCGACGGTGCGACGATCATCACCCCGACCCAGTTCCAGCAACTGGTGCCGTTCGTGGTGGCCGGCGCGACGGGCCTGAAGCCCGAGCAGATCAATGTCATCACGACCTTCCTGGGCGGTGGCTTCGGCCGTCGCGTGGAAGTCGACTACACCATCGACGCTGCCGAGATTTCCAAGGCTGTCGGCGCGCCGGTCAAGCTGGTGTGGAGCCGTGAAGACGACATGACGCACGACTCGTATCGTCCGGGTGGCCTGTACAAGGTCGCCATGGGCGTGGACGCGGCCGGCAAGCTGATTGCCTACCGTTACCACGGCACGAGCCCGTCGATCTCCTCGCGTCTCTTCCCGAGCATCGTGAAGGACGGCGTCGACCCGTTCTCGGTCGAAGCCATCGACAACTTCCCGTACGCGGTCGTGAACCACAAGCTCACGTACCAGATGCACGATGCGGGCATCACCCCTGGCTACTGGCGCGGTGTCTCGCACAACCAGAACTGCTACGTCGTGGAAGGCTTCATCGACGAAGTGGCTGCTGCGCTGGGCAAGGACCCGATCCAGTTCCGTATCGACAACTTCGAATACGGTCAGGAAAAGCACAAGTGGTCTGGCCTCTCCGCCGGCGTCGCCGTCGGTGGCCGCATGAAGAAGGTCCTGGAAGACGTCCGTGGCAAGTCCGGCTGGGGTTCCAAGCTGTCGGGCGAAGGCAAGGGTCGTGGCGTGGCCGTGATGGAAGGCTACAACACGGTCATGGCCGCCGTTGTCGAAGTGACCGTCAGCAAGAACTACGACGTTCAGGTCGACAAGGTCACGTACTCGATCGACGCCGGTCCGCTGATCCACCCGGATCAGGCCCGTGCCCAGGTCGAAAGCTGCACGATCTATGGCATGTCCGCGGCCCTGTACGGCGAGATCACCGTGAAGAACGGTGGCGTGGAACAGATGAACTTCGATCAGTACCGCGTCGTTCGCATGAACGAATCGCCGAAGGTCCTCGACGTCCACTGGATCGCCGCCGGGAAGGATCAGGCCCCTGGTGGTCTGGGCGAACCGGCGACCGCCGTTGTCACGGCTGCCATCGGTAACGCGATCTACGCCGCCACCGGCGTCCGCGTGCGTCGCCTCCCGTTCACGCCCGAGAACATCAAGGCGTTCGCGGATCCGCGTCACACGATGAAGCCGAAGAGCGTCTAAGACGTTCCGCGGTGCGCGGCCGGGCAACCGGTCGCGAGTCGGCCTCGACACTGAGGCCGCACGGTCGGCCTCAACACCTCGCCCTCGGGCGGGGCCGTTGAGGCCGATTTCTTTTTCGGGCATCCTTCGACGGGTCATGCGTTCGCATGGCGTCTCGCGCAACGGGCCTCCGGCCCGGCGGAATTTCGACCACGGGTAACTCATGGACAGCGTCGATCTGCAGGTTCTCAAGAGCGCGGCGGGATGGCTTTCGGAAGGCCATCGCGTGGTGCTCGCCACCGTGACCGAAACCTGGGGTTCCTCGCCCCGACCGCCCGGCGCGATGCTCGCCGTCCGCGGTGATGGCCTCGTGGCCGGCTCGGTGTCCGGTGGTTGCGTGGAAGACGACCTGATCGACAAGGTCCGCGACCGGTCCCTCGCGACCGACCGTCCCGAAGTCACGATCTACGGCATCAGCAAGGAAGACGCGCAGCGCTTCGGCCTGCCCTGCGGCGGGCGCCTCCAGCTCGTCCTCGAACCGGTGCGCGATGTCGCCTCGGTGTCCGGGGTGCTCGACGGCATCGAGCGCCACGAACTCGTTTCCCGCCGGCTCGACATGGACACCGGCGAGGCCGTGCTCCAGCGCGGTTCGCGCAGCGACGTGCTCGCGTTCGACGGCAAGGTGCTGACCACGGTGCACGGTCCGCGGTGGCGCGTGCTGATCATCGGTGCCGGGCAGCTCTCGAAGTACGTCGCGATGATGGCGCAGGCCCTCGACTACGAGGTCATCGTCTGCGACCCCCGCGAGGAATACGCCGTCACCTGGGACGTCCCCGGTGCGAAGCTGCTGCGCGGCATGCCCGACGACGTCGTCACCGAACTCCAGATCGACAGCCACAGTGCGGTCGTCGCCGTCACGCACGATCCGAAGCTCGACGATCTCGCGCTCATCGAGGCGCTGAAGTCGCCGGCGTTCTACGTGGGCGCCCTCGGTTCGCGCCTCAACACGCAGAAGCGCCGCGAGCGTCTCGCGCAGTTCGATCTCTCGGGCGACGAGCTGGCCCGACTGCACGGCCCCGTCGGCTTGCGCATCGGCAGCAAGACGCCGCCCGAGATCGCCGTCGCGATCATCGCCGAGATGACTGCCGTGCGGCACGGCGTCGGACTCGAGACGGTCGGCATCAAGAGCCTCGACGCGGAAGCCACCCAGACGGTGTGCATGTAGTGGTCGTTGCGGTGCGTGCGCGCGCCGCGCATACCCTGATTCACGCGGGAGCCGATCCGGGCTCCCGTTTCTTTTTCGGCGGGGCGGCAGGCTCCGCGCACCTGGGAGACAGCAGTGAGACTAGACGGCAAGATTGCCATCGTGACCGGTGGCGGTTCGGGATTCGGTGAAGGCATCGCGAAGCGCTTCGCGCTGGAAGGCTGCAAGGTCATGGTGGCCGACATCAACGACATCGGTGGCCAGCGCGTCGCCGACGAGATCGTCGCGGGCGGCGGCGTCGCGCGCTACCAGCACGCAGACGTCTCGAAGGACGCCGACTGGGCCGCGCTCGTGAAGGCGACGGTCGACGCATTCGGCGGCCTGACCACGGTCATCAACAACGCCGGCATCACGCACCGCAACCAGCCGCTGACCGAAGTCTCGGAAGAGACCTTCGACCGCATGTACGGCGTGAACGTGAAGGCCTTGTTCCACAGTTCGAAGCACTGCGTGCCGGTCTTCCGGAAGGCGGGTGGTGGCGTGTTCGTGAACGTCGCGTCGACGGCCGGTGTGCGTCCGCGCCCGGGTCTCACCTGGTACAACGGCTCGAAGGGCGCCGCCATCACGACGAGCCGTTCGATGGCCGTCGAACTCGCCCCCGACAACATCCGCGTCTGCGTCATCAACCCGGTTGCGGGCGACACGCCGCTGCTCGCCGAGTTCATGGGCCAGGACACCCCGGAGATCCGGGCGAAGTTCATGTCCGTGATCCCGCTGGGTCGTTTCTCGACGCCGCGCGACATCGCGAACACGGCACTGTGGCTCGCGTCGGACGAGGCGGACTTCATCACCGGCACGTGCATCGAGGTCGACGGCGGACGCTGCGTCTGACGCTTCCCCAGCCGGCGATGTGATGCCGGATGCGTGACCATGAGAAAGGCCGGTGCTGAACCGGCCTTTCTCTTTTCTCGTGCCCGGAAGTGATCGGTGGGGGCGTCGAACGTGTGGCTGTCAGCCGCAGCTGCGGACGCACTGCACCTGCTGTGTCGCAGCCGTGAGCAGCAGCGCGAGATCGTTGCCCGTCTGCACCATCCGGATCCCGCGTGCGAGATACGTCGCCAGCAGCTCCCGGCGCAGGACGCCGCCGAGGGCCGGTGTCTTGCCGTGACGGCTGCACGCGGCGACGACCGCATCGACGGCGGCCGCGACGCGCGGATGGTCCTGCTCGCCGGGGATGCCCATCTCGAGGCACAGGTCGTTCGTGCCCATCAGCAGGACATCGATGCCCGGCATCGCAGCGATCGCGTCGACATTCTCCAGGGCGCGTGGCGTCTCGATCATGGCCACGACGAGCGTCGCTTCGTTGAGTGCCGCGATGGCGTCCTTCACGGGAACCGCGGCGAATCCGAACTGCGGGAATCCGCCGCCGATCGAGCGATGGCCGAGCGGTGCGAAGCGCAGGGCGTCTGCGATGGCACGGGCTTCGTCCGCCGTGTCGACGTGCGGCACGACGATGCCGAGTGCGCCGCCGTCGAGGCAGCGGGTCGCGAGCTGGAGGTCCATGTGGGGCACCCGGACGAGCGGCGTGATGCCTGCGTCGAGCGCTGCGACGGAGATGCTGCACGCGGTCTCGATCGACATCGAACCGTGCTCGAGATCGATGAAGAGGAAGTCGTAGCCGGCCGTCTTCATGACCTTCGCGACCTCGATGCCGCGAACGCCGCGGATGCCGACACCTGCCGAGATGCCACCGGCGGCCAGCACCTGCCGGGTCGGGTTCACGATGCTCACCATGTCGTTCGTTCTCCTGGTTGTCGGGGCGTTGCGCGGATTGCGCGGTCGCCGTGGTTCATGCGCTGATCGCGTGCATCACGGCAGGCGCGGATCGCGTCGGTGCCGGTGCGCCGTCGGGGGCGTTGCATCGGTGGCGTCGGAGGATGCGCCGGCCGACCGATGGTGCCAACGGGTGCGTGTCGCCGGGCCCGTCGGTGGCGCGCCGCCGGCAGCGGGCGTGGTGCCGCGCCCTGCCGATCACGCGAACCACCCCTGCACGAACCACCGCACCGCGCTGTCGTCCAGTTCGCGATACACCCACACCACCGAACCATCGGTGCGCGTCGCGATGAAGTAGTCGCGCTGCGCGTCGCGGCCGTCCCACCAGCCGGACTCGATGCGTTCCGGGCCGGCGAGCGGATGCAGCGCCGCGGACGCCATGGGCTCCGGCGTGGCGAGCAGCCACAGCGGACGCGGCGGTGTCGCGGTCGGGTGGATCGCGTGACCGGGTTCGGATTCGTGATGCGCGAGTTCCGGACGGTGCCGCGGGACGAACTCGAGTCCGTGGACGGCGTCGTGGCCCAGTCGCGCGCGCAGACGTTCGACGAGTGCGACGCGATGCTCGGTCGTGACCTCGTCCGACGCGAACAGCGTGAAATTCCGCGGGGCGAGCTGCTGCGTCTCGTCGCAGTCGAGCGCGATGGCTTCGGTCGCGGCGGGCAGTGCCGTGCGCGAGAGGCGTTCGCGCACGAGGGCGGTCAGGTGCGCGGCGTCGCGGTTCGGCATCGACAGCTCGATCGGCACGCACGTCGGCGGACGCCGTTCGTGTTCGAGCCGCAGCGTGAACCGTGTCACGCCGGCGGTGCGGCCCGCGAGGAATCCGGCGAGTTCTCCGACGAGGCGGCGCGCGGCGAACAGCAGGGGCTCCACTTCGTGCACGGGCACCGGCAGGACGACGCGACTCGCGAAGCGCGGCGGCGGCACGAACGGCGCGCGCGGATCGGGGCGATGGCCCAGCGCCCGGTCGAGGTGGTCGAGCAGCGCGGGGCCGGCACGGCGGGCCAGTCCGTCGCGCGGCAGCCGCAGGCAGTCGGCCACGGTGCGCATGCCCATGCCGCGCAGTCGCTGCACCGTGGTGTCGTCGACGGCGAGCCCGTCGACAGGCAGCTGCGCGAGCCGCGCTCGCATGGTGTCGAGATCGGTGATCCGGGAATCGAAGCCGTTGCGCACGAGGAGCAGCGCGCCGGTCGGCGTCGGGGCACACGCGAGACGCGGGTCGAAGCCGAGGTGGGCGAGATCGTCGGCGGCACGGTCGGCCAGCGGATCGAGGCCGCCGAAGAGCCGCAGGCAGCCGGCCACTTCCAGCAGCAGCGCGTCGGGTTCGGCGACGTGCAGCATCGGGGTGAACTGCTCGGCCCACAGCGCGAGGCTGTCGAGCGTCGCGCGTTCGAGGGTGCGGTCGCGCGGACGGATCACGAGGTCGGGGGCCAGCGCGTACGCGGCGGAGGCCGCCATGCCGGGCGCGAGGCCCAGACGCTCGGCCTCGGGTGTGACGATCAGCAGCCGGGGCGGCGAGCCAGCTTCACCGACGGCGAAGGGCGCGGCCGCAGATCCGCCGACGGCCGGATCGCGGGCGCGCAGGAAGACTTCGATCGGAAGCCGGGGCAGATGCAGCGCGAGCCACAGCATGGGAGGCGACGACGTGGTGGTTCAGGACGCGGCACGATGCCGTGCGGGCGACGGGGCGGCTGCGACCTGCGTCTGTGCGAACGGGCGTCGGACATCGAGGACGAGTGCGCGCCCGATGCCGGGGCCGCGCACCTTGAGTACGCGGATGCCCAGCAGTGGCGGAGTGAATGTCGCATCGCGGCCGCGGGTACCCGGTGGCGAGTCGGTCGTGTCGGAGGCAGGCACACGCGCATCGGCATGCAAAGCGGCCACGATCCGGCGCGCAGGCGCGGCCGGATGCAGTTGCAGGCGCAGCGCGGCGAGCGAACTGCTCGTGGCCTCGCCGGCGGAGAAGTAGAAACCGAGCGCCTTGCCGTTCTCCGCGGCGAGCTGCAACCGGCGCAGTGCGCGTTCGCGGATGAAGGTCGGCCAGCCCAGCACCGCGCTGCACGCACCGGACGCGAGCGCCTGCTCCATGGCCCAGAGCCGGTCGGCGCCGTCGTGCACGCGGATCACGAGCAGTCGGGAGAGTTCGATCCCGGCGCTCGCGAGGGCGGGCGCGTAAGGCAGGCAGGGTGGTGCGACGAGGGCGATCCAGGCGTCCCTGCGCGAGAGGCGCGCGAGCGCCGGGACGAGCAGCGACAGCTCGCCGATGCCGGGCTGCGCCACCAGCAGCTCGGTGAGGGCAGCGCGAGGCCAGCCGCCGCCGGGAAGCAGCGCATCGAGCGAGGCGTGGCCTGTGGGCTCGCTCGGCAGGGCGACGTCCGCGCGCGTGTCACCACGCCAGAGGCGGGAACGCAGCAGCAGGGCGTCGAGCAGGGGTTCGGGGGCGGACATGGCGATGGTCGGGACCTGTGCGGCCGGTTCGTGACGGATGCCGGCCGACAACGGTGTCGCCCCGATCGTCGGGAGTAGTGCGCCTTGCCGGGTCGGGATCTGCGGACGATGCCCGGCCGAGGTGTGAGCCTTTCCCGTCCTCACGGCGACCGCATGAGCGGCAGTCGTCGTGAACGCATGACCGGCGGTCGCCGTGAAGACGGGCGTGGGCACCTGCCGGCGAGCGACGCTCAGGCGGAGCGCGCTGCGGGGAGGTCGTCCCAGCCGAGAGCTGTCCGGAGCATGTCGAGCACGATGCGGGTCTCGATCAGCACGTCGCGGTCGCGCAGTTGCAGCACCTTGAAGCCGCGCGATTGCAGCGCGGTGCGGCGGGCGTCGGCGTGGGCGGCAAGCGCGGGCGTGATCTGGCTGCCCACTTCGATGACCAGCTTCGCCTCGAGGCACGCGAAATCGGCGAGCCACGTGTCGATCAGGTACTGGCGGCGGAACGTGAACCCGCCGAAGCGGCGTTCGCGCAGGTGGTTCCAGAGCAGGCGTTCGGCGGCCGTGCGCAGCTGGCGGTTGATGTGGGCACGTGCGGGCGAGGCGGCGGCACGTTCCGCTTCGGCGAGGGCCTGACGGATGAAGGGTTCGACGACGATGCTCATGGCGACTCCCGGTCGGTGGTGCGATGTGGACGACCGGTCTGTCCGCGGGGCGGTGGCCCCGGAACGGCGCGGTCTTGCTGGACGTGTGGTCGGATCAGGTCGGGAAACTGGGTGGTAGCTGTTCGACAGTCGATCGATGGTCGGTCAGCTCAGCCGGCCGCTGCGGATCAGCCCCACGGCGAGGCCTTCGATCTCGAAGTAGTCCTCGCGGGGGTCGACCACGATGGGTTCGAAGTCCGGGTTCTCGGGGAGCAGCTCGACGACCGAGCCCTGTCGACGCAGCCGCTTCACGGTGACCTCGTCGTGCAGGCGCGCCACGACGATCTGGCCGCTGCGGGCCTCGCGGGTGCTGTGCACGGCCAGGAGGTCGCCGTCGAGGATGCCGGCGTCGCGCATGCTCATGCCCTGCACCTTCAGCAGGTAGTCGGCGTGCGGCTTGAAGAGGGCAGGGTCCACCTGGTAGCGGTTCTGGATGTGTTCCTGGGCGAGGATCGGATGCCCCGCAGCCACGCGGCCGACGAGGGGCAGGCCCGGCGGTTCCGGCTGGGCCGCCAGACGGATGCCGCGGGCGATGCCGTCGGTCAGTTCGATGGCGCCCTTGCGAGCCAGTGCCCGCAGGTGGTCTTCGGCGGCATTCGGCGACGCGAAGCCGAAGGCCAGGCAGATCTCGGCGCGGGTGGGCGGCAGGCCCGTCTCGGCGACGCGGTCGCGGATGAGCTGCAGGATCTCGGACTGCCGGGGGGTGAGGGGACGTTCGCTCATGGTGTGACGGACCGGGAGGTGAAGGTGCGGGCGACGAGGCGGGACAGCGCCTCGATGGCGTCGGCGGGTGGCGGGGCGGACGGGTGCCGGGCGGGGTGTTGCGCATCGAACCACTGCTCGGCACTGGACGAGCGCACGGCGATGGACGGTTGCACCGCGCCGCTCGGTTGCACCGAGCTGGCCGGTTGCACCGAGATCGACGGTTGCACCGTGTCGAACGGTTGCACCGTGCCGCACGAATGCGTCGCATCGCATGAATGCCCTGCAGTGAACGACCGCGTCTCATCGAACGAACGCGCGGCATCGACCGAGTGCCCTGCACTCGATGAACGCTTCGAGGACTTCGAGCGTTCCTTGGCGGATGCCGGCGTGCGCTGCGCGGTGCTGACGACGTAGCGGGGACGGGTCGCATCGGCCGCGGTACCGGGGACGGTGGATGTGTCCGGTGAAGCGGTCGTGGCCGGGGACGCGGGACCGTCGGTCGACGCACCCGGGGCGGACGCTGCATCGCCGGCCGCGCGTCCCGCGCCGTAGCGGGTGTTCGCGGGCATGGCCAGCCGCCCGAGCTTCGCCAGCCGGATCTCGACGGAGAGGCGCGAACGGCCGAGGGCCTTCGCGAGATCGTCGAGGGCGGTGCCGGCATCGAAGCCGGCGCCGAGCAGCATGTCGTCGTCGGATGTCCAGGGCTTGCCGCCCTGCGGAGCTGCGCGGGACTTCGCGGGCTTGCGGGCGAGGGACGCATCGTCGATGGCTTCCGCGGCTGCGGCTGTCGGCGTGGCGATGGCCGTCGACGCGCCTTCGAGGGCGCGCACGGCGTTGAACAGGGCACGCACCGTCTCGGGCTGCTGGTACGGACTCCCGGCGGGGAACACGGCGCCCGTGACGGGATCGGTGCCGTTCGCGAGGGCCGAGAGAATGGCGAGCATGCGGTCGTGGTTCATGGCGTACCCCTGTTTCGATGTACAGGTGTAGTTTTATACAGCTGTCGAGCCGAAGGCAAGCGGTACGTGATGGTGCGGTGCGAGCGAGGGATGCCTGAACCGGCGCGCAGCGCGTAATCCGACGCAGAGGGTTTCGTGGGCAGCCGCGTCGAATTTCGACGCACTCGGTGGTGCGGTCGACGGCGCTGGATTACGCGGCTTCCGCTGCTGATCCAACCTTGCAGTGCGGGGGCGCGGCCGTGGCAGGCGCCGGGGTCAGCGGAGGAACGGACTGCCCTCTCCTCCGACCCCTCTCCCGCGAGCGGGCGAGGGGAGAAGAGCGCAGCTGCGTCGTCGCGTTGAAGCGACACGCGTGATCCGATGTGTCTGCGCGTCGATCCGGGCTGCGAGTCGCCGTGCCCGCGGAATCCGGGGACTCCGTCAGTGCACGTCGTCGACCGGTGGCAGCGGCAGGCTCAGCACCTCGATGCCTTCGTCGCGCAGCGCCTCGGCCTCGTCGGGCGAGGCGTGGCCGCGGATGCTTCGTTCCGGGACTTCGCCGTAGTGGATGCGGCGCGCTTCCTCGGGGAACCTGTCCCCGACGTTCTCGGTGCCGTCGATGAGCTTGCGCAGCGCCGCGAGCACCTGCCGCGGGTCGGGGATTGCCGGGCCGGTGTCGCTGGTCGGCGCCGGCGCGGGGGCCGCGGGTTCGGTGCGACCGCTGCGGGCCGTGTGGATGCCGGACGGGAGTCGCTTCACGTCGTCGTTGCCGCAGACGGGACAGGCGAGCAGCGGCGTGCCGGCCTGACGCTCGAAGTCCTCGAGGGACGCGAACCACGCCTCGAAGCGGTGTCCGGCGCCGCAGATCAGGTCGTAGACGATCATCGTCCGGACATCCACCGGGGCCTGTTCACACCGGCATCCGCAGTGTGAACAGGCACTGGCTGCGCGTGCGGCCTCACGAGAGGCTCGCACCCGCGAGACATTTCCCGAGACCCTGGCGCAGCGGACCGGCCGGCAGCTTCACGCCGATGAACACGACCACGCTCTCGCGCGATTCGCCGTCGGCCCAGGGTTCGCCCAGCGACAGCGTGCGCTGGCGGTGCACGCCCTGGAAGATCCAGCGGCGCGGATCGTCCGCGAACGCGAGGATCCCCTTGTAGCGCAGCAGGTCCGCGCCGTACCACTCGAGCATCATCTCGATGAAGTACTCGAGCCGCTCGCGGTCGAAGGGTTCGCTGCTGCGAAAGACGAACGATCCGACGTGCGCGCTGTGCTCGGTCGGCCGGGCATACCGCGGGAAGCCCGGATGCAGCGCGAGCACGGTGTCCGGATCGAAGCCGCCGACATCGAGTACCCAGTCGACGGCGGCGTCGCCGAAGCGGGCCATGCGGAGTTCGGCGCGCGGGTTCATGTCCTTCAGACGGTCGGCCAGCGCCACGAGTTCATCGCTGTCGGCGAGATCGGGCTTCGTGAGCACGAGGCGGTCCGCGAAGCCGACCTGTTCCTGCGCCTCCGGATGCTGGTCGAGCTGCGCCTGGCCGTGGTGCGCGTCGACGAGCGTCACGACGCCGTCGAGGCGGTAGTGCGCACCGAGGTACGGGTCGGTCAGCAGCGTCTGCACGATCGGGGCGGGCTGCGCGAGGCCGGTCGTCTCGATGACGACGCGGTCGAACGCGATCTCGCCGGCGGCGCGGCGCTTCTGGAGATCGACGAGTCCGCGCTTCAGGTCGCCGCGGACCGTGCAGCAGAGGCAGCCGTTCTCGGTCTGGACGATCTCTTCGGTGGTGTCGCGCACCAGAAGCTGGCTGTCGATGTTCACCTCGCCGAATTCGTTCTCGATCACGGCGAGGCGCTGCCCGTGTTGTTCCGAGAGGAGCCGGTTCAGGAGCGTCGTCTTGCCGCTGCCGAGGAAGCCCGTGAGGATCGTGACCGGGATCTGCCGGAAACCCGTGCCGCTCATGGATGCACCGATGTGGGCGAACTGCGGATCGACTGCGTTGCGGACGGGCGGAGACGACGGGGCGGGGTGCCCGACGCCGGGGACATCGGCATCGGGGCCGGGGAGCTTGGGTGGTGTCGCATGGTTGCCGCGGATTGTAGCCGCGGGTCACGCGCGGACGCCGGCCCGGGAGAACTTCCCGGGTGCAGCGTGTCGGAGGCATTCGTGACATGAACAGGCCCTACACTCCCGCACGCCGTGGACCGGCTCCGGTCCGCCCGAACCCCGAAGGAGAATTCCAATGATCCGTCCCCTGCTCGGCGCCCTCGCGCTTGCCCTCGGTTTCATCGCACCGTCGGTGCACGCGGCCGACGACGTCGGCGCACTGCTCGATCGCGCCATCGCCGGCGATCACCGCGAAGACGAGAACCGCGCCCGCGACGCCCATCGCCATCCGAAGGAGACGCTGCTGTTCTTCGGCCTGCGTCCCGACATGACCGTCGTCGAGATCTATCCGTCGGCCGGCTGGTTCACCGAAATCATCGCGCCCGTCGTGCGCGAGCACGGCCGGCTCTACGCGGCGCGCTTCGCCGTCAGCTGGGACAAGGCCCCGCCCTTCCTGAAGAAGCGCGACGAACGCTTCCTCGCGAAGCTCGCGGCGCGGCCGGATGTCTACGGCAGCGTGACGCCGACCGAGATCATGGCGCCGCTGTTCGTCGACGCCGCGCCGAAGGGCAGCGCCGATCTCGTGCTGACCTTCCGCAACGTCCACAACTGGGCGAAGGCGGGCAATGCCGAGGCGATGTTCCAGACCTTCCACGATCTCCTGAAGCCCGGCGGCGTGCTCGGCGTCGAGGAGCATCGTGCGAAGCCCGGCACCCCGGTCGAGCAGCAGATCGCGACGGGCTACATGACCGAGCAGTTCGTGATCGACGCGGCCGTGAAGGCGGGCTTCCGCCTCGTCGGGAAGGCCGAGATCAACGCGAACCCGAAGGACACGAAGGACTACCCGGACGGCGTCTGGACGCTGCCGCCGACGCTGAAGCTCGGCGACCAGGACAAGGCGCGCTTCCTCGCGATCGGCGAGAGCGACCGGATGACGCTGAAGTTCGTGAAGCCCTGAGTCGTGGCACCGCGCGGGCGGCGCGATGCCGTGCCGTCCGCGCGTCGCGTCGCCCCGGATGCGCCGTGAGGCGACGCGGACCGCATCTGCGGACACGTCCGCAGAACTGACGCATCCGACCCCGCGAATCCGGCCGGACGCTGCGCTAAACTCGCGCCCTTCCCGACTCCGGAGATCCACTCCATGAAACGCTCCCACGGTCTCCTTGCAGCGATCCTCGGCGCTGCGCTGCTCGCCCCCGCCGGCCAGGCGCTCGCCGACACCGCGAAGGACGACCACGGTTTCGAGATCCTCAAGCTCGGCGAGGAAGTCTGGACCGACTACCCCGGCATCGCCGGCATCAAGATCATGGTGATCTACGGCAATCCGAAGCAGGCCGGCCCGTACGTGATCCGGGTGAAGTTCGCGAAGGGCACGATGAGCATGCCGCACTTCCACCCGGAAGACCGCCTCGTGACGGTCATCAAGGGCACGTGGTATTCCGGCACCGGCAAGACCTTCGAACCCTGGGATACCGTGCCGCTGCCCGCCGGGACGTTCATGCTGCATCCCGCCGGTGAAGGCCACTACGACGGCGCGAAGGACGACGAGGTCATCGTGCAGATCGCCGGCAACGGCCCGAGCGGCACGACCTTCTTCGCGCCCGATCTCGGCACGGTCGGCAACGGCCTGAAGACGAAGTAACACGGCAACGACGGACGGCAGCGCAGGCTGCCGTTCCCCTTTTCCGGCCGCCGGTCCGCGCGGCCCAGCCACACAGGAATCATCGTGCTGTCAGACATCGACATCGCGCAGCGTGCGTCGCTCCAGCGCGTCATCCCCCTCGCCGAGAAGCGTCTCGGCATCCCCGACGAACACCTCGAGCCCTACGGCCACTACAAGGCGAAGATCTCGCTGGACTACCTGTCCACGCTGGAGAACCGCCCGGACGGCAAGCTGATCCTGGTGACGGCGATCAGCCCGACGCCGGCGGGCGAGGGCAAGACGACGACGACCGTCGGGCTCGGCGACGCGCTGAACCGCATCGGGAAGAAGGCGCTCATCTGCCTGCGCGAACCGTCGCTCGGCCCGGTCTTCGGGATCAAGGGCGGTGCGGCCGGCGGCGGTCACGCGCAGGTCGTCCCGATGGAGGACATCAACCTCCACTTCACCGGCGACTTCAACGCGATCCAGCTCGCGAACAACCTGCTCGCCGCGCTGATCGACAACCACATCCACCACGGCAACGAACTGGGCATCGACCCGCGCCGCATCACCTGGAAGCGCGTGCTCGACATGAACGACCGCGCGCTGCGCAACACGGTCGTGGCGCTCGGCGGCACCGCGAACGGTTTCCCCCGCGAGGACGGATTCGACATCGTCGTCGCGTCCGAGGTGATGGCGATCTTCTGCCTCGCGTCGTCGCTGACCGATCTGCAGCAGCGCCTCGGCAACATCGTGATCGGCTACACGCGCGACCAGACGCCGATCCGCGCGCGCGACCTCGAGGCCGACGGTGCGATGACGGTGCTCCTGAAGGACGCCCTCAAGCCCAACCTCGTGCAGACGCTCGAGAACAATCCGGCTTTCCTGCACGGCGGTCCGTTCGCGAACATCGCGCACGGCTGCAATTCCGTGATCGCGACGAAGAGCGCGCTGAAGCTCGCCGACTACGTCGTGACCGAAGCCGGTTTCGGCGCGGACCTCGGCGCCGAGAAGTTCGTCGACATCAAGTGCCGCAAGGCCGGCCTGAAGCCGAGCGCGGCGGTCGTCGTCGCGACGGTGCGCGCGCTGAAGTACCACGGCGGCGTCGAGCTGAAGGCGCTCAACCACGAGAACCTCGAAGCACTCGAGCGCGGCATGGCCAACCTCGAACGCCACGTGCGCAACGTGCAGGACCACTACGGCCTGCGCTGCGTCGTCGCGATCAACCAGTTCACGCACGACACCGCGGCCGAGCACGACGCGATCCGTCGCCGCATGGACGCCCTCGGCGTGCCGGTCGTCCTCGCGCGCCACTGGGCCGAGGGCGGCGCCGGTGCGGAAGACCTCGCCCGGACCGTCGTCGATGTCGTCGAGCGCGGCGAGAGTGCCGTGAAGTTCGTCTACGAGGACAGCACGCCGCTCTGGGAGAAGCTCGAGGCCGTCGCCCGCAAGATCTACGGGGCCGCGGGCATCAGTGCCGATTCGAAGGTGCGTGCGCAGCTGCAGCGCCTGCAGTCCGACGGCTTCGGCCACTACCCGGTGTGCATCGCGAAGACGCAGTACTCGTTCTCGACCGATGCGCAGGCACGCGGCGCGCCCAGCGGCCACACGGTGCACGTCCGCGAGGTCCGGCTGTCGGCGGGCGCGGAGTTCATCGTCGCGGTCTGCGGCGACATCATGACCATGCCCGGCCTGCCGAAGGTGCCGGCCGCGACGAAGATCGGACTCGGTCCGGACGGACGCGTCGTCGGGCTGTTCTGATCGATCGTCGGAAGGTCCGGCGCCTCGATCGGTGCCGGACGGCATGACCGCAGTACCGCGGAGGACGCGAGGGATCTCGCAGGGCATCGTCGCCGGCACGTGCAGCCATGGGCGGTGATTCCGATGACGAGTCCTGCGCGTCTTTCGAGGCCGGACAGCGTGCCGTTGCGTTACGCATCCGATGCGACGGCGGCTACAACGACACGACGCAGCACGCAGCGCGACCAGGTGGAGACGGGATCGATGAATGAGAAGCGGGTGTCGTTCAAGGCGCTGACGGCGCTGACCTCCGATCCGGGCGCGACGGTGGCGTCGACGTCGACCGCCGTGCAGGACACGCACTGGCTCGACCGGAACATCCCGTGCCGGTCCGCGTGCCCCGCCGGCACCGACATCCCCGGCTATCTCGAGGCCATCTACCAGGGGCGCCACGCCGACGCGTACGCGATCAACCTCCGCGACAACGTGTTCCCCGCGATCCTCGGGCGCGTCTGCTCGCGACCCTGCGAGGACGCCTGTCGCCACGGCCGTGACGGCAACGGTGATCCGGTCGCGATCTGTTTCTCGAAGCGCTCGGCGGCCGATCTCTCGGACCACCCGCCCGCACAGTTGCCCGCGCTGTTTCCGCCGACCGGGCGCCACGTCGCGGTCGTCGGCAGTGGTGTCGCGGGGCTCACGGCAGCGCGCGAACTCGCCCGCCGCGGTCATCGCGTCACGGTGCTCGAGAAGCACGCGCGTCCCGGCGGGATGATGAACCAGGGCATCCCGGCGTTCCGCCTGCCGCGCGACCTGATCGATCGCGAGATCGGGCAGGTGCTCGCGCAGGGCGTCGAGATGCGTTGCGGCGTCGAGGTCGGTCGCGACGTGACGCTCGCGGCGTTGCTCGACGATCACGATGCCGTCGTGATGGCGGCCGGCACGCTGCGTCCGCACGTGCCCGCGATGCCGGGCACCGACCTCGGCGGCGTCGAGCACGGACTCGACTTCCTGCTGGCCGTGAACGAGCACGACCGTCGCAGCGTCGGGAAGCGCGTCGTCGTGATCGGCGGCGGCTACACCGCGATGGATTGCGCGCGCACCGCGCTGCGGCTCGGCGCCGAAGTCACGGTCGCGTATCGGCGTCCGCGCGCGGACATGGTGGTGCTGCCCGGCGAACTGGAGGAATTCCTCGAGGAGGGCGGGACCCTCGTCAACGAGGCTGCCCCGCTCGCGATCGAAGGCGAGGCCGGGCAGGTGACCGCGGTGCGGTTCGAGCGCACCCGCGCCGCGGCACCGGGGTCCGATGGACGCCGCGGATTCGAGACCGTCCCCGACAGCGCGTTCGAGCTGCCGGCCGACCACGTGATCTTCGCGACCGGGCAGTTCCCCGACGCGACCTGGATCGACGCCGCGCTCGCGCCGGTGCTCGTCGATCGCGACGGCTGGCTGCGGTCCGGTGCTACGAACACGACGGCGCGCGACAAGCTGTTCGTCGCGGGCGACTTCGCGCAGGGCGCGACGACGCTGATCCGTGCGATCGGCCACGCGAAGCAGTGCGCCGACGCCGTCGACCGTTTCCTCTCGGGCCGCGATCGCGTGAAGCCGCACATCCGGATCGAGCCCGCGTTCCGGTCGAAGCTCGGCGAGCGCCGCACGACGGGGCGCACGGCCGCGATGAACGACATCGCCCTGCATCCGATGCCGGTCGTCGCACCGGCCGCGCGCGCGCTGACCGTCGAAGTCGAGACGGGCTACGCGGAACCCGTCGCCCGCGAGGCTGCGTCGCGCTGCTACCTGTGCCACTACAAGTTCGAGATCATCGACAGTCGCTGCGTGCTCTGCGACGAATGCATCAAGGTGAAGCCCGTCGCCGGCTGCATCGTCGAAGTGGCGGCGCTGCTGCGCGACGACGAGGGCCGCGTGACCGGCTACGAGCGCGTGCGCGAAGGCGCGACCGACGCGCTCTACTACAACCGCCTCTGGATCGACCAGGACCAGTGCATCCGCTGCGGTGCCTGCGAGGCGGTGTGCCCGGTGAACGCGATCACGATCCAGAAGGTGACGCCGGGCATCGCGATCGCCTGACGCGTTCCGCGACGGTGGGCGGGTTCGGACGACCCGGGAAACCCACCCTCCGGCGTTGGCGCGGGAGCGTTGCCGGCGATCGCCGCGACGCGCCCGCGAACGCCCCGCCGGATTGCCGCGCCGTGGTGCGCCGCCGCGTTTGCAGCGTCATGGCTTGACCTTATACTCGACCGGCACTCGCGGGCCGCGACCCGGCTGCGGTTCGCGCCCTGCCCGAAGCGTTCGCGCCGGCACGCATCCGGCATCCGAAGTGTCAACAGGCCCAAGACCCGCCCACCAGAGGAGTCCGATCGTGGCGTTGATCCTCGCACTCGACATGTCGGGTCAGCCGAGCCGCTGGCTGATGATCGAGGAGGCCATCACCTATCAGGCGCGACGCATGGTGGCGTGGTCGCTCGGCCGGACCGTCGCGACGTACCACGGCGGGATCTCCCGCGCGACCGGCGAGCGGTCGGTGCTCACGACCGCGAGCATCATCGCCATCCGGGGCGCCCACGAACTCGTGCGCAACGCCCGCGCCGAACCCACGCTCTCGAATGCCGCGCTCTACGCCCGCGATCGCCACGTCTGTGCGTACTGCGGCGAGCGCTGCCGTGATCGCGAGCTGTCGCGCGATCACATCATCCCGGTCCACAGCGGCGGTCGCGATCGCTGGATGAACGTCGTGACGGCCTGCCGCGTCTGCAACATGCGCAAGGGCGGCCGCACGCCCGAGGCCGCCGGGATGCCGCTGCTGTACACGCCCTACGTGCCGAACAAGTACGAACACCTCATCCTGCAGAACCGCCGGATACTCCAGGACCAGATGCAGTACCTCATGGTGAAGGTGCCGCAGCACAGCCGCCTCCACGCCTGAATCCCGAATCCACCCAGCCCCCACAGGAAATTCCGCTCGATGCGTTCCTCCGCAGTCCTGGCCGTCACGGCCGCAGTACTCCTTTCCGCCTGCCAGAGCGCGCCCGTCACCGGCCGCAGCCAGTTCATGATCGTCCCCGAGTCGACCGCGATCGCGTCGTCGGCCACGGCGTACGTCGAGATGCTTTCCCCGATCCAGCAGCAGGGCAAGCTGGACAACGACCCTGCGGTCACGCGGCGCATCGTCGAGATCACCGAGCGGCTCATCCCGCCCGCGATCAAGTACCGTCCCGAGACGGCGCAGTGGGCCTGGAGTGTCAAGGTCATCGACGATCCCAAGACCGTCAACGCGTGGTGCATGGCCGGTGGCCGCATGGCGTTCTACACGGGCCTGATCGTCGCGCTGAAGCCGACCGACGACGAGATCGCGCAGGTGATGGGCCACGAGATCGCGCACGCCCTCGCGAAGCACCAGGCCGAGAAGATGTCGACGGCCATGGCGACGCAGATCGGTGCGCAGGCGATCGGCGTGCTCGCCGGTCCGCGGTACGGCGGGCTCGCGGCGCAGGCCGCGGTGGGGGCGGCGGCCGTCGCCGTGACGCTGCCGAACAGCCGCGGCGCGGAATCCGAGGCCGACCGCATCGGCATCGAGCTCGCGGCCCGCGCCGGCTACGATCCGAAGGCCGCCGTGACGCTCTGGCAGAAGATGGCGAAGGCCTCGGGCGGTGGCGGCAAGAGCGATTTCATGAGCACGCACCCGTCGCCGGAGAAGCGCCAGCAGGCCCTCGCGGACCTCATCCCGCAGATGATGCCGTTCTACCTCGACAAGTCCCCGCGTCCCGTCTTCAAGCTGAAATCCGAACCGCTTGTCGCACCGTCCGGCAAGTAGTCACGCTGTCCCCCTGAAACCGATCGACCACCCGCCCCAGGAGACCCCGATGCCCGCCATCCAGTCGCAGCAATCGTCCCGTCCCGCCGTGTCCGTCGTCACCGCGGCCGTCGCCGCAGCCTTCGCGTTCGGCGCTGCCGTCGCGCACGCCGCGCCGCCCACGAAGATCGGCAAGGGCGAGGGGCAGGTCGACATCGTCGCGTGGCCCGGCTACATCGAGCGCGGCGACACCGACAAGAACTACGACTGGGTGACCGACTTCGAGAAGAAGTCCGGCTGCAAGGTGAAGGTGAAGACGGCCGGCACGTCCGACGAGATGGTCGCGCTGATGAACGAGGGCGGCTTCGACCTCGTGACGGCATCGGGTGACGCGAGCCTGCGGCTCATCGCGGGCAAGCGCGTCCAGGAAGTGAACACGAAGCTGATCCCGAGCTTCCGGAACGTCGATCCGCGGCTCCAGACGGCGCGCTGGCACCACGTCGACGGCAAGCACTACGGCACCCCGTACCAGTGGGGCTACAACGTGCTCGCGTACAACACCAATGCGTTCAAGCAGGCGCCGAAGAGCTGGAAGGTCGTCTTCGAGGAGATGACGCTCGACGACGGCAAGTCCAACAAGGGACGCGTGCAGGCCTTCGACGGCCCGATCTACATCGCCGACGCCGCGCTGTACCTCAAGGCGACGAAACCGGCGCTCGGCATCAAGGACCCCTACGAACTCAACGAGGACCAGTACAAGGCCGCGCTCGACCTCCTGCGCCAGCAGCGCAAGCTCGTGTCGCGCTACTGGCACGACGCGATGGTCCAGATCGACGATTTCAAGAACGAAGGCGTCGTGGCGTCGTCGTCGTGGGGCTTCCAGGTGAACCTGCTGCAGGGCGAGAAGCAGCCCATCGCGAGCGTCGTGCCGGTCGAGGGCGCGACGGGCTGGGCCGACACGACGATGCTGCACGTGAATGCCAAGCATCCGAACTGCGCGTACATGTGGATGGAGCACTCGCTCAATCCGAAGCTCCAGGGTGACCTCGCCGCGTGGTTCGGCTCGGTGCCGGCCGTGCCCGCCGCCTGCAAGGGCAACAAGCTGCTCGGCGACACGGGGTGCGCGACCAACGGCGCCAACGAGTTCGATCGCATCTCGTTCTGGCGCACGCCGGTCGCGAAGTGCTCCGACCCGAAGGGCTGCGTCCCGTACTACCGCTGGGTGTCCGACTACATCGCGATCCTGGGCGGCCGCTGATCGCGCGGCCCGCCTTGCGTTCCACCACGGCCGGCGCGGCCACGCCGGCGGTCGCGTTCCATTCGGTCAGCCGGTCGTTCGGCGACCTGCTCGCCGTCCGCGACGTCTCGTTCGAGATCGCGGACGGCGAGTTTTTCGCCATGCTCGGTCCGTCCGGTTCGGGCAAGACGACCTGCCTGCGCCTGATCGCCGGATTCGAGCAGCCGTCCGCCGGCCGCATCGAGATCCACGGCGACGACGTCTCGGGCACGCCGCCGTACGCCCGCGACGTCACGACCGTCTTCCAG
>CAUJJX010000261.1 GCA_963205165.1 Pseudomonadota bacterium | reverse complement strand
CGACCAGCAGCTCCTCGCGCTCTCCGTCGCCGAGGATCTCGAACCCGACAACGCCGACACGCACTGGGACAAGGCGCTCGCGCTGCTCATGATCGGCGAGCTGCGCGACGGATTCCGGGAATACGAATGGCGCCACCAGCGCCGCCAGCCGCCGCCCCGCGAGTATCCGCAGCCGCAGTGGAAAGGCGAGGAACTCGCCGGCAAGCGCATCTTCCTGCACTGGGAGCAGGGCTACGGCGACGTGCTGCAATTCCTGCGGTTCGTGCCGCTCGTCGTCGCGAAGGGCGGCAAGGTCGTCCTCGAAGTGCAGCCCGGCCTGAAGCGTCTCGTGGAACAGCTCGACGGTGTCGTCGAGGTCATCGAGGCGCCCGCTCCCCCGCCGGCTTTCGACATCTGGACGTCGCTGCTGTCGGTGCCGCACATCCTCGGCATCGACGAGAAGACGTTGCCGGCGACGCTGCCGTACATCAGCGCGCCCGCCGAGGCGCTGGCGCACTGGCGCAAGGCGCTGCCGTCCGAGCACCGTCCGCGCATCGGCCTCGTCTGGGCCGGCAATCCCAACGTGAAGAACGACCGCCTGCGCTCGCCTCGGCTCGGTCCGCTGAAGTCGCTGCTCTCGCTGAAGGGCGTCGAGTGGGTGCTGCTGCAGCAGGGCGACGGCCGGCGCGATCTCGAAGGCATGAAGCTGCCGTCGAACGTGCGCGACGTGACGGCCGACATCCGCGACTTCGCGGACACCGCCGCGATCATGCGCGACCTCGATCTCGTCATCACGTCCGACACGTCGACGGCGCATCTCGCCGCGGCGCTCGCCGTGCCGACGTGGGTGATGCTGCATTACGCGTCCGACTGGCGCTGGGGCCTCGGCGATTCGACGCCGTGGTATCCGGGCGTGAAGCTGTTCCGCCAGCGCGAATTCGCCCGCTGGGAAGGCGTCGTCGAACGCGTGAGCGATGCGCTCCGCGTGACCTTCCACCTGCCACCGGTGAAGCGCACGTCGAAGGCGACGGTCGTCGCCGACGCGGTCGCGTCCGCGCAGCCGCCGGCCCTGCTCGAAGAGGCGTTCGGCCTGTACCAGCGCGGCCGGAAGCAGCTCGCCCGGCTCGTCGTGCGCGAAGCATTGATGACGGATCCGGCCCGCGCCGATGCGTGGTGCCTGCTCGGTGTCGCGGAGCGCGGACTCGGCGACCACGTCGCCGCCGAACGCGCCTATCGCTGCGCCATCGAGCGCATGCCCGCCTACGTCGATGCGTGGTTCAACCTCGGCAATCTGCAGCGCGGCGACCGTCGTCTCGAAGAAGCACTCGCGACGTACACGCAGGTCGTGAAGCTCCAGCCGAAGCACCATCAGGCGCTGAGCCTCCTGTCGGACGTCCATCGCGAACTCGGCGATCTCGTGCAGGCCGAGAAGCTCGCCCGCGCCGCGCTCGCCGTGAAGCCGGATTTCGCCGAAGCCTTCGGCCATCTCGGCAACGCGCTCAACGATCTCGAACGTTTCGACGACGCGGCGGCGTGCTACGAGCGCGCGCTCCAGCTGCCGGACTGCCCGACCGAGACGAACTACAACAAGGGCGTCGCGCTCCAGCGTGCGCGCCACGTGCCGGAAGCGGTCGCGTGCTATCGCCGCATCCTGGAAGTGCGTCCGCAGGAAGTGCCGGCGCACTACAACCTCGCAACGGCGCTGCTCACGCTCGGCGAATTCGGCGAGGGCTTCCGCGAATACGAATGGCGGCTCGCCAAGCCGGACCTGCGGCCGCGCACATATCCGCAGCCGGTGTGGAACGGCGAGCGCCTCGACGGCAGGCGTGTCCTGCTCTACTGGGAACAAGGCTACGGCGACACGCTGCAGTTCCTGCGCTTCGTGCCGCTCGTCGCAGCGCGCGGCGGTCGTGTGATCCTCGAACTTCAGGCGGGGCTGAAGGATGTCGCCTCGCGCATTCCCGGCGTCGAAGCGGTGTACGACGCGGGCGAGACGCTGCCCGCGTTCGACGTGCACGCACCGCTCCTGTCGGCCCCGGCGCGGCTCGGCATCGGCCGCGACGATTTCCCCGCGACGCTGCCTTACCTCGACGTGGAACCGCAGCGCGCGACCCGCTGGAATGCCCGCCTCGGCGCGCACCAGGGACGCCTGCGTGTCGGTGTCGTGTGGGCCGGCAATCCGAGCGTGAAGAACGACCGCGTGCGCTCGCCGCGCCTCGGGCCGCTGCTGCCGCTCTTCGACGTGCCCGGCATCGAGTGGTACATCCTCCAGCAGGGCGACGGACGCCGCGATCTCGAGACGCATCCGCTGCCCGGCCGCGTGATCGACATCGCGACGGAGGTGAGCGACTTCGCCGACTCCGCCGCGATCATGGACGGCCTCGACCTGATGATCAGCTCCGACACGTCGACGGCGCATCTCGCCGGCGCGCTCGGCGTGCCCACGTGGGCGCTGCTGCACTACGCCGCCGACTGGCGCTGGATGCAGGACGACGCGACGGCGTGGTACCCGGGGATGCGCGTGTTCCGCCAGCGCGAACCCGGTGCCTGGGCCGAATGCATCGACCGCATGCGCGACGAGCTCGCGCGCCTCGCCCGTCGTCCCGTTGCAGAACGTACCCCGGTGACCGCATGAACGCCTCCGCAGACCGCATCGTCCTCAACGTGGGCTGCGGCCCGCGGCAACCCGACAAGCTCGCGCCCGTGTTCCGCGATCCCGGCTGGCGCGAGCTGCGCCTCGACATCGATCCGGACGTCGAACCCGATGTCGTCGCGTCGCTGACCGACATGCGCGCGGTCCCCGACGCGAGCGTCGATGCCGTCTGGTCGTCGCACAACCTCGAGCACCTGTTCGCACACGAAGTGCCGACGGCGCTCGCGGAATTCCGGCGCGTCCTGAAGCCGCAGGGCTTCCTGCTCGTCACGCTGCCGGACCTGCAGGCCGTCGCGAAGGTGGTCGCCGACGGCAACCCGGACGCCGTGCTGATGCGCACCCGGATGAACGGTGCCGAGGGCCCGCCGATCACGGCGCTCGACATCCTGTTCGGCCACGACTGGTGGATCGAGCGCGGCCGGACCTTCATGGCGCATCGCACCGGATTCACCCGCCAGACCCTCGGACGCAAGCTGCTCGACGCAGGCTTCGGCACTGTCGCCGTGCGCCCGGGTCCGGCGTTCGACCTCTGGGCCGTCGCCGCCGTGCAGCCGTTGCGCGCGGACCTCGGCCTCCTCGACCGTGCGATGGGCATGGGGCTCGGCCCCGCCAGCGTCACGACCGCGCCTGTCCAACCCTCTCCGCTTGCGAGTGCCGCATGAAGATCGCGTACGTCAATCCGGGCGTCTACGACTACCTCGCCGCCACGCTGATCGAGGGCCTCACGGCGCTCGGCCACGAGGTGGTCCTGTCGCAGGCCGCGGCGCAGGGCACCCATCTTCCGGACGAGCAGTTCCGCGCAGCCGCCGAGACGGCCGACCTCGTCGTCGTCGGTTCGAACGCGGGCGTGCGCAGCCATCTCGTGCAGGACGTCGCGAATCCGCGGAAGGTTTTCGTCGACGGCGGCGACAGCCAGGACTTCGCGGTCACGAACAACATCCGCTTCAAGGCCGTGTTCAAGCGCGAGCTGAACCGCTGCTTCCGCGAGGCCGCAGACCAGCGGATCTTCCCGCTGCCGTTCGCGGCGGAGCAGCGCTACCTGTCGAACGAGGTGTTCGCGAAGGACCTCCACGTGAGCTTCATCGCGAACATGGGCACGAATCCGTGGCGCCATTCGATTCATCAGCGGCTGCAGAACCTGCACCTGCCGGGCGTGGTGTCGGGCACGACGAACGAGCGCGCGTACAGCGAGACCCGGCCGAAGTCCGAGGCCATCGAGACGCCGCTGTATCGCCAGCTCCTGCGGCGCAGCCGCATCTCGGTGAGCGTGGCTGGCGCCGGCTACGACACGGCGCGCTTCTGGGAGATCCTGGCGGCGCGCGCGATGCTCTTCACGCAGCAACTCGACATCGTGATCCCGCAGGGCTTCACGGACGGTCACGACTGCGTGACCTTCCGCTCGCTCGACGAGTTCGACGAGAAGCTCGTGTTCTACATGAACCGTCCCGAGCTGGTCGCGCAGATCGCCGAGCGTGGCCACCAGCGCCTGCTCGCGCATCACACGACGCAGGCGCGCGCGCAGCAGTTCCTCGATGCCTGCGCGGCGAACGTGCACCGCGACGGCTACTGCGAGCGCTTCCTGCATCCGGAGATCCGGGCCGTCGAGGACCTCTGCGTCGGACGCGGACTCGACGTCGGTTGCGGCAGCAGCAAGACGACGCCGGACTGCATCGGCGTCGACATCACGCCGCGCGACACGTCGGGCAGCGTCGGCTGCGAGGCCGGCCGGACGTCGCTCGCGAACGTCGTGGCGAGCGGTGACGCGCTGTCGATGTTCGAGGACAGCTCGCTCGACTTCATCGTCGCGCGCCACAACCTCGAGCACTACCACGACCCCGCACGCACGCTCCGCGAATGGACCCGCGTGCTGCGCCCCGGCGGCCGCATCGGCGTCGTCGTGCCCGACCACGAGAAGGTCGACACGTACGCGCTCGACCCCACGCACTACTGCCATTTCACCCGCGAATCGCTCGCGACGCTCGTGCGCGACATCGGCACGCTCCAGGTGCGCAAGCTCGATGTCTGCGTCCCGAACTGGAGCCTCGTCGGCATCTTCGAGAAGGCCGCGGCCTGACCGGCGCGCCCACGGACACAAGGAACACAAGGACATGGATCGCATGCACTTCGTCTGGGAACTGCTGTCGCGTCAGGGCGGCGACGCCACGAACTATCCGGATTCCGCGCGGCCGGAGCTGGTCAACCTGATGGAGGCCGCGCCGACGCGCGCGCTGGAACTCGGGTGCCACAAGGGCGCGATGGGCGCGGCCGTGAAGCAGCGCTTCCCCGGGCTGCACTACACGGGCATCGAGATCAATCCGGACACGGCGAACATCGCCCGCAGCCGCATCGACGAGGTGCTCGTCGAGGAGCTCCTGAAGCTCGACACCGACGCCCACGCCGCGTTCGCGCAGCCCTTCGACGCGATCATGCTGGCCGACGTCCTCGAACACCTCTACGACCCGTGGGCGACGCTCGTGAAGCTCGGCCGGCATCTCGCGCCGGGCGGCAAGGTCTACGCGAGCATCCCGAACGTCCGCAACCTCGCGCTCATCTCGGAACTCATCAAGGGCAACTGGACGTACCAGTCGGCCGGCCTGCTCGATGTCACGCACATCCGCTTCTTCACGCTGCGCGAATGCCGGCGGATGTTCGCGGAGACCGGGTACGTCATCGAGAAGATCGTGTCCGTGCGGGACCCGCGCGTGCAGCTCGACGGCGCGTTCAGCGCACCCGTGACGATCATGGACAAGGCGTTCTCGCTGCACGACGTCGACGCGCAGACCGCGACCGAACTCGCGACGCTGCAGTTCCTGTTCGTGCTCGGCCGGCCGACGCCGGAGGTGCCGGCATGACCGCCTTCCGCATCGTCGTCATCTCGCCGCCCGGGTACCGGCACGCCGCCGCGTTCCACGAGGTCGCCGAGACGCTCTACCACGCCATCCGCAGCCTCGATCAGCCGGTCGCCGTCGACTACAACCGGTTCATGCCGGGCGCCGTCCACATCGTGCTCGGCGCGCATCTCGTGAGCCCCGAGGCGGCCGCCGCGATCCCGTCCGACTCGATCATCTACAACCTCGAGCAGATGGACGCCGAGCCGCACTGGTGGCACGAGGGTCTGAAGTCGCTCGTCGAGCGCTGCGAGACGTGGGACTACTGCGAGCAGAACATCGCGACGTTCGCCGCACTCGGCGTCGCGCGCCCGGTCGTGCACGTGCCGGTGGGCTTCGTGCCCGAGCTGACCCGCATCAACGAGGCGTTGACGGACGACATCGACGTGCTCTTCTACGGCGCGGCCAATGAACGTCGCACGCACGTGCTCGACGCGCTGCGGGCCCGCGGCCTGCGCGTGATGCACCTCGTCGGGATCTACGGTCGCGAGCGTGACGCCGCGATCGCCCGCGCGAAGGTCGTGCTGTCGATGCACCAGCATCCGGCGCGATTCCTCGAGACCGTCCGGATCAGCTACCTGCTCGCGAATCGCAAGGCCGTGGTGGCGGAGTACGGCCCCGAGACGACGACGGACGACGGGATCGAATCGGCCGTCCGGCTCGCGACGTACGACCAGCTCGCCGACGCCTGTGCCGATCTCGTGGCGCGTCCCGCGGACCGTGCGCAGCTCGCTTTCGCGGGGTATCGCTGGATCGCGAACCGCTCGATGGCCGCCATCCTCGCACCGCACATCGAACGCGTCGTCGCGGCGCGGGCGCAGCCGGCACCGTCGCCGCGTCCCGCGCGGCTCAAGCTCGGCAGCTGCCCGATGCCGCTCGACGGCTGGCTCTGCGTCGACGAGGCGAACCCGGCCGCCGACATCGTGCTGCGCCCGGATGGTCCGCTGCCGGTGGGGCGCAGCCGCGACACGCTGCGCTTCGGTCGCGTCGCGCTCGAATCCGAAAGTTTCGATCTGATCGATGCGGGCGACTGGCCGACGCGCACCGTGGACTTCGAGGGATTCATGCGCGACTGCGCCCGGCTGCTGCGCTTCGGCGGCCGGCTCACGATGCGCGTGCCGCACGAGATGTCCGGTGATGCGTGGGCCGATCCGCGGACCCGGCGGGCGTTCTCCGATCGCAGCTTCGGCGCGTTCGCCGATGCGCACGTGAGCCTCGGCTGGGGCGACGCCGCGCTCGAACTCACCGATCTCGAACTGGAACTCTCGCCGCTCGGACGGACGCTCGAAGCCGAGGGTGTCCCGGGCGACGAGCTCTGCCGGACGCCGCGTGCCGTCGCGCGGGTCGGGGTGACGCTCACCCGCCGCGGCTATCGCACGCTGCCCGGTTCGGGCGGGTAGAAACGCAGGACGACGCGGCGGCGGCAGCAGCCGCTGCCTTCGTGTCGGCACGCACCGAAAAGCGCTCCGTCGCGGCGCCGGATTCCGGCCCGCGGCGCATTGGCGCAGACGGGGTTCATGGCCATACTCCGGCCCTGGTTCCACCCACCCGGAACACGCGCGTCGATATCCGCCGGTCATGCGGACCGGTGCCGATCCGAAACCACAACACCACGGTCTCCCATGCCTCTTCCCGACCTGCTGATCGCCTGTTCCTCCGGCTACGACCAGAGCACGTTGCGCTTCTGGGTGAACTCGGCCCGCGCCTCGGGGTTCGCCGGCAAGATCGCCGTCATCGTCCTCAACGGTTCCCGCGAGACCACGCGCTGGCTGACGGCGCAGGGCGTCGAGGTGGCTGCCGCCGACCTGGATCCGGCCACCGGCAATCCGCGGCTCGTGAGCGCGGTCCCGGTGCACGTCGAGCGCTTCTTCTACATCTGGCGCTTCCTCGATTCGGTGAAGGGAAAGTACGGCCGCGTCATCACGACCGACATCCGCGACGTCGTGTTCCAGTCGAATCCGTCGACGTGGCTCGACACCGGGCTCGCGCAGCACGATCTCTGCGTGTCGGGCGAAGGCATCCGGTTCAGGGATGAAAGCTGGAACGACGGCAATCTCGGCGGCGCCTTCCCCGGGGTGCTCCACACGATGCTGCGCGACCGCGAGGTCTACAACGTCGGCGCCATCGCCGGCACCGCGGAGGCCGTGACGGCTGCGTGCCTCGTGAACTATCTCTGCTCGGTCAGCCGGCCGATTCCGATCGCCGATCAGGCCGCATTCAACGTGCTGCTGCACAACGATCTGCTGCCGGGACGCATCCGCCGCCTGCGCGCCGACGAGGATTTCGCGTGCCACGCCGGCGTCAACGCCGACCCCGCGAAGCTCGATCGATTCCTGCCCGCGCTGATGACGCCGCTGCCGCGCTTCGAGAACGGCCGCGTGCTGACGGCGACCGGTGCGCCGTACTGCATCGTCCACCAGTACGACCGCGTGCCCGCGTGGCGTGCGCACTTCGAAAAGATCTTCGGCTGAAGCTCATGGACACCTCTTCGCTCGACCGTCTCAAGTACCTCGGCCTCTGGCCCCGCACGCTGCTCGACGTCGGCGCGCACGTCGGCAGCTTCTCGGTGGAATTCCTGAAGCGCTTCGGCGGCTGTGCCGCGACGCTCGTCGAGGCCAACCCGTACTGCCGCGACCACCTGGAGCGCACCGGCCTGCCGTTCCATCTCGTCGCGGCGTCCGACCGCAACGGCCGCGCGCAGCTGAACCTCACGCGCGAGAACGCCATCAGCACCGGCACCTCGCTCTACCGTGAAGCGACGGAGCATTTCGACGACGGCAAGCTCGCGACCGTCGAGGTCGACGTCGTGCGGCTCGACGATCTCTTCCCCGGCCGCGCATTCGATTTCGTGAAGATCGACGTGCAGGGCGCGGAGCTCGACGTGATCCGCGGCGCGGGCCGCATCCTGCGGTCCGCCGAGCACGTGCTGATCGAACTCTCGCTCGCCGAGTACAACACCGGCGGCGCGCTGGCAGACGCCGTGATCACCGAGATGGCGAAGCTCGGCTTCAGGCTGGACGACGCGCTCGAGTACCACCGCTTCCCGCATCTCTACGACGGCGCGATCTTCCAGATCGATTTCCTGTTCGTGCCGCGGTGGCGCAGGCCGGCGCAGCGCGGGATGTTCGCGGCGAACGGTTCGCGCGAAGGCATCCTCGGCTTCCTGCGCGGCGAGAAGGCCCGCGATCCGGGGTTCACCGTGATCGACGTCGGGGCGTCCGCGAATCCGTGGAGCAAGGGCATCGCCGATGCCGTCTTCGACCGCACCGACTACGGTGTCGCCGCGCGTCATTTCGGCGGCGACCTGAACCGCGAGGCCGACTGGCAGCCGGTGCTGGAACACGTCGCGCAGCACGGCCGGTACTCGTACGCCATCTGCTCGCACACGCTCGAAGACCTCGCGTATCCGGCCGTCACGCTGAAGTACCTGCCGCTCATCGCCGACGCCGGTTTCATTGCGGTGCCGAGCGTCGCGACCGAGCTGGCCCGGATCGAGGGCGAGTGGCGCGGCTACATCCACCATCGCTGGCTGATCTCGGTGGCCGGCGACGGCCGGCTGCGCTTCTCGCCGAAGATCCCGATGACCGAGCACCTGCCGCCCGTCGCGCCGCCGCAGCCGCTCACCGAGCTTCAGCTCACGTGGCAGGGCGGGCTCGCGATCGAGTTCCTGAACGACGGCTATCTCGGCCCGACGCCGAAGCACGTCGTCGACATGTACCGCACGCTCCACGGCGAGGTCGCCCGTTGAGGATCGGCGTCGTCACGCCCTTCCACGGCGAGCCTGACACGTACCTGCGGCGCTGCGTCGACAGCGTCCGGGCGCAGGGCGGCGACGTCACGCACTACATGGTCGGCGACGGCCGCCGGGCCGACTGGCTCGACGCGGAGCCGGGCGTCGTCCAGATGCCGCTGGGCCGCGCCTGCCGCGACTACGGCGATTCGCCGCGCGCCGTCGGCGCGGTGCTGGCCATCAAGGACGGCGTCGAGGCCGTCGCCTTCCTCGACGCCGACAACTGGTACCTGCCCGGCCACCTGACGGCGCTCGCCGACGTCGCCGTGCAGCACGGGGCCGACGTCGTGACGTCCGCACGGTTCTTCGTCCGCCCGGACGGCAGCCGCATCGAGGGTCTCGCCGACGAACCGGCCGATCGCCACACCGACACGAGCTGCTATTTCCTGACCGGCCGCGCCCTGCGGCTGGCCGTCTCGTGGGGGCTCTGGCCGAAGCAGTTCGGCGTCATCGACGACCGGATCCTGTGGCGCATGCTGATCGCGTCGGGTGTCCGGATCGTCCACGTGCCGCGCGCGACCGTGGCCTACACGTCGACGTGGGTCGAGCACTACGCGCCGCGCGGCGAGACGCCGCCGCC
>CAUJJX010000260.1 GCA_963205165.1 Pseudomonadota bacterium | reverse complement strand
GCGTCCGGGAAGCGCGCCCGGTACGGCCGGCTGCACGCGCGACACCGGCACCGCGCGCAACGCCGTCGGCACCCGTCACGTACCTCGGTCCGGCGAACTGACCGGGTCGACGGCGAGGCACCACCCGGCACCGCACCGTCGCGACGATCACACCTCGGACCGGCAGAGATCCTCGAGCGTCGTCGCCCCGCCCTCCCGCGCGGCGAGTCTCGGCAGCCCGGCCCCGACCCCGAGCGTCCGGGCGAACGATTCCAGCGCACCGTCGCGCCAGACGAACTCATCGTGGCACTCCGCGAGCGAGATCGCGCGCGGATCGCGGGCGAGCACCCAGCGACCGTTCTCGGTCCGGGCGACCCAGCCCCGCGACGTCATGCGTTCCAGCCTGGATTCCGCTTCGTCCAGCGTGAGCCGTGCCGCCCGCGCGAGCGCCGTGCCGTCGACCGTCTCGCCGAGCGCGTGCGCTGCCGCGAGCGCGCGGAGCATCGCCAGGACCCCGACGAGCCGCACGCCCGGCGCATTCGGCCGTGCCCAGACGCCCGTGCGCAGCGCCGGAAGCGCCGCCGTGACGACGGCGCCGGTGAGCACGATCAGCCACGACACGTAGATCCAGAGCAGGAAGACCGGGAAGCCGGCGAACGCACCGTACACGAGCCGGTAGTTCCCGATGTGCATCACGAACCACGCGAAGGCCGCCTTCATCGCCTCGAACGCGAGGCCGGCTGCGATGCCCCCGAAGACGGCCTCGGACGTCCGGACCCTGCGGTTCGGCACCGTCGCGTAGAGCAGTGCGAGCGCGCTGCACGTGAGCAGCATCGCGACGACCTTCATGAGCGTCGCCCGGGCGCCACGTGCGTCGATCAGTCCGAGCGACGCCGTCACGAGCCACGACGTGAGATACACGCTCGCGCCGATCAGCAGCGGCCCGATCGTGAGCACGGCCCAGTAGACGAGCAGCCGTCGCAGCAGCGGACGCCGGCGCCGCACGCGCCAGATGCGGTTGAAGGCCTCGTCGATCGTCAGCATCAGCATGATCGCGGTCAGCACGAGCAGGCCGACGCCCAGCGCCGTGAGGTGCGATGCCTTCTCGACGAACTGCTGCGTGTAGACGGTGATCAGCTTGCTCGCCGCGCCCGGGACGAGATTGGCGACGATGAATCCGTGGAGCGACGTCGTGAATCGCGCCGATACCGGCAGTGCCGACACGACGGTGAACACGACCGTCGCGAGCGGGACGAGCGCGAACAGCGTCGTGAACGTGAGGCTGCCCGAGACGCGGGCGAGCTGGTCCTCGCGGAAACGCTGCGCGAGGAAGCGCAGCATGGAGAGCAGGCGGGTCGGCGTGGCGGTCATGGGATCCGGTGGTACGTGTGGAACGAGGGATGCCCGCGCGAACGGACCCGGTGACGTGATGTGCAGGACGACGCCGTGCGGCCCGCACGGGACCGGTGCCATCGGGCGCACCGGTCACGCACACGGCATGCGAAGCGATCACGGACGCCGATTCGGAAAACCGCGCGGCCATGGCCCGGAAACTATAATCAGTTTCCCCCGACCAGGGCCTGTTGACACTACGGATTCCAGTGCGAATGAACTTCTCGACGTGCAGGGCAAGGCGGACGACGCCGCCCGGACTGGACGTCCGGGCCAGAAGGACAACGCGGCCATGCACACCGAGAGGTTCATTCCCTCCGGGTTGCCGGCGTGAACGCCCCGATCCGCGTTGCACGCGAAGCTCGTACTCTCTCGCGCCGGGTGTTCAACCCGGCTGGCGCCTTGCTCGAAGCGTTCGCGCCGGCAACGCATCTGGCATCCGCAGTGTTAACAGGCCCTGAGGTTCCCATGCGCGACATCCTCGTCCTCTATTACAGCCACGGTGGCGCCGTGCGCGAACTCGCGCAGCTGATCGCCCGCGGCGTGAACCAGATCCCCGGTGCGAACGCACGTCTGCGCACCGTGCCCCGCGTGTCGACCGTCACCGAGGCGACCGAGCCCGAGGTTCCCGATACCGGTGCGCCGTACGCCGACGCACGCGATCTCGAGGAATGCGCGGGCCTCGCGCTCGGCAGCCCGACCCGCTTCGGCAACATGGCGGCGCCCGTGAAGTACTTCCTCGACGGCACCGGCGCCCTCTGGACCCGCGGCGCCCTCGCCGGCAAGCCCGCCGCTGTCTTCACGTCGACGTCCAGCCTGCACGGCGGCCAGGAATCCACGCTGCTGTCGATGATGACGCCGCTGCTCCACCACGGGATGCTGCTCGTCGGCCTGCCCTACACCGAGCCCGACGTGTCGAACACGACGGGCGGCGGCAGCCCGTACGGCGCGACGCACTGGGCAGGGCCGCGCAACGACCGCGCAGTCGACGACGCCGAACGCCGCCTCTGCATCGCCCTCGGTCGCCGCCTGGCAACCGTCGCACTCAAATTGAGCACGCCATGACCGACGATCGCGCCCGCCCGGGCCGCCTGCTGCTGCGCCGCCTCCGCCGCGGCGTGATATCGACGTTCTCGACCCGCTTCGAGGGCTTCCCCTACGGATCCGCCGTCCCCTTCGCGCTCGACGCGCACGGCTGCCCGATCCTGCTCGTGAGCCGTCTCGCGGCGCACACGCAGGACCTCCTCGCGAATCCGAACGTGAGCCTCGTCACGCACGACGACGAGGTCGTGACCGGCGCCCGCGTCACGCTGCTCGGCCGCGCGTCGCCCGTTGACCGCGACGAGGCCGCCGCGCGTCGCTACCTCGCGCTGTTCCCCGACGCCGAGGCGTACGCAGGCTTCGGCGACTTCGGCTTCCAGCGCATCGAGCCCGTGGCCGGGCACTACATCGGCGGCTTCGGCGACATCCGCTGGTTCGATGGCGCGGATTACCTGCTCGCGCCGTCCGCCCTCGACGACCGCGAGGACGACGTCGTCTCGCACATGAATGCCGACCACGCCGACACGCTGCGCGACTACTGCGCCCACGCGTCCGGCGCCCGGCCCGACGTCGCGACGATGGTCGCGATCGACGGTGACGGCTTCGACGTGCTCGCCGACGGCCGCCCCCGACGTTTCGAGTTTCCTCGAACCATCACGGATGCCGACGCCGCCCGCGTCGAACTGGTGCGCCTGGCCCGCGAGAGCCGCGGATGATCAACGCCGCGCACCTCGTCGCCCTCGTCACCTGGATCGCGCTGACGCTCCTCTGCGTCGCGTGGGAAACCTTCCTCGCCCCGCTGCGCCCCGGCGGCTCGCTGCTCATGCTGAAGGCGCTGCCGCTGCTCGTGCCGCTGTTCGGCCTGCTGCGCGAGCGGCTCTACACGTATCGGTGGACGAGCCTGCTGGTGCTCGCATATTTCACCGAAGGCGCCGTCCGGGTCTGGGTCGAACCCGGTCGCGTCCGCGTGCTCGCCGCGATCGAGGTCGGACTGACCGTCACGTATTTCGCGGCCTGCCTCGCCTACATCCGCCTGCGGATCCGCGCGGGGCTGCGCACGCCGTGAACGCCGGCGGCTACCGCGGACGGTTCGCACCGACGCCCTCGGGGCCGCTGCATTTCGGATCGATCGTCGCGGCGGCCGGCAGCCGCGCCGACGCCCTCGCCCACGACGGCGAATGGCATCTGCGCATCGACGACGTCGACCCGCCGCGCGTGGCCCCTGGCGCGACCGACGCGATCCTGCGCTGCCTCGATGCATTCGGATTCGCGTGGGACGGCCCCGTCGTCCGCCAGAGCGAACGCGGCGATGCGTACGCGGCGGCCCTCGAACGCCTGCGGCAGGTCGTGCACATCTACCAATGCACGTGCAGCCGCGCGCAGATCGCCTCGGCCGGTCTCGTCGGCATCGAGGGCCCGCGATATCCCGGTACCTGTCGTCGCCGCGAAGCCGTCGACGGTCCGGCCGCGTGGCGCCTCGACGTCGACGGCCGGCGCATCGAGTTCACCGATCTGCTCCAGGGCGTCGTCGCGCAGGACATCGACGCCGCCATCGGCGACTTCGTCCTGAGGCGGGCCGACGGGGTCTGGTCGTACCACCTCGCGTGCGTCGTCGACGATGCGGAGGCCGGCTTCACGCACATCGTCCGCGGTGCGGACCTGCTCGACTCGACGCCGCGGCAGATCCTGCTGCAGCGGCTGCTCGACATCGCGGAACCCGCTTACCTCCACCTGCCGATCGTGCGCAACGCGGCCGGCGAAAAACTCTCGAAGCAGACACTCGCCACCGCGGTCGACGCGGAGCAGCCGGCGGCCGTCCTGCATCGCGCGCTGCGCTTCCTCGGCCAGCCCGTCCCCGACGATCTCGCCACGGCTCCGGTCGCCTGCCTCTGGGACTGGATCCGTCATCACTGGTCCCGCACGACCATTCCCCGGACCGGGGCACCGCTTCCGTCCGCGCCCTGATCGCTGCCGCACCGCCGCCCCTCCAGCCGCCCGACCACAGGACACGCACGATGCCCAACCGCTCCCTCGGCCTCGACCCGGCCCTCCACGCCTACCTGCTCGAAGCCTCGTCCCGGGAGACGCCGGTCCAGCAGCGACTGCGGGAAGCGACCGCAGATCTGCCCGGGCACGACATGGCGATCCCGCCGGAACAGGCGCAGTGCCTGCAGTGGATCGTCGGTCTGATCGGCGCCCGTCGCTGCCTGGAGGTCGGCGCATTCACCGGCTACGCGACGCTGGCGATCGCGCTCGCGCTACCCGAGGACGGCACGATCACCGCGTGCGAGGCGAACACCGCCTGGACCGAGATCGCGTGGCGCTTCTGGCGGGAGGCCGGCATCGGCCACCGGATCTTCCTGCGGGTCGCGCCCGCCGTGGAGACGCTCGATGCCCTGCTGGAAGTGGATCAGGCGGACAGCTACGACTTCGCGTTCATTCACGCCGACGCACGCAGGTCGATCGACTACTTCGAACGTGTGCTGCTCCTCGTGCGCCGGGGCGGCGTGATCGCGATCGGTGGCACGCTGCCGCAGGGATCCAGCACCGACGCCGGCGAGAGCGCTGCCGCGATCCGCGAGCTGAACCGGCAGCTGCGCGACGACGCGCGCGTGGACCTCGCGCTGGTCCCGCTGGGCCGCGGGATGACGCTGCTGCGACGCCGCTGAAGAGTCGCCGGATCGCCCCGCAAGCCCTTCCGCGCAACACCTCCGCAGGCCCTTTGGTGCGTCGCATCATTTTTTTCGTTTCCGGGCCAGAATCGGCTTGACACCGGCGATCGACATCCCAATACTTCGAATTGTGCAATGCAGCAAAGCTAATCCGGCAAGCGCAGTTGCACCGAGGCTCAGGCCTCCGACCAGATCAGGAGCAACTGCCATGACCAACACGAACCTCGAATTCACCGCCGCCGCCAAGACCCAGCTCGAAGCCGCCATCCGCATCGCGACCGTCGCGTCCGAAAGCCTCGGCCGCCTGTTCGAACTGAACCTGAAGACGGCCCGCGCCTCGCTCGACGAAGTCACCGCCCAGGCTCGCGCCATCGCCGCCGCCAAGGACCCCGCCGAGATCCAGGCGATCGCCGGCAAGGTCCTGAAGCCGAACCTCGACAAGGGCCAGTCGTATGCCCGCGAAGTGTACGAAAGCGTCTCGGGCATCCAGGGCGAAGTCGCCGCGGTCCTGGAAAACCAGGTGACCGAATTCCAGAAGCAGATCGTCGTCGCCCTCGACGGCCTCCTGAAGAACGCCCCGGCCGGTTCCGAAGTGATCGTGTCGTCCGTGAAGACGGCCGTCAGCTCGGCGAACCAGGCCTACGAGACGGCCGTGCAATCGTGGCGCGGTGCGACGGCCGCCTTCGAGCCGGCCTCGACCACGACGGCGAAGCGCAAGACCGCCGCCTGATCGTCGCGGCAAGACCGCTGCGCGAAACGCAGCGGTCACTGAATGAAAGAGGCCCCCGGATGCAGATCCGGGGGCCTTCTCTTTTGTACCGGCTGATCTTCGGGAACTTCCCACCTGCGGGCGCCGCGTCGGTATCGCGACGTTCGCGCGATGCCCGGTCGGACAGCCCCGGCCTCGACGGACTGGCAGGCCTCAGAAACGCGAAGGTGCCGGCGCGTTCGTGCCGGGCGGCAACCCCTGTCCGCCGGCGGATGTGCCGGCCGACTGGACACGGTTTCCGCCGAGCCGCTTCGCGTGATAGAGCACCTCGTCGGCGGCCTTCAGCATCTCGTCGTACTTGTGCATCGTGGGCAGGCGCTCCGCGACGCCGATCGAGACCGACAGCGGGATCTTGCTGGCGGCCGGATTCGGCGATGCGGCCCCGACCGACTGCCGGAGTCGATCGGCGAGACGCAGCGCGGCGGCCAGCGGTGTGTCGGGCGACAGCACCAGGAATTCCTCGCCGCCGAGCCGGCAGATCACGTCTTCCGACCGCGCCGCCTTGCGCAGTGCGAGCGCCACCTGCCGCAGCATCTGGTCGCCGGTCTCGTGACCGAAGGCATCGTTCACGGCCTTGAACCGGTCGATGTCCACCATCATCACGGAGAACGTGCGCTGGTTCCGCGCAGCGGCCGACCACTCCTGCTCGAGACGCTCCATCGCGTAGCGACGGTTCGGCAGCCCGGTCAGCGAATCGGTCAGCGCGGCCTGCCGCAGCCGACGGTTCGCGACGGCGAGTTCGGTGGCGAAACGGCGCAGGCTCTGGCTGTCGCGCGCGGCTTCCTGCTGTAGCCGGATCACGCGCTGGCCGGCCCGGAGCCGGGCAAGCAGCACCTTCGCGCGCACCGGCTTCCCGACGAAATCGTCGACGCCGGCCTCGAATGCCTCGACCAGGCTGTCTTCCTTCTCGACGCCGGTCAGCAGGAGGAAGTACATGTGGCGCCCCTCCTGCGTCTCGCGCAGCGCGCGGCAGAAGGCGACGCCGTCCATCTCGGGCATCACCCAGTCGCAGACGATGAGCTGCGGATGCTCGTGCATGGCGGCCCGGAGCGCTTCCTTGCCGTCCGAGGCGACCGTCACGGTGTGACCCTGTTCCGTGAGGATCCGGGATACGAGCAGCGTGATCGCCTTGTCGTCGTCGACGACCAGCACCCGCATGCCGTCCGGGTTCTGCGGCGCCGGCGTTGCCGCCGGACGATCCGCCTGACCACCGGGCACGAGCGTCAGCACGGGCGGGCCGTCGGACTTGCCATCGGAATTGCTTGCGGCCTCCGCGATCGTGTGGAACGGCGCGACGTCGCTCGTGGCGACCTCGAGCACCTGCCCCCACTCCTTCCAGTCGGCGACGACCTTGTCCATCAGGAGCGACAGCGCGTCGGCGTCGACGCCGATCCGCGCCGCGCTGAACACCATGTCGGGAAGCATCCGCTTGCGATCCGGATCCGACGCCGTGCAGAACACACCGATCTCGGCGGCGAGATGCAGGATCCCGCAGAGCGCCGCCTCGCGGGAGCCCTCCGGAAACTGGCCGTTCTGCGGCTCCTCGTGGTGGTACACGGCGTTCACGAAGATCCGCGGCAGCATCCACTCTTCCAGCAGCGCCGCCGTGAGTTCCACGTGGTCGGTGCTGAGCTGTTCGCGTTCGTACTTGAGCAGGCTCTCGGGCGTGCTGCCGCCGTTGGCGAGCAGCTGGCCGTAGCCCTCGGGGTAGAGCGATGCGAGGGCCAGCGTGCCGACACGCAGCAGCAGGCCGCACGTGAAGGCCTCGTCGGCCGACGCCACGCGGGTGCGCATGCAGAGCGCGTTCGCACCGATGGCACTCGCCAGCGAGCGGGACCAGAACCCGGGGTAGTCGAAGCTCCGGCACATCCCGGCGCGATGCTGGCCCAGCACCGAGAAGCCGAGTGCGAGCTGGCGGACCGTCCCGATGCCGAGCATGCGGATCGCATCGGCCGCCGCCACCACCGGGCGACGCGGGCCGGCCATCGCGGAGTTCGCGAACTTGACGAGACGCCCGGTCAGCGCCGGATCGGCCTGAACCACCTTGGCCAGTTCGGGAACGCTGACGTCCTCCTTGCGGGAGATCTCCATGATCCGGAGCGCGATGCCGGACGGCGAAGGCAGCTTGCCCGTCGTCTTGAGTTCGTCGAAAGCGTGTTTGTCCATGGGGTGCGTCCCGTCCACTGAAGGCGCGATCCCCGACGGCCCTGGGCAGTCGTCGATTTCGCACCGATGGCGCGTTTAACGGTCTGTGGATCGGGCTTCTTTAGCCGGGATGCATGCCGCGGCCGGGCGCTGCCTGCCATGGCCGTGTCATCGACCGCCGCACCGGAAGTCCGTGCCGGCCCCGTCCGGCCCCAACGCTGCAGCCGACCCGCGAAGACCCCATCGCGGTGGCGCAGCGAGCGCTCCGGACGCGGCCCGACGGACCCGCCGCGGCGGGCGACGGGCCCGCGGGATCAGGACCCCAGCGTGCGAGCGATCCCGCGCATCAACTGCCGCAGCAGCCCCGACCGCGTGTTCCGGCCGTCAGCGCTGTCGCCGGAGTCCATCTGCGTGAGCCGCGAAGAGAGGTCCTTCGCCCACGCATCGGACTTCCATTGCGCGGCCGCCGGCGGCGCCACCGCGAGCGGCGCGGACGGTGCCGGTGCGGCCGGCGCGAACTGCCCCGACCAGTTCACGCCACCGGACGCCTGCGACATCGCCTGCGCCGTCGCCAGCATCGCGTCGGCGGACAGCGCACGCGGCGGCGCCGGCGCACGAGGCATCGCGCGGGGAGTCGTCGCAGCCACGATCGCCGGCGCGGCGGGAAGCGGCTCGCCGTCGATGAAGACGGTCCCGTCGGTCGGATCCTCGCCGGACACCGACACCACCTTCTGCGCCACATGGGTGTCGTCGAGCGCGAGGTACTGGAGGTCGATCGATGTCGTCCCGCGGCGAGCGCCGTCGCGGATCCGGAACTCGAGGTTCAGCAGCGTGCCCGCACCCGCCGCCAGCGGCGTGAGCTTCGCCATGTCGATCTCGAGCGTCTGGAAGCCGTCGGCATTCGTCGTGGTGCGCACCGATCGCCATTCGAATCCGGCCGTCAGGGCCGGCTTCACCTGCACGAACTGGAGGAGGTTCGCGTCGAACGTGATCCGCGCACGGACGCTCTCCAGGCCCTCCGCCCGCTCGATCGACAGCGGGACCGTCACGGTGGACCCGGGCAATCCGCCGACGTCGGCACCGATCGCGGCGATCCGGACGTCGTCCGTCTCGAACGTCAGCGGCGCGGCGCCATCCGGCAGCGGCGGGATCTCCGGACGCGGCGATCCGAGCACGTACGACTGGAAGCGGTTCACATCGAGCGAGTTCAGGACGCCGTTGCCATTGAGATCGGCGACGATGATCGGATCGATGTTCAGGTACGCGCCGAAGCCCGTGTCGCGGCCGGTCAGCACGCGCTGGTCGCGCTGCACGTCGAGCAGCGTGTAGGCCCCGTTGCCGCTCGAATCCCCGAAGAACGCGGCCAGATGCACGGCCGTGTCTCCCTCGGCTTCGACTGCGGTCTCGTTGCTGCGATAGACGTCGCGCACCTGCAGATCGATCGTCTGGCTCGCACCGTAAGGCGCGCGTGACGGCACGTTCGCGAGGAGCACGAGCGGCGACACGGCACCTTCCGGCAGAGCCGCATCGAACTCCGCCAGGATGCGCAGGCCGCCTTCCAGCGGCTCCACGGACAGCCTGCCGCTGAAGCCTGCGGCGAACTCCACCTTCGAGATCGACAGCAGTTGCCGGTCGTACTCGAGGATGAGGTCGAAGCCGCTGATGCCCGCGCCATCCGACAGCGTGAGCGGCAGTCCGGCGCCCCGGCCCGCAGCGTGGGGCACGAGCACGGACTGCCCGGCGCCGCGCATGAAGTCGGGCAGCGAGAACACGACGGGTGCGCGGTCCTTCAGGGCGAAGCTGCCGACGAAGTCGTCGCCCGCGACGCCGTCCTGGTTGCCGTCGAGCGCCACCCGGCCGAGGTCGGCGAATCCGCCGTCCCCGCCGCGCAGCGTGACGCGGTACTCGCCCACCGGCAGCGCACCGCCGGTCCGGACGAAGCGGAAGCCCTGCTCGTCGTGATCGAAGAAGATCGAACCGGTGATCGCGGCGCCGTTCGCGTCGGTCACCCGGACATCGCCCTCGCCGCGGCCGCTGTCGTGGCTGTGATAGAGGTTGATGGCCTGCGGATCGATCGCGCGGTCGAACCGCACGTGGAAACCCGACGTCCCGGCTTCGACGCTCGCGACCGACAGCAGGTCGGGCAGGACCGTCACGCCAAAGGGCTGCGACAGCCACTCGCCGTCACCGTCGGCACCCGCCACCCGGATCTCGACATCGCGCGCCTCGCTGCCGGTTTCGAAGACGTGCGTCACCGTGATCGGACCTGCGCCCTCGACGAACGTGATGTCGGACTCGTCGCCCCAGTTGATCTGCCAGCGCTGCACGGTGTCGGCGCCCGGATCGCTGGCCCCGACCGACAGCGTGTACGGCACGCCCGAGACGACACGCGGCGCGCCTGAGAACACGAAGTCCGGCGGCACGTTCTCCACGTGGGCTCGGGTGCCGGCGGTGGCGACAGCGACTCCGTCGCGCACCAGGAACACCGACAGCGGGAAGTCACCGTCATCGGCGTAGACGTGGCTCGCGAGGACCCAGGTGTCGCCGTTGTCGTCGACGACGAGTTGCGCCGCCTCGCGCTCGCCGAAGTCGCCCTGGTCGCCCCATTCGACGAACGCCTGAAGCCCCTCGAGGTCGCCGAGACCCGGGTCGACGACGCGCGCGCCGATCTCGAGCCGGTCGCCCTCGCGGGAGAAGAACTCGCGATCGAACGCGACGGACGTCGGGACGTCGTCGACGTCGACCGTGATGCTCTGGTTCGTCACGCCGCCGTCCGTGTCGCGCAGGACGATCGCCACTTCGTACCGGCCGTCCGACGCGTACGTATGGGCGAGCCGGATCACGCCCTGCCCGTTCTCGAAGACGAGATCCGCGGGCTGCACGCCGCTGCCGTCCCCCCAGTCGACGTCGGCCGAGTGCAGGTCGAGCACGCCGAGGTCGGTGAACGGCAGGTCGAGCGCGTACGGCGTGCCCTCGCGGGGGGCCGGGAAGGCGACGTCCGCGATCTCCGGTGCGACATTCGCCACCAGCGCGCGGAAGCTCGCAGTCGATTCGAACTCGCCGTCGCTCACCGACAGGCGGATCGAGTACTCGCCCTCGTCGGCGTAGACGTGGCTGCCCCCGATCCAGGCGGTGAAGTCACCGCCCCCGGACGCCAGCATCTCGTACGGAACGGCCTCGGTCGCGCTGCCGTCGCCCCAGTCGACGACGACCGTGTAGTCGATCTCCGCGTTCGTGTCGAAGAAGCTGATCTCGCTGCCGGACAGCTCGTACGTCCGGCCCTCGTCGAGTTCCACGCCCTCCGGCACGCGCTGCCAAGCCGGCGCCGTGTTGCTGACGGTCACGACGAAGGTGTCGACGCCGCGTCCGCCGTCGTCGTCCTCGATGGTCACGCTGACCGTGTACTCGCCGCGCGACGCGTAGACGTGGCTGCCCTCGAACGAACCGAAGAGGCCGAACTCGCTGCCGGGAGGGCCGAAGGGGAACTCGGCCAGCAGCAGTTCTTCCACCGTGCCGTCGCCCCAGTCGACGACACCCGTGTGGATGTCGGCCGTGCCCGGGTCGGTGAACCAGCCGAGGCCGGACGGCTGGAAGTCGCTGCTCGTGCGCGCTGCCACGAGTGCGCTGCCGAGATGGACGCGCTCGCCGTCGTCGACGGCGATGTCGCTGCCGGCCTCGACGGTCGGATCCGCATTCGCGACCAGCGCGGAGAACGTGTCGAAGGCCTGCGCCCCGTCGTCGTCCGTGACGGTGATCCGGACCTCGTAGGCGCCGTTGTCCGCGTAGACGTGACGCAGCCCCGCAAGCGCCGCAGCCACGTCGCCGCCGGCCTCGACGAGCACCGACTCGCTGGTCGAATCGCCCCAGAGCACGTCGATCGTCAGGGCATCCAGTCCGCCCGGATCGACGACGTTCACACCTGCGAGCGAGACCGGCTCGCCTTCTGCCGCGGCCCGGTCGATGCCAGCCTCGACCATCGGGACGCCGTTGACGACCGGCAGGTCGAACACGAGCGGATAGGCGCCGAAGACGGGGCCCTGGGCGTCGGACGCGAAGAGCGCCAGTTCGCCGTTGTCGTTGCCGAATCCGGCGAGCGCCGAGCGCAGCACGATCCGGAAGGTTCCTTCGTCCTGCGGCGTGAACGTGAGCGTCGGCCCTTGTCCGGACGTCACGAGACCGCCTGCCGCGTCGAGCACAGACCACAGCAGCACGAAATCGGACCCGAGGGGCTCGCCGGTCGCCGGATCGATCGCGCTGCCCGTCAGGGTGACAGGCGTGCCTTCGACGGCCGTTGCAGGCGCGTCGACGGAGAGCTCGACGGCCTGGACGTTGCCGAAGTCCTCGTGGGGCGCGATCTCGCCCTGCGCCGTGAACAGCACGGTGCGCGTGCCGACGAGGCCGAGGTCGTCGAAGCCGCCACCGGTCGTCGGGACCCACCCGGCGAACGGCACCTCGACGACGGTGAACGGCCGGTCGGTGCCGGTGGCCGACTGTCCGCTCGCCGGGATGCCGAGCCCGCCCTGGCCGACCGACGAGATCGCCGTCGCGCTGCCGAACAGGGGTTCCTCGACGACCGTCGAGGCCGTCGAGGCCGTGACCGAGAGCGTGCGTGCGTTGCCGCCGCCGAGCGTGTCGGAGAACGTGATGCGTCCGCCGGAGAACGCCGCCACGACCGGGACACCCCCGTTCGACAGCAGGCGGTTCAGGTCGGCGACGAGCGGCGCCATCGTCGACTCGTTCACGGGCGAACCCGCGGACGGATTGTCGGCGACGTCGCCGGGGTTCAGCGTGATGTTGCCGACGCCCTGTCCGTTGACGGCGAACGACAGCGAGACGGTGATCGTCGTGGTCCGTGACCCGAGGAAGGGGAACGTGGGGTTGAGCGGCTCGACCACCCGGGACACCCCGCCGCGCGGATTCGTCGTGCCCTGCACGGTGACCGTCGCCGGATCGCCCGGAACGATCGGCGAGAGATTGCGCAGCGCGTAGTCGCCGTTGACGTCCGTGTAGGCAACCGCCTCGCCGGGGTCGGCGACGAGGTCGCCGTCGAGGTCGATGAAGACCTTCACGCCGTCGAGCGCCGCCTCGCCCGCGTCGCGCACGCCGTTGGCGTTGGCGTCGTCGAACTTGTTCCCGTAGATCGCGTTGCGCGTCTGCGTGTAGTCGAACCACGTCTGCGTGACGCGGCCGCGGCCGTCGCCGAGCGCGCCGTTCTCGTCGGTCACGCTGACCGTGAAGCGCGCCGTCCCGACGCCGGAACCCGTGACGGAGATGTCGCGGCCGTTCACGACGGGGTTGATGCCGCCACGGTCGGACGTGACCGAGACGCCGAGCGGATCACCGTCCGCATCGAACGCGACGACGTGGACCGGTGCCTGCACCCGCGCGATGTCGCCGAGGAAGAATCCGTCGACGAGGCGGCCGGCATTCTCGACGACGGCCGTGCCCGATGCCTCCTCGAACCGCCAGTCACCGACGAGCCCCGCAGTGTCGGCCGGTAGATCGGCCGCCATCCGGGCACGGATGTCCGCCCCCGAACGCGCGATGTTCCAGAGCCGCACGTCGTCGATCTGGCCGTCGAAACTGGCGTAGTTCGTCGACGATTCCTGGGTGCCGCCGATGCGCAGCGACAGGTTGCTCGTCACGGCGTCCGCGGTGCTGACGCCGCCCGAACCGACGAGCTGGCCGTTCAGGTACAGCCGCATCTCGCCCGTGTCGCGATCGACGACGCCCGCCACGTGGGTCCACTCGCCGAGCTTCACCGATCCCGTCGGCGAATTGACGGTGTACTGCCCGATGCCGTCCGACGTCGTGAAGTGCACGAAGCCGGCGCTGTTCAGCCAGAGCGTGTAGTCGCGGCCGAGCGAACTGGTGCCCTGCCCCTTGTAGACGATCGGCATCCACTCGTTCGCGAACGACTCCGGCCGGATCCACGTCTCGACGGTCAGGTTGCGCACGAGATCGAGTGCGGCCGTGTCGCCGATGAAGACGTTGCCACTGCCGGTCGACTCGAGGTCGATCGCGTTGGTCAGATCGCCGCGCGGACCGATCGCCTGGACGACCGGCGCCGTGTCGGGGTCCGCGGTGACGGAGACGTCGACCCGCAGCTCGGGGAGGTAGATGTCGTGCGTGCGGTCGTCGAGCGGATTGCCCGAGACGTCGAGCACGCGCAGGTTCGGGAACGCGACTGGATCGACGCGCCGGAGCATCACGCCGTCGACGGCGACGATGCCGGCCGCGGCGCTGCTGATCGACACCTCGACGGCGCGGTCGTCGGTGGTCCCGGGGCCGACCGTGATCGTGCCGCCGAGGCTCTGCCACGTCGTGCCGTCCAGCGTGACGCCGGCCGGCGCCTGCGTCTGGTCGACGTTGCCGCGCAGGCCCGGTTCGCGGACATACACGACCTCGCCGTCGTCGATGCTCTCGGGCCGGGCGAAGTACTCGATGCCGTCCTTCCCGGCGCTGAAGAAGAAGTTGCGCGGACGGTCGCCGAAGAGGTCGTCGCCGGGCTGGTAGTCGTCGTCCAGCACGAGCGTCGCGTAGACGCGCCACGCGCCGAACTCGGTGACCTCCGCTGCCTCGACCGTCACGCCGTCGGCTGTCACGGTGCCCGAGCCGCCGAAGCGCGCGTCGTGCGCCATGCCGCCTTCGAGGAGATCGGTCCGGTATCCCGCCTGACCGACACCCAGCTTCGGATCGGCGAAGGTCTGGTCGGTGAGGTTCGCCACGAGCAGCACGTCGTAGCCGTCGATCGCGTCGAAGACGCCGGGCAGCCCGCCGTCCACGCGGATGATCGCGAACTGGCGGTCGGTCGGGCCCGACGAGAACACGGCGTCGCCAAGCAGGTCGCGCGCGTCGATGTCGAGGAAGCCGTAGGCGTCGGCTCCGCCCGTGAGTCCGGGCAGGGTCGGCGTCGACCAGGCGAGCCCGGTCGTCGTGCGCATGAACGGATTGACCTCGTACACGCCGGAGATGCGGTGCTCGTCACCGGTCACGGCGAGGCCCGCGATCGGATCGTAGACACCACTGTTGCGACCGATGACGGCGCGGCCATCGGCACCGTCGCCACCGGACCCGCTCTGCCCGCCCGCCGCCGAGAGCGTCGCGCCCGTGACGTCCACCTGCGTCGCGACCAGCTTGACCGTACCGCCGGCGCCGGCACCACCATCGCCGCCGCTGCCGCCGAATCCACCGCTGCCGCCATTGCCGCCGTTGCCACCATTGCCGCCGCGTCCGCCGTTGCCGGCCGTGCCGGGACCGAACTGGCCGCCGATACCCGGCTGGCCCGCGGTGCCCGCCTGTCCGGCCAGGCCTGCAGTGCCGCCGTCGGCGGATTCGCCATCGGCACCGTCGGCGCGCAACGTCGCGCCGGCCGCCAGCAGGCGTCCGTTCGCGATGATCTCGAACGCCCCGCCACCACCACCGCCCGCGACGCCGGATGCCGCATCGCCACCGGCGCCACCCGTTCCACCGGCGCCGCCTGCGCCGCCCGCCCCGCCATCGCCACCGTCGACGAACCGGAAGACGTCCAGGAACGACGTGAACGACGACACCGCGCCGGCCGAGCCACCACCACCACCGCCGCCGCCGGAACCGCCGCCACCGGAACCGCCACCACCGCCGCCACCGCCACCGCCACCACCGCTGCCGCCCGCACCGCCGACGAGGGCGCCGAAGCTGCCGGCGTGCCCCCCGCCGAGACCCGAGACGCCGTCGAAGCCGCCGAAGCCCGTGCCGCCGGGAACACTGCCGCCCGGGAATCCGTTGCCGCCGTCGATCGAGAAGAAGTTGCTGCCGGATCCGCCGGCGCCACCCGACACGCCGTAGCCGTAGAAGCCACCGATGCCTGCGGAGCCGCCCGCACCCGCGGCCGCCGCGCCGGTGACGTTCTGGAAGCCGGCACCACCCGCCGTGCCGTTCGTCCCCGTGCTTCCGTTGCCGCCGAACGCGCCGTAGCTGCCGAAACCGCCGTTGCTGCCGGCGCCGCCGCCGGTGCTGAATCCGAATCCGGACCCGCCGGCGCCACCGAGGCCACCCACGCCGCCGACGCCCGCGAACGCTGCGCCGGCGCCGCCTGCACCGCCGTTGCCGCCTGCACCACCCGCTCCACCGCCGCCCGCAGCCTGCTGGCCCTGGGCCGACGCGTCGATCACGGCATCGGGCGAGATGGACACGTCGTCGGCCACGATCATCGACAACGGACGCGAGCCGGCAATGCGAATCGTGTCGGCCGGGATCACGAGATCGCCACGCACGTAGAGCCGCGTGATGCCGTCGGCGTCGTCGATGTCGGCCGTGAACAGCGTGCCGTAGAAGCGGTCGGCGGCACCGTCGCCGTCGCCGGTGACGAGACCGGTGTCGGTATCGATCGTGACGTTCCGGCCGCCGGCACCGAAGGACGGACCCGTCGTGGACGCAGCCTGGAAGAGGTCGAGCCCGCCGACCGTCGCGGACGTGTCGGACCCGCGGACGACGTACAGCACGTCGTCGCTGCGGGAGTCCGCCTCGGGCCACGTGACGAAGACCTCGTACGTCCCGGGATCGAGATCGGCGAAGGTCCACGTCGGCGTGCTGCCGGTGAGGTCCGGACGGAAGAGATAGTCGCCCTCGAAGGCCTGGTCGGTCGGACGCTGGTTCGCGAGCCACGTGTTCAGGTCGCCGCCGACGCGGAAGCCGGAGTCCTTCGCGTCGATCACGTCGTCGCCGTTGTCGTCGACGATGAGGTCACCGTTGTCGATGATCCGGGTGTCGTCGACGCGCTCGAGATTGCGGATGCGGTTGTCGTCGAGCCGGAGCACCTCGAGGCCGGTGAGTGCCGTCAGCGGCCGTACCGATTCGATCGCCTGCCCCTTCAGGCTCAGGAACTTCATGTCGTCGAGCGGCGCGACCCAGCCCAGGTCGGCGGCCGGCTGCGACGCCGACGTGAACAGGACGCTGGACGGCACGACCTGCTTGCCGCCGTTCACGGGGTCGTACTTCAGGACGACGCCCGCGTTGCCGGCGCGCTCGAAGTAGTCGATCCGGATGTCGTGGAAGCCCTTCGCGAGCACGAGTCCGCTGGAGGCCTTCTCGGTCATGCCGTGCAGGCCGTCGTGGTCGATCACGACGTTGCCGTCGATCATCAGGCGGCTGCCGTCGTCGCTCTCGAGGAAGAACGTGACGGGGCCCGTCTCGGTGATCCAGATCTTGCCGGTCCACTGGACGAGGAAGTTGTCGGTCTGGGGCGCGACGCCGAAGCTGCCGGCCGTCGACGCGAAGTCCACCTGGGCATCGACGCGCGTGCCGACGAAGAACGACTCCGGATTGAAGGCGTCGTTCACGCTCTGGTACTGGCCGTCGAAGAACGGTCCCAACGAGGGATTGATCGGCAGGGCGAGGAAGTGCTGCCCCGTGAGACCGTTCGACGCCACGTTGTCGAGCGACAGCAGCTCGAGCGAACGCTGGCTGCCGTCCGGCTGCAGGAAGTGCAGGTTCGCGATGTCCTCGAGCAGGCCGGCACGGCCCGCGTCGGTCGAGGGCATCGCGCCGTCGAACGACAGGCGCGACAGTTCGCGGAGCCGCGCGAGATCCTGGAGGTCGGCGAGGTTCGCGTTGAAGTCGAGCGCGAGATTGCGCAGCGACTTCAGGCCCACCTGCGTGTCGCGACCGTCGGCCGCGACGTCGACGACGTACGTCGGATTCGGGCCGGCGCCCTCGCGGTCGAACTCGATCGGCGTCGCTTCCGGACCGGCCTTCCGCTTGCCGAACTGCCCGGGGATCAGCGACTGGAGATCGGTCGCGTCGAGCGCGTTGAACGAGAGGTTGAGGCTCTCGAGGTTCACCGCGAATTCGAGGCCGCGCAGGCTGGCCACGCCGCGGGCGGAGGCGTCGAGGACCGCGATCTCCGCGAGGTCGCTCGCCCAGAGCCGTTCGCGGAAGTTCGCCGCGTTGCTCACCGCGATCGACGTGTTGCTGCTGCCGCCGTCGGGGTGGATCAGCGACGTGCCGTTCCAGGCGCGCGTGATCGGCAGGCCGAGCGCCTCGGCGAGCGCGAGCTGCAGCCCCTGGTCGGCGATCGTGACGAGCGCGTCGGTCGCCGCGAGCGGCTTGTTCGAGAGTTCCTCGTTCGTGACGACGGGCGCGAGGCTGTCCTCGGTCTGACGATCGCGGACCTCGATCTGCTCGGCCTTCATCGCATCGCGGCCGCTGTCGCCGTAGATGCGGTCGAGGCCCTTGCCACCGACGATGAGGTCGTCGCCATCACCACCGTGGATCGTGTCGCGGTCGTCGTACTCGTGCGACCACCCGCGGATCGGCGCCGACAGCGTGAGCGTGTAATCGGCCGGCGCCGTCGATGCCGCATCGGCGCGGTAGACCCGCGCGAAGAAGGTGCCGGATTCCGTGTTGCGCAGGTCGACGATCGACCGCCCCTTGTCGACGAGCTGGCCGTCGGCCGTGTAGAGGTCGACGAGCATCGCGGGCTTCGCCGTCTGCACTTCGAGACCGGTCTTGCCCACGGAGAAACCGCCGGCGAGCGAGAACGCGAGCGCCGTCTCGGCGTCGAGCGCGTCGATCCGGATGGTGACCCGGCTGTCGCCGCGGGCCAGCGCCGCGTTGATCGCCGCCGTGAGATCGATGTCGGCGCTGCCCGCGACCATCGCGTGCGTCGTCGTCGAGGCCGCAGCGCCCGTGGTGTCGGCCGCAGTCACCCGGTCGTCACCCTCGGCCGACAGCACGCTGACGCGCAGGTCGATCGGAGGCGGCGAGATCGTGTCGATCCGGTGCGTGCCGGCCGTCGTGCCGTCCGTGGTCCAGAGCTTGTCGCCGGCCACGAAGAACAGCCGGCCGTCCACCGCCATCAGGTCGAACGGCGAGGTCGCGCCCGGCGCCACCGTCTGGACGTCGCCGATCCCGCCGGACGTCATCCGGAGCTGGCCGCCCTGCGAGAAGAAGAGCCGGTCGCCGGCCGCCGTGTCGACGCCGACCATGTCGCCGATCGACGAGCTGGCGCTGCCGGGCGTGAGGTCGGCGATGCGTACCGTGCCGCCCGTCGTGCCGTCGGTCCGGTAGAGCTCGAAGCCCGTCGTGCCGTCGGTCGCGGTGAAGTACGTGAACGCGCCGGCCTGCGTGAACCTGCCGGGATACGAGCTGTTCATCTGCCCCGGCAGCGTCGGGAAGATGATGAAGTCGAAGAAGCTGTCGAACGGTGCCGCGGGTGCGTTCGCGATCTGGAAGATCGGATCGAAGAAGCCGCTCGTCGGCCGCGTGTCGGCCGCGATGTTCTTCAGCAGCGTCACGGTGCCGGTCGCGGTATTGCCGACCCAGAGTTCACGGCCGGTGCCGGTGCCGCTCGTGTACGCGCCGTCCGCGAAGTCGCGGGCCGCGAAGACGAACGTCGTGCCGACGGACGTGAAACCGAACGGGCTCGAACTGGTGCCCGGCACCGTCGTGAACGCCGTCGCGGCATTCGCACCCTCGACGACGCGGAAGACCTCGCGATCGCTTGCCGAGACGCCTGCCGAGAAGACGAGCACGCCGCCGACGTCCGCGAGATTCGACGGATCGGTGACCCCGGCCGGAAGCGCGATGCTGGCGACCGCGCCGCCCGCCGAGACACGCTTCAGCGTCGTGACGAAGGTGACGTTGTCGGCTGCGGTGAAGTACACGGCGTCGCCGACGACGGTGAGCTGCGACGGATTCGTGGCGGCGCCACCGGTCACGATGTGGGTGCCGGCCGGCGTGCCGTCGGTGACCCACAGGTTGCCGGTCGACCCGTCGTACGCGGTGAAGTACACGAGGTCGCCCTGGCGCACCGAGGCCGTCGTCGCGGTGAACCCGAGGCTCGCGCCACCGTCGATGGTGAATGCGAGCAGGTCGTCGTCGGTCGACGTGAACACGAGGTGGTCGCCGACGTCGGCGACGGTGATCGCCTGCGCCGGGAGCCCCGCCGCCGTGAGGGCGTCCTGGAGGCGCGTCGCGATGTCCGCGACGAGATCGGCCGCCGACGCGTTGTCGACGGTCTGCGGATCGGAGGCCGAACGGAATCCGACGTTGACCGGCACCGCGACGAGCGAGCCGTCCGCGCGGGTGACGCGCAGCGTGAACGTCAGCGGGATGTCCGGCCGGCCGTCCGTGGGCGCAGCCTGCGCCGCTGCGACCGACGTCCGGTTGGCGGAGGTCACGTCGGCATCGAAGCCGATCGCGGTCGCACCGGCGATCCGCATGCGCACGACGTCGAGTCCGGCCGGCGTGTTGGCCGCGACGAGCGCGAGGCGATCGCCACGCACGACGAACGAGACCGATCCGGTCTGGAACCCGGCGGCGGAGAGCCGGGTGTCGAGCGCCTGGTTGAGGTCGACGGCGAGTCCGGTGAGGTTCGAGTTGCCCGCGGTCGCGCTGGCCGCGACGGTCACGGACAGGTCGGTCGTCGTGCCGCCGAGCCGGGTCAGCGAGATCCCGAACGCGAGATCCGCGGTCTGGCCGTTGACCGGACCCGCGGCCGTCGCGTCGATCGCGACGTCGTGCGCCGAGGGCACCGATGCGCCGAAGCCGACGGGGTTCGCGCCGACCACGCGCATCCGCACGATGGCGTCGTCTGCGGCGGTGAACGACAGCCGGCCCGTCGCGCCGTCGAGGGCGACGGTCACGTCGGTCGTGTCGAAGCCGGCGCCGGCCAGCGCGCCTTCGAGTTCGGTGGCGATCTGGGAGCGGAGATTCGCGCGGCTCGTGTTGAAGCGCGATTCGGAGAACGGCACCTCGACCGACAGCGTCGTGAGCGCGCCGTCGAGCGTCACGAGTTCGAGCGCGAACCGGAAGTCGGCGACGGGCTGTCCGTCGGACGGCAGCGTGCCGTCGGCCGTGAGCACCGCGGACCCGGTGACCGCCCGGAAGTCCCAGGCGGACCCGACGACGTCGGTGACCTTCACGGTGCCGGCCGTCGTGCCGTCGGTCTTCCAGAGCTCGACGCCCGAGAAGCTGCTGTTCGCCGTGAAGTAGAGCGTGCCGGCGACGTCGGTCAGGTTGGACGGGTACGAACTGGTCGCGCCGGGATTGAGGTCCTTCACGAGGCGCGTGCCGGCCTCGGTGCCGTCCGTGACCCAGAGTTCCTGACCACGCGTGGGCGTGGAGCCCGTGAAGTAGACGCGTCCGCCGGACGCCGTGAGCCCGGAGATCCCGGTGGGTGCCGCGATGGGTTCGTCGGCCGCCGGTGCGTCGAGATGGAGCTTCGCGACGGCGAGTGCCTGCGTGTCGCCGACGAGCCCGAGGAGCTGCCCGAGGTCGAACTCCAGGACGGCGCCGCGGGTCACGGTCGCGTTGACGGCGTACGTCCGGGCGAACGTCGCGCCCGGGCGGAACGTCGCGCTCGTGTGCACCTGCGACTCGACGCCCTGCCCGGCGCCGAACCACGCGATCGCCTGGCTGCCGCCGTCCGAACTGTAGAACGGGTCGTAGGCGATGACGCCCGCGTTGTCGGACGCGAGTCCGCCGTCCTTCCAGCCGAGGAAGTAGCCGGCGCCGACGGCATCGCTGCCGCTCACGGTGGCGAAGTCGAACTCGAAGGGCTGGTTGCCGGACACCGTGCGCGTGGCACCGATGCCGGTGATCTCGTAGGACCCGTCGGACCGGAGCTTCATCAGCACCGGCGTGACGCTGCGCTGGCCGGCGAAGTCGCCGGTGAATATCGACCACTGCGCGACGCGGCCCGCGTCATTGAACCGGTAGCCCGCGAACAGGCTGCCGACGGCGCCGTCGACCGTGCTGCGCGCGCGGCTCTGCGCGCCGACCGTCACGGGCAGCGGCGCGGTCACGGTGTCGCCGGGCTGCTTCACGGCCTCGATGAAACCGTCGGTCTGCCCCGGGTTCACGCGGACGTACGACTCGGCATCGCCGTCGCCGAGCGTCGTGAAGCGGTACCAGCGTTCGACCTCGGCGTTCGCGCCGCCGGACAGGCTCTGGACGTATTCGAGCGGCCGGTTGGAGCCGTCGCGCACGACGAACGAACCCGTGTCGCTGTTGGCGAGGTCGACGATCTCCGACGCCGCCGGCAGTGCGGGCGGGCGGCCCGCGCCGTACGCGACGAACACGCGGCCCGCACCGACGATCGGACGGGCGCCGACGAGGTCGGCCGCGGCGGCACCGACGACGAGATCGTCGATGCCGTCGTCGTTCAGGTCGACGCGCGGCGTCGCGGACAGCGTGCCGAACTGGTCGAGTTCGAACTGCCCGCCGATGCGGACGTCGGCGTCGTTCGCGTCGCTGCCCGGATTCGCGCTCTCGAGCGAGAGCGTGTGGCCGCGACGGGCCACGTCGAAGAACATCCAGACGGCGCCGCGGCTGCTCTGGTCGAGCGTCGTCGTGCCGCCGGCCGCGCGCAGGCTGCTCGCGGTCTCGCCGACGACGAGGTCCTGGCGACCGTCGCCGTCGAAGTCGCCGGCCGTCGCGCGGAGTGTCCCGGTCTGGCTGAAGCCCTCCGCCGCCTCGTCGTGCGACTGCCGCGACACGATGATGTCGGCGTCGGCCGGCTGGAGCCGGAGCTGCGTCGACGCCGCGAACCGGGTCCCGCCGAGGGACACGAACAGCCCGCCCTCGCGCGCCAGTGCGCCGGGGCCCGTGCCGGCGCCGGCGTCGGGAATCCGGGTCTCGACGGTGCGTCCGATGGCGAAGTCGTCGTAGCCGTCGCGGTTCAGGTCGCCGAGCGCGGAGACCGACGCCCCGAACGAGAGGTCCTGGATGATCGTCTCGGCGTCGTTCAGGTGCTGGCTGCTGCGCGACGTCAGGACGTACGCGCGGCCCACCGAGACCTGCTGGCCGTTCGGCACGGCGACCGTCGCGGCACCGCGATCGGCGATGACGAGATCGTCGCGCCCGTCGCCGTCGACGTCGCCGGCGACCGTCACCGTGAAGCTCGAATTGCGGAACCGCGATGCGGACGAGAGCCACGTCGCCCCGGGGAAGACGGTGCCGAGCAGCGCGTCGACGCTCGTCTCGTCCGTCGTGATGATCGCGAGCGCGTCGGGCGCGTTGCTCGTCCAGAGACTGTTGCCCGAGAACACGACGGCGGCCGTGTCGAAGTCGCCAGCGACGCTGAAGTCGAAGGCGCCGGGCGACGACAGCACGATGTCGGCGCGGCCGTCGTCGTTCCAGTTGAGCACGCTCACGGTCGCGCCGAAGCCGCTGCGCGAACCGATGCGGCGGACGAGGTTCTGGCCCGCCTGGCCGAGCTTCGCGGTGACCCACGCCTCGTCGATCACGCGGGGGAGTTCCTCGCCGAGGACGTTGCCCGAGATGACGGTGATCTGCGTGTTGGCTGCGCTGATGCGCTTCACGAAGACGAGGTCGGAGAGACCGTCGCCGCTCACGTCGCCCATGCGTTCCGCGGCGGTGCCGAGATCGCCGGCGATGATGATCGACGCCTCGTCGCGGACATCCGCGACCGTGTCGAGATTCACCGGCCCGAGCAGCACGTAGCCGCCCGTCGCCCCGGCCAGCAGGACGTCGCCGCGGTGATCGCCGTTGAAGTCGGCCAGCGCGACGGTGCGCGACAGGCGTTCGTTCGCCGACACGCCGGTGATCGCGAAGGCATTGTCGAGCGACGGGTTCACGTCTTCCGAGACATCGATGCCGGTCACGGGCTGCGCGCCGAATCCGGGCGCGACCGGCGTGGCCATCTCGAACCGGAATTCGCGCACCGGTGCCTGGACCGCCGGCAGCGTCGTGCCCGCCGCGGGCGCGGCGCCGAACTGCGTCATGTCGTAGAAGCGCAGCGCATCGCCCGCCGGTGCGGACACCGCGAACTGCACCGAGACCGAGTCGTCGGCCGCGCGCACCTGCGCCGTGCCGAAGAGCGTCGACCGCGGCAGGACGGTGCTCGTCGAGTACGTCGCACGCTGCGGCTCGAGGACGACGTCCGCGGGCGGCAGCGGGACCGCGAGGCCGGACGACGTGTCCGACTGCAGCTTCGCCTGGAGTTCCGGCCGCGTCGCACCGAACCACAGCATCGTGACCTCGTGCTGCTGCGGCGTCGCGATCGATTCGTCGAGCGATTGCGTCGCGCGCTTCGCAGCGGCCGCGAGATCGCCGCGTCCGTCGCCGTTCACGTCGCCCACGCCGATGAAGTCGAGGCGCGGCAGGCGCATCGCGGCACCCGACGCGACCATCGACGAAAGTGTCGTGCCGTGCACGAGGTTGCCGCCGTGGATGAGGTAGTTCTGCGACGTGCCGCCGAGCGGGCTCGTCAGCAGGAAGTCGGTGGCGCCGTCGCCGTCGACGTCGCCCGCCGACCGCAGCTGCGTCAGCGTGCTCATCGCGATGCCGGTCAGGTCGATGTCGATGCTGCTGCCGAAGATCACCGCGCCGCCCTGGAGGATGCGCAGCTTGTCGGCGACCGAGTTGGCATCGGTGTCGACGAGCGCCGCGACGTCCGGACGTGAATCGCCGGTCACGTCGCCGACACCCACCGGCGCGGTGCCCGGGAGGGCGAAGTAAGGCTGCTTCTCGAACGGAACGAGATCGGGATCGTCTGCCCCCGCCGCGTTGTTGGTCGCGGCATCCGCGATCCATTCGGCGCGATCGCGACCGCCCCAGAAGCGCAGCTTCTCGCCGGTCCCGAGGACGAGGTCCGCGAGCCCCGGCGAGGTGCGCCAGAGCGCCGTGTCGGCCGTCGTGGTCGAACCGTCGCCGTTCGTGTCGGACAGCAGCCGGAGATCGAGCGTGGCACCCGGATCGGCGTCGTACGCGAGCAGCGCGGTGCTTTCGCCGGTCCGGTTGAGCATCCGGAACTCGAAGTCGTTGAAGCCGGCGTTCAGCGTGACCGTGACCTTCGTGAGCGCACCGAGACCGGTGGCGAGCACATTCGCGCGATCCGCCGTGTCGGCCAGCACCACCTGTCCGTTCACCACGAACTGCGCGCGCTCGTCGCCGCCGACGTAGAAATCGACGGACGTGCCGCCGTTGATGATCTGGCCGCTCCAGCGCACGACGTACTGGCTGCCGAGCCCGGTGACGCCGTTGACGCCGGTTGCGTTGCCGATCGCGAGGGATTCCGACTCGGTGCGGATCGCGACCGGGCCGAACGCGCCGACGTCTTCCGCGACGCCCTCGCCCGTGAACTGCGGGGGGCGCCCGCCATCCATGTCGCTGGCGAACACGAACGTGCGTGCATCGGAACCGGTGGTGCCCGTCGCGACACGGACGTGGTCGAGCGCGAACGATTCGGTCGCGCCGCCCGTCCAGCCGTCGCCGTCGGCGAAGAACTCGATCGTGACCGACGACGCCGTGTGCGCGATCCCGCGGAGCGACGGTTCGGCGCCGAAGTCGTAGAGCGAATCGACGGCGAGTCCGAAGCCGCGGTCCTCGCGGTCGATGAGGCGTCCGCCGGCCGGCGGGACATACGCGAGCGCATCGGCGACGGCGCTGTTGTTCAGCCGCTGCGAGAACACCGACACGCCGTCGACGAGCACATTGAAGCGGTCCGGGCCGTTCGCGCCCCACGCACCGATGGCGGCGAGCAGGAACTCGAGGTCGAGCACGTCGTGCGTCGGGAGACCGGTGAGCGTGAGGACGGTGTGTCCGCCATCGGACGTGTTGCGGAGGAACTTGCCGTCGGCGACGTCCGGGATCGCACCGAGCGTCACGCTGTCGGACAGGTCGAAGTACTCCGCGCGCATGCCGAGGCCGTAGAAATCGGCCATGTTGCCGACGCCCGTCGCGGTGACGGGGCCGGACGACACACGGATGAAGACGTTCTGCGCGTCGGCGAACGTGGCGCTCGTGAGGTCGATCGCGGGTTCCCAGACGGAGCGGCCGAAGAGCAGGTAGGCACCCTGCAGGCCCGCGTTCGTGCCGGTCGCGGAAACCGCGAAGACGACATCCGACAGGCCGTCGCCGTCGAGGTCGCCGACGTTCTGGACGAGCGTGCGATTGACCGTGCTCGTCGACAGGAACTGCGTCGGCGAGGTGATCGTGATGATCGGACTGGTGGCGTCGATGCCGCCGGCGCGACCGAGCGCGATCTTCGCGAACGACCGCGTGAGGCCGGTCTGGGCGTCGAACACGTTGTCGAGCACCGACACGACGGCGTCCTCGAAGCGGTCGCCGTTGATGTCGCCGAGCGGGATGTAGACGGGCTGGCCGCCGAGCGTCGTCGACGAGAGCACGCGCTCCGCATCCGACGCGTCGACCGCCGTCGTCGTGCCGAGCGGTGCCTTGAACCGGATGCGGTACGAGGCCTCGGTGTCGGCCGGCAGCGCCGGCGTGAAGCTGTTCACGACGTGCAGCAGGTAGTGATCGGGCACACCCGAGAAGCTGCCGCGCGGCTGGAGCCGCGGCGACTCGGCCGTGCCGGCGTTCTCGGCGGCGAACAGGAAGAACTGCGCCCGCACGGGCTCCTCCTGCCAGACGCCGTTCACGTCGAGGTGCGTCTTCACGACCTCGATCATGTCGCTCGTCAGCAGCGATGCGGCGCGGTCGCCGAAGGCCCGCAGCGATTCAGGCGCGTCGATCGCGTACCAGTCGCCGACGTCACCGAGATGGAAGTTCAGGCCGTCGATGACGCTGCCCGCACGCACGGCCGGCAGTTGCGCCGCGTACGTCGAGACGTCGTTGCGACCGCGGACGCCCTGGCTCGTGCCGAACTCGTAGAGGTCCGGTTCGAGGAGCGCCGAGCCGGAGATGAGGTCGTCGCCCGATCCGCCGGTGAGGCTGTCGCTGCCGCCGAAGCCCATCAGGATGTCGTCGCCCTCCCCGCCGTCGATCGTGTCGTCCTGCTCGCCGCCGAAGAGGCGGTCGGCGCCGGCGCCACCGAGGATCGTGAGCCCGCCGAGGCGCGCGCCTTCCTCGAGATTGCCGCGCTTGATGCCCCACTCGGAGTTCGTGTTCGGGAACTTGTATTCCGGATTCGCGTGGACGACGTCGTCGCCGGCGCGCAGGTCGAGCACCGTGTGTTCGACGCTCTGCGTGCGATAGAAGGCGTAGTTCTGCCGGTAGATCGGCGCGGCGGCCGTCAGCGGCGTGAAGCCGAGTTGCGTGACAACGGGGTTCGTCGCGGCGGCACGGAGTTCGAGGCCGTCGCCGCTCGCGCGCAGACGGAGCACACCCTCGATGTCCTCCACCTCGACGATGCCGGCGCCGAAGCGGGCATCGAGCGCCGTCTGGATCAGCGCACGCCACGCCGGCATCTTCCCGAAGAAGGCGTCGACGTGGATCGATTCGAACGCCTCGCCACCGGGCACGCGCAGCTGGAAGTCGATCGCCTGCCACGCCGTGTCGACGCTGGTCGGCAACACGAGCGTCGACGCGACGACGGAATCCGCGACGACGAAGTTCTGGTTCGCGGTGTCCCAGCCGAGCGCCGTGAATTCGTAGCGCTGCAGGTTGCGGTCCCAGCGGATCGACACGTTGTCGTTCACCGGCCGCGAGAGCTCGTCGAGATCGCCGCCGAGGAACAGCACGCGGTCGTCGCCGTCGCCGCCGAACATCTCGTCGGTGAGCTCGGGGACGATCGTCGCGTCGGTGCCGGCGAACGACGGGAGGCGGTCCGGAAGGATCTGGAACGTGTCGTCGCCGGCACCGCCGAACAGCAGGTCTTCCGCGGACCGGTCGTAGCCGCCCGACAGCACGTCGTTGCCGGCGTCGCCGAAGATCCAGTCCTCGCCCATCCCGCCCTGCAGGACGTCGTTGCCGCTGCCGCCCTTCAACACGTCCTGGCGTTCGAGCTTCGTCTGCGGCGTCATCGTGACGACCTGCGCCGTCCCGCCGAGATCGAAGGCAAGGTCGTAGACCGTCGGCACGCGGTTCGGCGTGTCCACGCGGACGTAGTACACGGTGTCGGCCGCGAGTCCGGCGAGCGAGACGCCGGTCGCGCGCGGACCACCCCAGTCGAGGACCGTGTTGCCGATGTAGTTGCGATCGTCGTCGGTCGTCGCGAGGTTCGGGACACCGACGTGCGCGACGAGGTCGTAGCGCGCCGCCACATCGGACGACACGCGCAGCAGGTACTCGCCGGCCACGATGCCCGCGAGGTCGAGCTTCAGCCCGAGGACGGAGTTCGACTCGGCCGTGCGCACGACCTCGCCCGTCGTCCGGACGAGCGCGAGCCCGACGTTCGCCGCGGCGAGTTCCTTGATGAGTCCGAAATAGTCGCCGTCGATGCCGGGGGCCGCGAGATCGATCCGGTAGAAATCGAAGTCGGCCGCGGTGTCGATCGTGAGCCCGCGGATGCGCGCGAAGCTCGCCGGATCGGGCAGTGCGTACGCCGTGGCCGCGGTGTCGTTGCGACCCGTGCCTTCGCCGTCGTCGGCCGCGAAGACAACGGGGCCGGTGGCGAGCGCCGCACCCGCGGGGTCCGCGAAGATCGCGAGGCCCAGCGCGTCGAGTTCGGTCGCGCCGGTCAGGCGCAGCACGCCCGTCGGGGACGCTGCCGACAGCTTGAACGTGAACCAGTCGACGTCGTCCGGATTGTCGATCGTGAACTTCTCGAACGTCGTCGAGCCGTCGATCGTCTCGCCGCCCGGGGTCGCGAGGCGCTTCGCGAGCGTGACGGTATCGTTGCGCGAACCCTCCTCGGCGTTGTCCACGAGGATCGCGTTGCCCGACGTCACGGTGATGCGGTCGTCGCCTTCACCGGCGTCGATCCAGACGGTCTTCTGGACCGTCGGTCCGACCTCGATCGTGTCGTTGCCACCGAGCGCGTCGATCAGGATCACGTCGTACGCGCCCTCGCCCGGCAGCACGCCCTCGGCGATCGCGAGGTTGCGGACGTTCACGTCGGCGAGCGTCGGCAGCACGGCATTCGGATTCAGGCCGTCGCTGCGGCCCTCGACATCGTCGGTCTCGATGGTGCTGTCGGTCGCGTCGAACGCGCCGCCGGCCGCAAGGCCCGTCGGATCGAGGCGCACCTGGGCCGCGAAGCTGTAGACATCACCGTTGCGCGTGAGCCGCGTGACGAGGTGGTAGTCGCGCAGCAGCCCGGGTTCGGTCACGTAGTCGACGGTGATGCGGTCGTCCGCATCGGAACCCGCGACGTACCAGACGCTCGAGTATTCCTTCGCGTAGTTCTTCCAGTCGTCGCCGCCGAGGCCGCCGTCGAGCGACTCGAAGAGCGAGCCGTCGGCGCGGAACAGCTTGTCGTTGCCACCGTTGCCGAACAGGAAGCCGGGGCCGGTGCCGCCGTACAGCTCGTCGTCCTTCGAGGAGCCGAGCATGCGGTCGATGCCCGTGTCTTCGAGCGCCCGCGCCGGCGAGACGCCGTCGGCACTGCCGTCGGTGTCGTACAACCCGCCCGACGCATCGGTGAACACGCCGAACTGGTCGGTGTCGCTGACCTTCGGATGCTGCGACCACGCGTACAGGAAGTTGCGGCCGGGGCCGCCGACGAGGTCGTCGTTGCCCTGTCCGCCGAAGATCGTGTCGGCGGTCGTGGTGTCGACGGGGCCGGGGATGTCGGTGGGCTTCTCGCCCCACAGCCGGTCGTTGCCGCCGTAGCCGTAGATCGTGTCGCTGCCGCGGCCGCCGTCGATGCGGTCGCGGGCGTTGCCGCCGATCAGCGTGTCGTTGCCGGCGCCGCCCTCGAAGTGGCCGACGAAGTCGTTGCCGCGCGTCGTGAGGTACGACGTGTCGACCGCGAAGATGCCGCGCACCGTGTCGTCCTCGCGGAGGAACTCGATGTGGTCGTCGCCGCCGAGGCCGGTCACCCGGATCTGCTCGACGAGCGGGATGCCCGTCGCGCTGCGCCACGGCGCGAGGATCTCGCGACCGTTGTAGTCGAAGTGCAGCTGCCGCGGACCCGTGGCCGGCTGGACCTCGCCGATCACGATCGTGTCGTCGTGCAGGTCGATGCCCTTCACGAGCAGGATGTCGGTCGCGTTGTCGTCGGCGACGTCGTCGAACGAGGCATCGCCGAAGTGGCCGTCGATGATGTCGACGGGCGCCTCGCCCGGGCCGAAGTAGTTCTCGGCGACGTCGAGGATCAGGAAGTCGATCCAGCCACCGCCGTACAGCCGGTCGTTGCCCTGCTGGCCCTCGAGCCGGTCGCCGTCGGCGCCACCCCACAGTTCGTCGTCGCCGCCGCCGCCGTAGACGTCGTCCTGGCCGGACCCGCCGAAGAGGCGGTCGCCGACGACATAGCCGAGCCCGGCGTCGAACGCGGAGCCGCCCGTGACGTCCGCGAGGAAGTTCGTCGCGTAGCTGTTGCCTGCGACCGATTCGCCGTGAAGGTAGTCGTTGCCCGAATCGCCGACGAGGACGTCGCGGCGCAGGTTGCCGAAGAGGTAGTCGTTGCCGGCGCCACCGTGCATCTCGTCGCCGACCTTCACGATCTCGGTCGCGTAGTTCGGCGAGTCGACGCCGGTGATGTCGGCGTACGCGTACATCCGGTCGGACCCGCCGCCGCCGTACATCCGCTGGCCGGCCTGGCTGCCTTCGGCGGCCGCGGCATCGCCGCCCTGGCCTGCGTCGCCGCGGCGCCCGGCGTCGCCGTAGAGCACGTCGTCACCGTCGTCGCCGTAGACCTGGTCGATGCCGTCGTTGCCGCTCACGGAGTCGTCGCCGGCACCGCCACGGATCACGTCGTCGCCCGTGCCGCCGAGCACGGTGTCTTCCCCGCCACCGCCGTCGATGTAGTCGGCGTCCGCGCCGCCGTCGAGTACCTCGTTGCCCGACGTGTTCGGGTTGCTGCCCGCGAAGATGAAGTCGATGCCGGCGTCGCCGAAGATCGTGTCGCGTCCGTCGGACGTCGGCGCGCTGCCCGGCGCCGCCTTGCCGTCGACGCCGAACAGCGTCTCGCCGATGCTCTGGCCGAGCAGCACCTTCGCGTTGATGCGCGGCGCCTGGAACCCGGTCGGGTAGCGCGCCTCGTTCAGCGCGAAACCGTCGGGCAGGTCGAAGTTGTCGGGGTTCGCGATGTCGAAGTGCTCGGGCGCGAACATCTCGCCGTCGCCCCAGACGATGTCGGACCCCGC
>CAUJJX010000259.1 GCA_963205165.1 Pseudomonadota bacterium | reverse complement strand
GGTAGCCGCGGTCGAACTGCATGCCTTCGACGACGTCCAGCTCGTTGTTCAGGCTCTTGCCGTCTTCAACGGTGATGACGCCTTCCTTGCCGACCTTGTCCATGGCCTTGGCGATGATCTCGCCGATGGACTCGTCCGAGTTCGCGGAGATCGAGCCGACCTGGCTGATTTCCTTGCTCGTCGTGGTGGCCTTCGAGGACTTCTTCAGCTCTTCGACCAGGGCCGTGACGGCCTTGTCGATGCCGCGCTTCAGGTCCATCGGGTTCATGCCGGCGGCGACGAACTTCATGCCTTCGCGGATGATCGACTGCGCCAGCACGGTGGCCGTGGTGGTGCCGTCACCGGCGACGTCCGAGGTCTTGGAAGCGACTTCCTTGACCATCTGGGCGCCCATGTTCTCGAACTTGTCCTTCAGTTCGATTTCCTTGGCGACGGACACGCCGTCCTTGGTGATCGTCGGGGCGCCGAACGAGCGCTCCAGCACGACGTTGCGACCCTTCGGGCCCAGCGTGACCTTAACCGCGTCGGCGAGGATGTTCACGCCGGCGACGATGCGATGACGAGCGGCGTCGTGAAACTTGACTTCCTTGGCTGCCATGTTGTGACTCTCCTGATCTTGATGGGTATGAGGCGAAGCGGGTGCGGGGCGGTTACGCCTCGATCACACCCATGATGTCTTCTTCGCGCATGACGAGCAGTTCCTCGCCGTCGACCTTGACGGTCTGGCCGGAGTACTTGCCGAACAGGACGCGATCGCCCTTCTTGAGTTCGAGCGGACGGACCTTGCCGTCGTCCAGAACCTTGCCGCCGCCGACGGCGACGACTTCACCCTGGTCGGGCTTCTCGGCTGCCGTGTCCGGGATCACGATGCCGGAGGCGGTCTTCCGTTCTTCCTCGAGGCGCTTGACGATGACTCGGTCGTGCAGGGGGCGAATCTTCATGGACTATCTCCTTGCGGGATTGGGGTATGGGGCATCGGGCTGTTAGCACTCACCCGACTAGGCTGCTAATTATGGGGACGGAGTTGCCTCGTTGCAACCCGTGCGGCCCGACGACCGACGCCGGGGTGGCTCGGACACCGGGCCCCGGTGGGCGTCCGGCCGGGTGCGCCGTGGTCGTCTCCGGTGATGCCGCGCCGTCGCTGCCGGCGCGTCCGGCGAGTCGTCGGCGTGCATTCGCGTCCTATCCCCTCCACCGGGGCCGTGTATATACTCCGCGCCTTCTTTGATGCGCGGCACCGTCGTCTCGGAACGCCGCCAACCACCTGACGGCTATGAAACTCCACGAATATCAGTCGAAAGAGATTCTCCGGAAATATGGCGTCGCAACGCCGCGCAGCGTCCCGTGTTTCTCGGTGGACGAAGCGGTCGAGGCAGCGAAGACCCTGGGCGGCAGCGTCTGGGTGGTGAAGGCCCAGATCCACGCGGGCGGCCGCGGCAAGGGCGGCGGCGTGAAGGTCGCGAAGTCGCTCGACGAAGTCCGCGACCACGCCACGAAGATCCTCGGCATGCAGCTCGTCACCCACCAGACCGGCCCGGCCGGTCAGAAGGTGCGCCGCCTGCTGGTCGAGGAAGGCGCCGACATCCGCAAGGAGCTCTACCTCGGCCTCGTCGTCGACCGCGGCACGCAGCAGGTCTGCGTGATGGCGTCGAGCGAAGGCGGGATGGACATCGAGGAAGTCGCCGAGCACACGCCCGAGAAGATCCACAAGGTGTACGTCGATCCGGCGATCGGCCTGACCGATGCCGACGCCGACGACCTCGCCCGCAAGATCGGCGTGCCGGACGCTTCCGTGCCCCAGGCCCGCACCAACCTGCAGGCGCTCTACAAGGCCTTCTGGGAAACCGATGCCTCGCTCGCCGAGATCAATCCGCTGATCCTGACGGGTGACGGCCGCGTGATGGCGCTCGACGCCAAGATGAACTTCGACTCGAACGCCCTCTTCCGCCATCCGGACATCGTCGCCCTGCGCGACCTCGACGAGGAAGATCCGGCGGAAGTCGAGGCCTCCAAGTTCGATCTCTCGTACATCTCGCTCGACGGCGACATCGGCTGCCTCGTGAACGGCGCCGGCCTCGCGATGGCGACGATGGACACCATCAAGCTCTACGGCGGCAGCCCGGCCAACTTCCTCGACGTGGGCGGCGGTGCCACCACCGAGAAGGTGACCGAGGCCTTCAAGATCATGCTGCGCAACCCGGGGCTGAAGGCGATCCTCGTGAACATCTTCGGCGGCATCATGAAGTGCGACACGATCGCCGAGGGTGTCGTCGCCGCGGCCCGCGAGGTCAAGCTCGCCGTGCCGCTGGTGGTGCGCATGAAGGGGACGAACGAGGATCTCGGCAAGAAGATCCTTGCCGACTCCGGCCTGCCCATCATCACCGCGAACAACATGGCCGAAGCCGCCGAGCGCGTCGTCGCCGCGGCCCGCCAGCACTGATCAATTCTCCCGGCCGGACGGCGGATCGCCACGCGATCCGCCTCCTTCCCGCGCACCGGACACAGGGGCTTTCATGTCGATCCTGATCAACAAGGACACCCGGGTCATCACCCAGGGCATCACCGGCAAGACCGGTCAATTCCACACCCGCATGTGCCGCGACTACGCGAACGGCCGGGAGTGTTTCGTGGCCGGTGTGCATCCGACCAAGGCCGGTCAGGACTTCGAGGGGATCCCGATCTTCGCGTCCGTCGCCGACGCCAAGACGAAGACCGGCGCGAACGCGTCCGTGATCTACGTTCCGCCGGCGGGTGCCGCCGCGGCCATCTGGGAGGCCGTCGAGGCCCAGCTCGATCTCGTCATCTGCATCACGGAAGGCATCCCCGTCCGCGACATGATGGAAGTCCGTGACCGCATGCGGAAGATCGGCAGCAAGACCGTGCTCGTCGGCCCGAACTGCCCCGGCGTCATCACGCCCGAGGAAATCAAGATCGGGATCATGCCCGGCCACATCCACCGCAAGGGCCGCATCGGCGTCGTGTCGCGTTCCGGCACGCTGACGTACGAAGCGGTCGGCCAGCTCACCGAACTCGGCCTCGGCCAGTCGTCCGCGGTCGGCATCGGCGGCGACCCCGTGAACGGCCTGAAGCACATCGACGTGCTGCGCCTGTTCAACGAAGACCCGGACACCGATGCCGTCGTGATGATCGGCGAGATCGGTGGCGGCGACGAGGAAACCGCGGCGCTGTGGGCGAAGGACAACATGAAGAAGCCCATCGTCGGATTCATCGCCGGCGTCACGGCGCCCCCCGGCAAGCGGATGGGCCACGCGGGAGCCATCATCTCCGGCGGCAAGGGCACGGCCGAAGAGAAGCTTCAGGTGATGGACGCCTGCGGCATCAAGGTCACGAAGAACCCGGCCGAGATGGGCGCGCTGCTGAAGGCCGCACTGTAACGACCGCTGTTGCCGGTGGCCGTCGTCGCGACGGCGCCGGTCAGGCGCCCGCTTCCGGCAGGCGCTGCTCCATGTCCGTCGAGGTCATCCGGGATTCCCGGGCATCGATCCGCCCGAGCAGTACCCGGATGAACGCACGGTTCAGCTGCATCTGGAGTGCCTCCGACGCGTGTCGCATCGCGTTCGCTTCCAGCTCCACGGCCGTGCTGTCGGTGCTCGACGTGATCGTCGTGGTGCGCGGCCCGCGACTCTCGTCGAAGTAGGCGATCTCGCCGAAGCACTGGCCGGTCTGCAGCACGTCGAGAACCTGCCCGCTCCGGCTCACCTTCGCTTCGCCGGCCGTCAGCACGAAGAGGCTGTCGCCCTCCTCGCCCTCCCGCAGGATCTGCGTGCCCGCCGGATGGCGGTGCCAGCGCGCGACCCGCAGCATTTCCCACAGTTCGACGTCGCGGAAATCCCGGAAGAGTTCCAGCGCCCGGAGCATCGTGAAACGCTCCGTGTCGGAGACTTCCTCGGTCGGTACCGACAGATGCCGGAACGCATGCGCCACGTCGCGACTGAACTCGGCCCACGTCCGGTAGCGCACGTCCGGCGACTTCGCGATCGCCTTGAGGACGATCCGGTCGAGCTCCGGCGTGAGGCCGCGCCGGTGCGTCGACGGCGGCACCGCCTCGATGTTCGCGATCTGGTAGACGAGGCTCCCGCGGCTCGAACCCAGGAAGGGCAGCCGCCCCGTCAGGAGCTGGTACATGACGACGCCCAGCGAGTAGATGTCGGTCTGGTGCGTCACCTGCCGGTCCTGGATCTGCTCCGGCGACATGTACGCGGGCGAGCCGACGCCCTGCAGGAAAGTGTGGTCCGCCGCGCCGACGAAGGCCGCGCCGAAGTCCGAGATCTTGATGTCGGTGTCACCGGTCAGCAGGATGTTCGCGGGCTTGATGTCGCAGTGGATCACGCCCTGCCGGTGCGCGTAATCGAGCGCGACACTCGCCTTGAACATCATCTCCATCAGCCGCGACGGCGGGAGCAGCGCATCGGCCGTCGCGTACTGCTCGAGCGTGCCGCCGTCGACGCGCTCCATCACGAGATAGCTGCGCTCGTCGTCGGTCGCCGCGTCGTAGATCGAGACGATGTGCGGATGCGACAGCCGCCCCGCGAGCGACGCCTCGTTCATGAACACGCGCCGATAGCGTCGCTGCAGTTCGGTGTCCGTCTCGGGCCCCGGCTGCACGACCTTGATCGCGACCTCGCGCCGATGGAACGCGTCCTCGGCGAGATACACGGTGCTCGTGGCCCCGCGTCCCAGCTCGCGCAGGATGCGGTACTTGCCGATCTGGTGGGGAATCGCTGCTGCCATCGAAGATGTGGATTGCCGTGGGCCCCGGCCGGAATGGCTGCGGGGCGTTCGACAGATCGACCTGCGATGGGTGAACTTGAGCG
>CAUJJX010000258.1 GCA_963205165.1 Pseudomonadota bacterium | reverse complement strand
ACCGACTGCGCCGCTCGACAGCGAACGCGCCCTCGCGGTGATCCGGATCCTCAACCAGATGGCGCGCCAGTTCGACACCGCGATCATCGTCGTCACGCACGACGAGAAGATCATCCCGACCTTCGAGCGGATCTACCACATTCGCGACGGCCGGACCGTCGAGGAAGCGGGCGAGGGCAAGTCACCGGGCTGATCACCCCCCGAAGCCCGGCCGCGGCAGGATGCAACGTACCGATCGGGATCGCCGCGACCGCGCGTCTCCGGTCTCCTCGATGGCGTCGCGGCACCCGCGCAGCGTCGCCGGGCGGTGGGCCGCATTGACGCCCTCACCAATGCGAACTATTCTCATTCGCATGAGATCACATCCCACCCCGCCCCGCCGCGCCGGGCTCACCGCCCGCTGCGCCGTCTCCTGTAGACCACCCCCGGAGACGACGAATGCAACCCAGAACACCGGCGCAGAGCCGGATGAGCGCCGCCGCCATGCTCGCGCTCTGCATGAGCGGCCCCACGCTCGCCGAGACCGCGACGGGCAAGAAGCCCGACGACAGCAGGAAGAAGCAGGATTCCGAGCTGACCGCCCCGACCGTGAAGGTCCACGGCCGCGTCCGCGCGGCCAACGAGACCTACCAGAGCGGCGTCACGACGTCGGGCAAGCTGCCGCTCCCGGCGCGCGACATCCCGCAATCGCTGACGACCGTGACGGGCCAGCTCATGCAGGACCGCGGTGCCGACACCATGAAGGACGCCCTGCGCAACGTCGCGGGCCTCACCTTCAATGCCGGCGAAGGCGGCCGGATCGGCGACAACATCACGCTGCGCGGCTACTCGGCCGTCGGCGATCTCTACCTCGACAACATGCGCGACGTCGCGCAGTACAACCGCGAGACGTTCAATCTCGACCGGATCGAGGTGCTGCGCGGATCCGCGTCGATGCTCTACGGTCGCGGCTCGACGGGCGGCCTCATCAACCAGGTCAGCAAGATGCCGACGCTCGGCGAGCGCGGCACCGCATCGCTCACGCTCGGCAGCTACGGCTACAAGCGCATCCTCGCCGACGTGAACAAGCAGGTCGGCGAGACGACGGCATTCCGGATCAACGCGATGAAGACGGACGCGAACAGCTTCCGCGACGCCGTCACGCAGGAACGCTGGGGCATCGCGCCCGCCGTGACCTTCGGCATCGGCACGCCGGACGAGGTGACCTTCTCGTACTACAAGCTGCAGGAGAGCAATGTCCCGGACTTCGGCGTGCCGTACTTCAACGGCCGGCCGATCGCCGTGCCGACGAACCGCTTCTACGGCATGGCCAATGCCGACTACGACCGGAACGACACGGGCATCGCGACAGCCGCGTGGACGCATCGCTTCAGCGCGGACTCGCAGCTCCGGACGGTCGTGCGTCACGCCGACTACGAGCGCGATCTCTGGGCCGTCGCACCGCGGCTGGCCGGCGGCACGACCGTCCTGACGGACAACACCGTGCTCAATCGCCAGCGCCAGGCGCGCGGCAGCACGGAGCAGACGCTCACGCTGCAGTCGGACTTCACGACGAAGTTCGAGGCCGCCGGGATGAAGCACCTCGCGCTGGTCGGTGCGGAACTCGTCCGCGAACGTGCGCATCGCTGGACCAACACCGGCGCCGCGACGAACCCGTCGACGACGGTGGGCGCGCCGAACGCGTACCCGGTCCTGCCGGCGAACTACTTCTCGGTCGCCCGCACGGCCGACAACTACTACACGGCCCACACGATCGGCCTCTACGCGCAGGACGTCGTGGAATTCATCCCGAAGTGGAAGGCCGTCGTCGGCGCGCGCTTCGACCGGTTCTCCGCGGACTACGACCGTCCGCTGCCCGCCGGCGATCTCACGCGCGCGGACAACGTGTTCAGCACGCGCGCCGGCCTGCTCTACCAGCCGGACGACGAGGTGTCGTACTACGCGTCGTACGGCACGTCGTTCAACCCGTCCGCCGAGCTGTACGCGCTCGACGACCGCAGCACGAACACGCCACCCGAGAAGAGCCGCAACCTCGAGGCGGGCGTGAAGTGGGAACTGTACGAAGGCGACCTCTCGCTGCGCACGGCCGTGTTCCGATCCGAGAAGACCAACGAGCGCAACACCGACCTCGCGGTGACCGTCGAGCAGAACCTCCTTTCCGGAAAACGTCACACCGACGGCGTCGAACTCGAAGCGGCCGGCCGCATCACGCCGAGCTGGGAAGTCTTCAGCGCACTCGCCGTCATGCGCGCCAACATCGACGCGGCCACCGGGCAGCAGGCGAACACGCTGAACAAGATCCCGCTGAACACGCCGAACTACACGTTCAACGTCTGGACCGTCTATCGCATCGGCGAATGGCGACTCGGCGGCGGCGTCGAGGGTGCGGGTCTGCGTTACGCGAACAACACGAACACCAATGCGACACCGCGCTACGCCCGCTGGGACGCCATGGTCGCGTACGAGGTGAAGCAGTACACGATCCGGCTCAATCTCTACAACCTGTTCGACAAGGACTACTACGAGGGCGTGTACGCGGGCCATTCGATTCCCGGTCTCGCGCGCACGGCACGCATCACGGCGGAACTGAAGTTCTAGCGGCCGCCCGAAACCACGGCGGCACTGAAGTTCCAGGCGCCGCACGCATCACGACGGCGCTGAAGTTCCCGGCCCCGCAAGCGCGACCGGTCCCCGGCGGATCGGTCGCGCTTCCCCCGAACCCCGCGGCGCACCGGCGTCGCGGACCACCACCGGAACCACGACCATGCTGCTCCATGTCCCGTCCGTCCTCACCGCCGATGAACTGCAGCGCGTCCGCGGAATCGTCGACGCCGCCCGCTGGTCCGACGGGAAGATCACGGCCGGCACGCAGTCGGCGCAGGTGAAGAACAATCGCCAGCTCCCGCAGGACTGTCGCGAATCGCGCGAGGCCCGCGAGATCGTCCTCGCGGCACTCGACCGCAGCGCGCTGTTCGTCACCGGCGCGCTGCCACGACGCATCTTCCCGCCGCTGTTCAACCGCTACGAAGGCAGCGCGAACGCGTTCGGCAACCACGTCGACAACTCGGTCCGCACGGACCCGCTCACGCGCGAGCACACCCGCACGGACGTGTCGTGCACGCTGTTCCTGTCGGCCCCCGAGGACTACGACGGCGGCGAACTGGTCATCGAGGACACCTTCGGCTGCCAGACCGTGAAGCTCCCGGCCGGCGACATGATCCTGTACCCGTCGTCGAGCGTGCATCGCGTGGAGCCGGTGACGCGCGGCGCGCGCATCGCGTCGTTCTTCTGGGTGCAGAGCTTCGTGCGCAGCCCGGAGCAGCGGCGCCTGCTGTTCGACATCGACATGTCGGTGATGGAACTCCGGGCGGCCGAAGGCGAGAGCGCGCCCGTCGTGCGGCTGACGTCGAGCTATCACAACCTGCTCAGGATGTGGGCGGAGAACTAGGCGTCGGGCGTTGCGCGTTGGGCACCAACCACGCCGTCATTCCGGCGAAAGCCGGAATCCAGTCCGGCCGTCGCCAGAGCGCGAAATCGCTGCTGGACCCCAGCGTTCTCTGGGGTGACGGGGTGGGGAATGTGCAGTTCCGAAGTCCCGGCCAGCCGCGCAGCCGGGTGATTCGCCACGGCCACCAGTACGGTCCGAAACCGTCCATCGTCTGCTACCTTCGCGCCCTCCAACGGAGCGCCCCGATGACCACCACCTTTCCCCCGCTGCCCCTCCCGCCCGGCATCCGCTCGCGCCACGTCCCCGGCGTCAACGGCCTCACGATGCATGTCCTCGAAGCCGGCTACGAATCGCCCGATCGGCCGTGCGTCCTGCTGCTGCACGGCTTTCCCGAACTCGCGTACAGCTGGCGCAAGGTGATGCTGCCGCTCGCCGCGGCCGGCTATCACGTCGTCGCGCCGGACCAGCGCGGGTACGGACGCACGACCGGCTGGGACCCCGACTACGACGGCGACGTCGATTCGTTCCGGGTGCTGAACATCACCCGCGACGCCGTCGGCCTCGTCGCGGCGCTCGGTCTCCGGCGCGTCGCTGCGGTCGTCGGCCACGATTCCGGATCGTTCGTCGCGGGCTGGTGCGCGCTCGTCCGCCCGGACGTCTTCCCGGTGGTCGTGATGATGAGTGCACCCTTCGCCGGCGCGCCCGCACTGCCGCTCGGCGGACCGAACGAACCGCCGCGACCGGCCGTCGACATCCACGAGGCGCTCGCGAAACTCGATCCGCCGCGCAAGCACTACCAGTGGTACTACTCGACGCGCGAGGCCGATGCCGACATGCGGCATTGCGCGCAGGGCATCCACGATTTCATCCGCGGCTACTACCACGTCAAGAGCGCGGACTGGGCGCACAACCGTCCGCATCCGCTCACCGCGTGGACGGCCGACGAGCTCGCGAAGCTGCCGACGTACTACGTGATGGAACTCGGGAAGACGATGGCCGAGACCGTCGCGCCGGAGATGCCCTCCACCGAAGCGATCGCCGCGTGCCGCTGGCTGCCCGACGACGAACTCGCGGTCTACGCCGCGGAGTACGGACGCAACGGCTTCCAGGGCGGGCTCCAGTGGTATCGCTGCATGACCGGCGCGAAGTACGTCGCCGAGATGCAGCTCTTCGCCGGCCGGACGATCGACGTGCCGTCGTGCTTCATCGCGGGCTCGTCCGACTGGGGCATCCGCCAGAGCCCCGGTGCACTCGAACGCATGCAGACCACCGTGTGCACGAACATGTCGGCCGTGCACCTCATCGACGGCGCAGGTCACTGGGTCCAGCAGGAACAGCCGGAAGCGGTGACGGCGAAGCTGCTGGCGTTCCTGCGCACGCACGTGGCGTAGCGACCCGAACGCACGCAGGGCAGCGCACCCGGGGCACCGCCTTCCTGCCGGCGCGGCGGATCACACCGCGCCCCCCTTGCGCCAGCGGATCCGGCTGCGCGCCGCGGATCGTCACGCGAACCGGGCACGCCCCGGCGGAGTGCGCCGCCGGCCGGATCGCGCCGGCGATCGCACACCCCGTTCGTTGACGCCAATCAACGAAGCCTCAAAAATGAGTGGGATTTATTCCCACTCACGATGTACATTGCCGGCGTGGCGACCCCGTCGGTGTTCGCCGCGCCACTCGTCCGGCACCGGCGCCCATTCCGCAGGAGACCCCCATGAAGATCAAGACACCACACAAGGCGCTCGTCGCGGCAGGACTCTTCGCGATCGCGACGTCCGCGTCCGCCATCACATCCTTCGGGACGCTCAGCAACTTCGACGTCCTGAACGACACCGGCAGCGACACCGAAGGGTTCGAGATCGAACTCCACGGCGTGAGCAGCAGCGAAGTCAGCTACACCTTCGGCGGGCCTTACAGCCGCTACGGAACACCGTCGATGCAGAACTTCACGGATGCGAACGGCGCCAGCGGCGTGTTCGTCCGCTGGCAGGCGAGCTGGAACGGGTCGACCTTCAGCACCCGGACCATCCAGGCGCCGTCGCTCTCGAACACCGGTGGACACGCGTGCTACCAGGGCGGTCCGATCGGCAACTACGACAGCAGCGGCTGCGAGCACTTCGGACTGGGCCTCACGCGGTCGCAGACGTCGACGACTTACCGCTGGCTGCAGGGGAATCCCGACGGCACGCTGACGCCGATCGGCACGGGCATCGCGTTGCCGGCACCGGTGTTCGCGGTGGTCGCGCCCGACCCGGGCGTCGTCGCACCGCCCGTCGTGCAGGCCGTGATCGAAGCGCCCGAAGCCCGGGAGGCCGAGTTCGGCGAGGCCCTCTGGATGAAGCGCATCAAGACACAGACGGAGCAGCTCGACCACGATGCGAAGCTCGAGGACCTGCTCTCGGACAACAAGGAGCTGTTCCCGGACGCGGAAACGGAAACCGAGATCGAGTGGTTCCTGATGCAGGCGCGCGCCGGGCACGAGCAGCCCAACAAGGGTGGCGGTGACAACCCGATGGGCGACGGCAAGAAGTCGGTCGTCCTGCGCTGGGAGTTCTACCAGTTCGCCGGCACGTACGACCCCGAGAGCAACGAGGCACTGTGCCTCGACGGCATCGCGAACTGCGAGGACCTGGGCAGCCCGGAAGCCATGGCCCCGTTCATCGGGAACTACATCGGAGCGCAGATGGCTGGCGTGAACCTCGCGCCCGTGCCGGAACCTGAGACCTGGGCGCTCATGCTCGGCGGTCTCGGCATCCTCGGACTCGCGGCGAAGCGTCGCCGCCGCTGATCTGCCACGGCGTCCGCGGGCGGGGTGCAGGCTCCCACCCGCGGACGCATGAACTGCCGCCACCCTGCCCGGGGTGGCGACACCGTCAGACCACGCCCTGCGCCAGCATGGCGTCCGCGACCTTCACGAAGCCCGCCACGTTGGCACCGTCGACGTAGTTGATGCTGCCGTCGGACCGCTTGCCGTACTTCAGGCAGGCGCCGTGGATGCCGCGCATGATCTCGTGCAGCCGCGCATCGACTTCCTCGCGGGTCCAGGAAAGACGCATGGCGTTCTGGCTCATCTCGAGACCCGAGGTCGCGACGCCGCCGGCGTTGCTCGCCTTGCCCGGCGCGTACAGCACGCCGTTGCCGTGGAACACCTCGACCGCATCGACCGTCGACGGCATGTTCGCGCCCTCGGCCACGCACACGACCCCGTTCGCCACGAGACGTTTCGCGTCGTCCGCGTTCAGCTCGTTCTGCGTCGCACACGGCAGGGCGACATCGACCGGGACATGCCACGGCGCGACGCCGGGCTCGAAACGCGCGCCGACGCGGGCAGCGTAGTCGCTGACGCGGCCGTACTTCTCGTTCTTCACTTCCATCAGGATCGCGAGCTTCTCTTCGGTGAAGCCGTCCTCGTCGATCACGGTGCCGCTGGAGTCGGATGCCGTCAGCACCTTCGCGCCGCAGGCCATCGCCTTCTCGATCGCGTACTGGGCCACGTTGCCGGAGCCGGACACCGACACGCGCATGCCGGACAGCGAACGCCCGACCTGGCGCAGCATCTCTTCCGCGAAGTAGATCGTGCCGTAGCCCGTCGCCTCGGGGCGGATGAGCGATCCGCCGTAGCTGAGGCCCTTGCCCGTGAGCACGCAGTCGGACCGGTTGGTGAGCTTCCTGATCATGCCGGCCATGTAGCCGATCTCGCGGCCGCCGACGCCCATGTCGCCCGCCGGGACGTCGGTGTCGCCGCCGATGTGCCGGACCAGTTCGGACACGAAGGCCTGGCAGAACCGCATCACTTCACCCGGGCTGCGGCCCTTCGGATCGAAGTCCGAACCGCCCTTTGCGCCGCCCATGGGCAGCGTCGTCAGGGCGTTCTTGAAGGTCTGCTCGAACGCCAGGAACTTCAGGATCGAGAGGTTCACCGACGGGTGGAAGCGCAGGCCGCCCTTGTACGGACCGATCGCGGCGCTGTGCTGGATGCGGTAGCCGCGATTGACGTGGACCTCGCCGCGATCGTCGACCCAGGACACCCGGAACATCACGGTGCGCTCGGCCTCGACGAGCCGGTCGAGCAGGCCGTGCTCCGCGTAGCGCGGATGCTGCTCGATGAACGGCCAGACGCTCTCGATGACCTCGCCGACGGCCTGGAGGTACTCCGGCTGACCCGGATTGCGGGCGGCCACCTGCGCGAGGAACTCGTGCGCATTCTTGTATTTCATCCTGCTCCCCTGTTGATGTACTGGACGGAAATCGCACTGCTTCTGTGCGCGATTCTGCCCAACGGGAGGTGCAGGCACCAGTGCGGTGCATCAACACTTCTTCCAGGCGCGGGAACGCACCGATTCGAGGCCGGCGGCGGCCCTCGACCGGCTGGACGTCGGAGCGCCCGCCGGGCAGGTCAGGCGGCCGTCACGCGGCGCACCGGCATCGCGTGCGCCGGACCTAACGGTGCGGGTTCGCCTCCCGCACGGGCACGCCGAACTCCCGGTGACAGACCTCGGCCAGCCGGGCGACGCCCTCGCCGATCACCTCCGGCGACGGATGCGCGAAACACAGCCGCAGCCGGCGGCGGCCGGGCACGGCGTCGGTCATCCACTCGGCGCCCGGATTGATCGCGACGCCCGCCTGCAGCGCTGCCTGCGCGAGACGGGACGTGTCGACCGCCTCGGGCAGCGTCACCCACAGGAAGATGCCGCCGACGGGATCATCGAATTCCGCCGCATCGCCGAACTGCGCGCGCAGCGCCGTCATCAGCGCCTCGACCTTGCCGCGCAGCACGCCGCGCAGGTGCCGGACGTGATCGTCGAACGCCGCCTCGCAGAATTCCGCGAGGACCATCTGCTCGAGCGCGCCCGAGCCCGCGTCGTTCTTGATCGCGAGGATGCGGCTCATCACGGTCCAGTCGGCGACGAGCCAGCCCACGCGCAGCGCCGGCGCGATCGACTTCGAGAACGAGCCGATGTGGATCACGCGCCCGTCCGGCGACATGCCGCGCATCGCCTGCGGACGCTCGCCGGACCAGACGAGGTCGGCGTAGCACTCGTCCTCGAAGATCGGCACGCCGAAGCGTTCGGACAGCGCGAGGATCGCCTGGCGCCGCGCCGTGCTCATCACGGTCGCGGTCGGGTTCTGCACCGTCGGGATCGTGTAGATGTACTTCGGCCGGATGCCGCGCGCGGCGAGGTCGACGAGCGCCGCTTCGAGGGCCGTCGCGCTGAGGCCGTCGTGATCGACCGGCACGCCGACGATGTTCGCGCCGCACCGTGCCAGCCGCGTGATCGCGCCGCCGTACGTCGACTGCTCGATGATCACGGTGTCGCCCGGCGCGACCAGCACGTCGTTCACGAGGTCGAGGCCCTGGAGCGAGCCGGACGTGATCAGGATGTCGTCGGCCGAGCACGTGATGCCGGCGTCCTTCGCGAGCTTGCGGGCGACGAACTCCCGCAGCGGCCGGTAGCCGAGCGGTCCGCTCTCCAGTCCGTACGTCGACAGCGTCCGGCCCTCGCGGCGCAGGACGCTCGTGGCGGCCGCGACGAGTCCCTCGACGGGCACGCAGCCGGCGTCGTTGTGGCCGCCGACGAAGTTGTATTTCGGGAACCCGTTCCAGCGGGCGGCGGGCGCCGGCAGGTCGGCACGGAACAGCGCGGAGTAGTCGAACGGAGTGTCAGCCACGGGGAATCCTCGCAGGTTCGGTTCGGAAGGAAGACAGCGGTCCGCATGCGCCGCATGCCCGGAAGGCTGGACGGCGGCGCGGCAGGTTCATCGGTACAGGAGCGCGGCGTCGCGCTCGGCTGTCCACGCGACTTCGTCGGGCTGCGTGATCGCATCGAGATCGCCCGGCAGCGCGGCGAGGTCGTCGACCCATTCGCGCAACTGCGGGCCACCATTGATGAGATCGATCGCGAGGCGGTCGTGCTCGTATTCGTAGGCGAAGTCGCGCCAGAGGTCGTAGTCCGGATGCAGTTGCCGGATCGCCTTGAACGCAGCCGCCTGCACGCGCCACGGACGGAAGGCCGCGTGGTCGTAAGAACCATCCTCGACGTGGATCTGGACGCCCGCGCAGAGCTTGCCGGCGTGCTTGTGGAAGGTCGGCTCGAACCAGACTTCGCGCAGCCGGCAGCCGTGCAGCCACTGCGGCGCGAGCTGCTGCATGCGGGCGATGATCGCGCGGGCATCGAGGTCGGGCGCACCGAAGAGTTCGAGCGGACGCGTCGTGCCGCGGCCCTCCGACAGCGTCGTGCCTTCGAGCATCACGGTACCGGCGTAGCAGCGCGCCATCGAGAGGTTGGGCGCGTTCGGGCTCGGATTGATCCAGGTGCGCTCGCCGAGGGGCCAGCCGAATCCGGGGGCGGACTCCGGCGCCCAGCCGTCCATCGCGATCACGCGATAGTCGACGTCGAGACCGAGCGTCCGGACGAACCACCGGCCCAGTTCGCCCATCGTCAGGCCGTGCCGCATCGGCAGCGGCCCGGCACCGACGAAGCACTCCCAGCCGTCGCGCAGCCGCAGCCCCTCGACCGGACGCCCCGCCGGATTCGGACGATCGAGCACCCAGACCGACTGCCCGCGCCGCGCCGCGGCTTCGAGCACGTAACGCAGCGTCGTGATGAATGTGTAGATGCGGCAGCCGAGATCCTGGAGATCGACGAGCAGCACGTCGAACGTGTCGAGCATCGCTTCCGTCGGGCGGCGCACCTCGCCGTAGAGGCTGAACACCGGGATGCCGAGCGCGGGGTCGAGGAAGTCCGGCGACTCGACCATGTTGTCCTGCTTGTCGCCGCGGAGTCCGTGCTGCGGACCGAACGCCGCGGACAGCTTCACGTCGGGCAGTGCGGCCAGCGCGTCGAGCCCGTGCACGAGATCGCGCGTGACCGACGCCGGATGCGCGAGCAGCGCGACCCGGCGGCCGGCGAGCGGCGCGCGCAGCGAGGCGTCGTCGACGAGTCGGTCGAGACCGAACTTCACGACGCGGACTCCGTGCGATGCGCGGGCACCGCGTCGAGCAGCAGCGCGAAGCCGTCGAGATGGTGGAAGTCGGGGCGGCCGGCCGGATGCCGCAGCGCCCAGTACGAGATCGATCCGTCGGCGGACTCGATCACGGCGGACAGTGCGAGTGCGCCGCGTGCGTCCGCGGGCAGCGCGGCGGCAGGCAGCAGGACGGCGAGTTCGAGGCGATCGTCCGCGCGTTCGACATCGGCACGGAGATCGACGGGACACATCCAGCCGGACCGCTCGCGATACCGGTCGAATCCGTAGGCCGCCCACTCGCCCGACGGCGAGACATTGAACTCGCGGTAATCGGTGTCAGCGGTGCGGACGAAGGCTTCGAAACACGTGTGTTCCCAGAGCCGGTCGGCGCGACGCGGTGCGACCGCGGACGGGATGCGCAGCGCGGCGATCGTGCCGGTCAGGGTGTAGTGCAGCGCGAGTCCGTCGGCGCCGCGCCCGACACCGACCTCGATCGTGCGGACCGCCGCGCACGGCGTGTCCGGATGACGGACGAGGGAGACGGCGCGGTTCTGCGGAGTCACGGAGGCGGCACGGGCGGATGGGGTGCGCGAGAGTAACGGCGCGGACGGACGTGGTGCAACCGCACCGGCACGGTTCGACCATCGGGCCCTGTCGACTGCACGGATGCGGTCGCGAACGGGATGTGTCGACCCCCTTTAATGCAACTTCGTTGCTTCGGCCACGAAGTCGTGTTCAAATCCGCCCGTCGGCTTCGTGCAACTTCGTGGCATCTGTCGCAATCCCCCTGCGCCACGGGCGGCACGACGCTCGTCCGGGAACCCTTTCGGCTCTCTCCTTCGGGGTTCCAGTTCATGCGGCCGGATCCGTTGCGGATCCGGCCATTTTTTTCGTGCGGCGCCGACGCGCGATCCGTGGACTGCGCGCCCGGCCGGAGATCGCCGGCCGACGCCACGTGCCGACCGACGGATCAGGGCCTGTTCACGCCACGGATGCCCGCGCGGGAACAGGCCCCTGCCTCAGCGACGACGGCGCGCGAACAGCCCCATCAGCCCGAGGCCGGCACCGAGCATCGCGTACGTCGACGGCTCCGGCACCGGCGCGGCGAGCTGGATCGGCGCCTGCTGCTCGTCGACGTTGAAACCGACCATCTGGGCGCCGACGAAGGCGCCGACGTACGTCTGCTCGAACTGTTCGAGGTCCTGGCCACCGCCCTTCAGGAAGTCGTTGCAGTCCTGCTTGCAGTCGACCCGGCCGTCCGCATCGACCTCGATGCCGAGCCCGTCGAGATTCCCCTTGTAGAACTCGTAGCGGCGCAGCA
>CAUJJX010000257.1 GCA_963205165.1 Pseudomonadota bacterium | reverse complement strand
TCAGCCCCGACCGCGATACGGCGGAACGCCCGTCTCCGGAACCCAGACGCCGACCGGCGCGCGTCCGCTCTGCCAGAACACGTCGATCGGGATCCCGCCGCGCGGAAACCAGTACCCGGCGATGCGCAGCCAGCGCGGCGCGAGCAGCGTCTTCAGGCGCAGGCCGATGCCGACGGTGCAATCCTCGTGGAACGCGCCGTGGTTGCGGAACGCGCCGAGGTAGAGCTTCAGCGACTTGCTCTCGACGAGCCAGCGGTTGGGCACGTAGTCGATGACGAGGTGCGCGAAATCGGGCTGTCCGGTGATCGGGCAGAGCGAGGTGAACTCCGGCACCGTGAAGCGGGCGACGTAGCGCGTGTCCGGATGCGGATTCGGCACGCGCTCGAGCAGCGCCGCCTCGGGCGAGGCCGGCAGCGGCGTCTGCGCGCCGAGCTGTTTCAGGGAAGGTTTGCGGGGCATGGGAATAGGCGTTGGGCGTTGGGTGTCGGGTGTCGGGCCGTTCGCTGCGCGGCGACCGCTGCGGAAGGCGTAGTCGGATTGGCGACGTGGTCGCCCAGGGCCTGTCGACACCACGGACAAGTTCAGTCCGGGCGGCGTCGTCCGACTTGCCCTGCGCGCCGGGACATTCGTTCGCACCGGCATCCGTCGTGTCGGCAGGCCCTGATCCGACGCGGGCGGTTGTGCGTGCGGCGGTGTCGGATTACGCGGTTGTCGCCGCTCATCCGACCTGCGCTCCCCTCCCCGGCAAGCAGGCGAGGGGAACCTGAAACTGCACCGTGCAGGTCTCGCCGACGGGATCAGAACATCGGCTTCGTCGCTGCCTCGTCGTAGCTGCGGATCCCGGCGAGGATCTCGGCCTTGGCCTCTTCCGGTCCGACCCAGCCGAGCAGCTTCACCCACTTGCCGGGCTCGAGATCCTTGTAGTGCTCGAAGAAGTGCGAGATCTGCGCCGTCACCAGCTCGGGGAGGTCGCGGATGGTCTCCACCTGTCGGTAAAGGCTCGACAGCTTGTCGATCGGCACGGCCAGCACCTTCGTGTCTTCCCCGGCCTCGTCGCTCATCTTGAGCATGCCGATCGGACGGCAGCGCACGACGACCCCGCTGATGAGCGGCGCGGGCGACAGCACCAGAACGTCGACCGGATCGCCATCGCCCGAGAGCGTGTGCGGCACGTAGCCGTAGTTGCACGGATAGCGCATGGCCGTGGACATGAAGCGGTCGACGAACATCGCGCCGGTCTCCTTGTCCACTTCGTACTTGATCGGATCGGCGTTCATCGGGATTTCGATGATCACGTTGACGTCGTTCGGAACGTCGCGTCCGGGCCCTACGCGGTCGAGATTCATGTGTGCAGTCCGTCCTGGCAAAGTCGCTATTATAAGAACCCGACGCGTGACACCGAAGGTTCATGGTGCACCGCGTTCCATCGAATTCGCTCCCGCACCCTGCCCATGCCCGTCACGCACCGCACCGCCAGCGCCGCCTTCGCCTATGCGCACGCTGCATCGCCACACTGGCGCATCGCGGCCGCCGAATGCCTCGAGCAGCTCGGACAGCCCGCGCCCGGCGCCAACCTGGGCTTCCTGTACGTCACCGACACATACGCGTCCCGCCTCCAGGACCTCATCGAACTGCTGCGCATGCGCACCGGCGTCGATCACTGGGTCGGCACCGTCGGGGTCGGCATCTGCGCGACGGGACAGGAATACCTCGACGAAGGTGCGATGGCGATGATGCTCGGCGCCTTCGAGCCGGGCTCGTTCCGCGTGTTCTCGCAGTTGCGTGCGCCGGCCGACCTCACCCGCGACCCGCTGACGGTCGGCGGTGCGCCGGGCAACTTCGCCATCGTCCACGCCGATCCGCGCAACGGTCGCACGGCCGCGCTCGTCGCCGAGATGGCCCGACGCCTCGAAGGCGGCTTCGTCGTCGGCGGACTCACCAGCTCGCGAGGCAAGCATCCGCAGGTCGCGGACGGCCTGTCCGAGGGCGGCGTGTCCGGAGTCGTGTTCACCGACCAGATCGTCGTCGCGACGCGTCACACGCAGGGCTGCTCGCCGCTCGGCGAACTGCACACCGTGACGCAGAGTCAGCGCAACGTGCTGATCGAACTCGACGGCCGCCCCGCCCTCGACGTGCTCCGGGAGGAAGCCTCGCTGAAGTCCGACCGCGATCTCGACCGCGTCGCCGAACTCGTGTTCGCGGCCGTCCCCGTCGGGGGTGACGACGTCGCCGACTACACGGTGCGCAACGTCATCGGCCTCGACACCGAACGCGGCCTCGTCGCGATCGGCGATCTCGTCGACGCCGGCGACAAGGTGATGTTCTGCCGCCGCGATCGGCGGGCCGCCGAGGAAGACATGGCGCGCATGCTCGACAGCATCAAGAGCGGACTCTTCACGCGGCCGCGCGGCGCGCTGTACTTCTCGTGCCTCGCGCGCGGAGAGAGCCTCTTCGGCGAAGCGTCGCGCGAACTCGGGATGATCCGCGAGGGTCTGGGCGACATCCCGCTCGTGGGCTTCTTCGGCAACGGCGAGATCTCGCACCACCGCGTGTACGGCCACACGGGCGTGCTGACGCTGTTCCTCTGACGACCCGGCGCGCGACATGGCGCCAGTCCGGCCGGCGAATCGCGTTCGAGAACACGACGAGTCCCATCGACACGACCGTCCAGGAAAATCACCGATCGATCCCGACGGCGGCGCGTTCACGACGCCGACGCCCTCACGAACCATGAGCTTCCGATGCCCCTGCCCCTGAAATTCCTCGACTGGGTCGCCCTCGCCTGGTTCTTCGTCTGGTGGCTCGGCTACGTCCGCTACGCCGACGTGCACGCGCGCAAGATGCCCAGCCTGCGCAGCCGCATGAACACGCTGCGCCAGACCTGGATGTCCGAACTGGCGTCGCGCGAGGTCCGGATCGGCGACATCAACATCCTGACGAACCTCTCGAACGGATCGACCTTCTTCGCATCGACGACGCTGCTGATCCTCGGCGGACTGCTCGCGCTGCTGGGAACGACCGACAAGGTGGCCTCCGTCGTGATGGAACTCCCGTTCACGAAGCAGGGGCCCGAGCGCTTCTGGGACATCAAGATCCTGCTGCTCACGAGCATCTTCATGTTCGCGTTCTTCAAGTTCACGTGGTCGCTGCGACTGTTCCACTTCTGCTCGGTGATGGTCGGCGGCGCCCCGCCCTTCGACACCGATCCGGCGAAGCGCGCCGAGTTCGCGCGCCACGCCGCGAACACCGCAGGCCTCGCTGCCGAGAGCTTCAACAACGGGCTCCGCGCCTACTACTTCGCACTCGCCGCGCTCATGTGGTTCCTGAACGCGTGGGTGTGGATGATCGCCACGAGCTGGGTCGTGCTGATCCTGTATCTGCGCGAGTTCCGGTCGCAGGCGCTGATGGTGCTGAACGAGACCCAGTAGTGCGCGCCGCGCCGGCGAAATGCCGGCGTGAACCAACACCGGCGGCAGTTCACGAACGCGGATCCGGACCGCGCCGCGGAGGCCCGTCGCGCACACGTCGGGAACGTCGTCCACGACCGCCGACGAAGCCGTCTCCCTCGATGCTTCCGGGTTAACATCCGGCCTCCCTGTCCACGGCCGGTCGCGCGGCATGCGGCCGCCGACACGAAGATCATGACCCTCGAATCCAGCCGCTTCGCAGCGTTCGTAGAATCCGTCGCAGCACTCCGCGGCGAGACCGACCCCGGTCGCATCGAAGCCTGGCAGGAGCGCCTCGCGTGGAGCTTCGACGACATCGCCGCGCTCGAAGCCGCGCTCCCCTCGGCAGCCCCCCTCGTCGCACCGCCCGGCCCCCGCGTCGGCGAGCCCCTGCTGCGCCTGCCCGTGCCCTCGTGGACGCGCGACGGCATCACGACCGTCGCCGGCGACGTCCGCAGCGGCGCATCGCGGGCCACCACGATCGCCGAATCCGCCCTCGAGACGGCGCGCGGATGGCGCCACGCGAACATCTTCACCGCCCTCGACGCGGACGACGTCATGGCGCAGGCCGAGGCGATCGACGCGCAGGTCGCTCGGCGCGGCAACCCCGGTCCGCTGGCCGGCGTGCCGATCGCCATCAAGGACCTCATGCCGGTCCGCGGCTACCACATGACCGGCGGCACGCTCGCCCGCGAGCCGAAGCTCCAGGACCGCGACGCGCCGCTCGTCGCCCGCCTCCGCGACGCCGGCGCCGTCATCTTCGGCGTGACCAACCTGCACGAGATCGCGTACGGCGTGACGAGCGCGAATCCGCACTTCGGCACCGTCGGCAATCCGGTGTATCCCGGCCGCGTCCCCGGCGGATCGAGCGGCGGCTCAGGCGCAGCCGTGGCCGCCGGCATCGTCCCCGTCGCGATCGGCAGCGACACCGGCGGATCCATCCGCATCCCGGCGGCGTGCTGCGGCATCGTCGGCTTCAAGCCGAGCTACGGTGCCGTCGACACGACCGACGTCCTGCCGCTCGCGTGGTCGCTCGATCACATCGGCCCGCTGTCGCGGACGGTCGACGACGCCGCCGCAACGTTCGAGGTGCTCGCCAACCTCCCCGAAGGCTCGACCGGCGGACTGCCGGCGCGGCCGCCCTCGTTCGTGTTCCTGCGCGGAATGTTTTCCGAGCACATCGAAGCCGGCGTCGCCCGTCGCATGGGTGAACTCGAATCCGGATGGCACGCCGCCGGCGCGCACATCACGGCCGCCGCGCCGGAGGCCATGCGCCTGGCGCTCGGTGCCCAGTTCGTCACGATCGGCGCGGAAGCCGCGGCCGCCAACGCCGACATCATCCACGCGCTTCCCGGCAAGCTCGGCGACGACGTCCGGCTGCGGCTCGAGATCGCGCGCTGCTACCTCGCGTCGAGCTACGTGCAGGCGCAGCGCATCCGTCGCGAAGTCCGTACGGCGCTGATCGAGGCGCTCGGCGACGCCGACGTGCTCGTCACCCCGACGCTCCCGTGCGTGCCGCCGCCCGTCGGGCAGGCGATCCTCAGCGTCGACGGTCGCGCGCTGCCCGCCGCGGCGATGCTCACGCGCTTCACCGGGCCGTTCAACATGACGGGGCTGCCCGCACTGTCGATCCCCTGCGGATTCGACATGGACGGCCTGCCGATCAGCGTCCAGATCGTCGGGCGCCCCGGCGAGGACGCCCGGGTCCTGTCGGTCGGCCGCTGGGTCGAACGCCTGCTCATGGCGTCGAACGCCTCGAGCGCCAACGATGAATTCGCCTGACCCGCTGTTCGCTGCGACCGCCGCGGCCCGCAAGGTCGAGGCGCTCTACCGCACGCCGGACATCGTCGCGCAGCGCGCGGCCACCCTCGCCCGGCTGGCGCTCGCGCCCGGCGAACACGTGCTCGATGTAGGTTGCGGCCCGGGGCTGCTCGCGGCCGAGATGGCAGCGCAGGTGGGTCCGGCGGGCCGGGTGCACGGCATCGACCGCGCCGACAGCATGCTCGGCATCGCGCGCGCCAACGCCGTCGACTTCCCGCACGCGAGCTTCGACCAGGCGTCCGCGACGCACCTGCCGGCGCCCGACGCGTCGTTCGATGTGGTCACCTGCACGCAGGTCCTCGAATACGTCGACGACGTGCCGGCGGCTCTCGCCGAGTTCCGGCGGGTGCTGCGCCCGGGCGGCCGCATCGCGATCGTCGACACCGACTGGGAATCCTGCGTGTGGGCCTCGGGCGACAACGCGCGCATGCGCAGCGTCATCGACGCCTGGAACGGCCACTGCGCCCATCCGCACCTGCCCCGGACGCTCGCCGGCCACCTTGCCGCCGCCGGGTTCGCCGATCCGGTCGTCGAGGTACTACCGCTCGTCGCCGTGAACCGCGGCGCGGGGTCGTACGGCGCCGGCATGATCGACGTGATCGCCCGCTACGTCGCCAGCACCGGCGCGCTCGACGTCGCGACACTCGACGCCTGGCGCGACGACCTCGCGCACCTCGAGGCCTGCGGCCGGACGTTCTTCGCCATCAACCGTTTCCTGTTCCTCGCAGCGCGCCCGTGAGACCCGCGGACACCGCTGCAGGCTTAACTTCCCGCGCCCGGACGGCTACCCTTCGCCCCGTGCCCGGTCCGGTCGCAATCCGCGACCCCGAACGCCCATCCGAGGAGTTGATCGACCCATGACCGCCCCAAGAGTCTGGCTGGGCATCGACGGCATCGTGCACGTGGACTATTCCGCCGTCGGCGTGCTCACCCTGGCTGCCGTGAAGGCCGAATTCGAGTTCCGCCGCGCCCTCGTGCCCGGCAAGCAGCGCGTGATGGCGCGCCTGCCCGGCATCTGGCGCGTCGACGTCGAGGCCGCGACCTTCCTCGCCACGTCAGAGGTGACCCGGCACACGCTCGCCGAAGCCGGCGTCGTGCAGTCGAGCCTCGGCATCGCGGCGCTCCGCGTGTTCGAGCTGTACCACCCGCCGCCCTTCCCGTTCCGGATCTTCGGCTCCGAGGAGGACGCCCAGGAGTGGCTCTCGGCCTTCGACGAGAACGACACGAACATCAATCCCGATCCGCCCACCCTGAGGACCTACTGGTGACCCTGTCCTTCCGCCACCGCCTGCGCGAGGGCCGCCCGCTGATCGGCGCCCTGCTCCAGATGCCGCTGCCCGAAGTGGCCGAGATCTACGCCCACGCCGGCTACGACTGGCTGTTCGTCGACCTCGAGCATTCCCCGATGGAAGCGCGCCAGGCGCTCGACATCATCACGGCCGTCGACAGCCGCGTGCCCTGCGTCGTGCGGGTGCCCTGGAACGACGAGGCGCACATCAAGAAGGCGCTCGACATCGGCGCCACCGGAATCATCGTGCCGCTCGTGAACACCGTCGAAGACGCGAAGCGCGCCGTCGACCGCTGCAAGTACCCGCCGCAGGGCGTGCGCAGCGTCGGCATCACGCGCGCGCAACGCTTCGATCTCGACTTCGACGGCTACATGCAGCGCGCGAACGACGAGGTCGCCGTGATCGTCCAGATCGAGCACGTCGACGCCGCACGCAACATCGACGCGATCCTCGACGTGCCCGGCATCGACGGCGTGTTCGTCGGACCGTTCGATCTCTCGGGCAGCATGGGCAAGCCCGGCAAGATCAACGACCCGGAAGTGCAGCAGGCGATCCGGGACATCATCCGCGCCTGCGAGAAGCGCGACATCGCGCGCTGCATCTACGCGCACTCCCCGGCGCACGCCAAGACCTACCTCGAGCAGGGCTACCGCGTGATCGGCCTGTGCACCGACTACATCACGCTGGCCCGCGCGGCCGCGGCGGCGCTGAAGGAAGTACGGGGCTGAGATCGCGCAGTTCCGGGACGCACGACTGTGCGTCCCGTCCGTACTTCCAGCGACCGCCCGGTGGCCTCACGCCACCAGCGTCAGCTCCGTCGTCCCGATGCCTTCCACCGTGAACCGGTAGTGCTCGCCCGCCTTCGGGAAGCGCGTCGTGACGAGGCTCCCGGTCGACACGATCTCGCCGGCCCGCAGCGTCTCGCCGCGTTCCCGCAACCAGTTCGCGACCCAGCGCAGCGGCTCGAACGGATGGCCCAGCACGTCGCGGCCGTGGCCCGCGTCCACGACCTCGCCATTCACCTCCACGACACCTTTCACGGCCGCGAGATCGGGCCACGTCTCGCGGAACGCGCCGAGCACGATGCCCTCGTTCCACGCGTTGTCCGCGACGAGGGAGAGCATGTCGAGCGGGTACGGCGAGTTGCGATCGTCGATCACCTCGAACGCCGGTGCGACGGCGTTCACGGCGGACGCGACATCCTCCATCGACCACGGACGATCGCGCGGCGGAAGATCGCGACCGACGCGCACGCAGATCTCGAATTCCAGCCCGAGGTGCACGAGTTCGCTCAACGGCCGGACGATGCCGGAATGCTGCCGCCGGCTCGCGAGCACCGCGCCCGCGACGGGATGATCGATGCTGCACATCGTCTGCATCCGCTGCGAGGTCAGCCCGATCTTCCAGCCGACCCGCGGACCGTGGATCGGGATGAAGCGCTGCACCAGGGCGTCCTGGATGGCATAGGCCGCGTCGAGATCATTTGCACCGAAGTCGCGTGCGAAGGGAACGAGATTGCGCAGTTCGCGGTGATCGCGGAAGAGCGCATCGGCAGCGACGGCGGGGTCGAAGGACATCGGGAATTCTCCGTGGCGGAAACGCTGCGATCATAGCCGCCCCTCCGCTTCCCACGCATGTCCACGATGCCGACGATTCCACCCGCGCGCGCCCCGCGCAGCACCGCCCGATGACCGACCGACTCCAGTGGGTCGAGGGCCAGCTGTGGTCCGGGCGCTACGGCGACGTGTACTTCCCGCGGGAGCGCGGCGTCGAACAGGCGCGGCACGTCTTCCTCGACGGCAACCGCCTCGCCGAACGCTTCGCGGCACTGGCACCGCACGAGCACTTCACGATCGGCGAGACCGGATTCGGTTCGGGCCTCAACTTTCTCTGCGCGTGGGACCTCTTCGTGCGCACCGCCCCGCCCGATGCGCGACTGCACGTGCTCAGCACGGAACTGCATCCGTTCGAAGCGGACGAGTTCGCGGAAGCCCTCTCGCCGTGGACCGAACTCGCGCCGCTCGCCAGTGAACTCTGCGCGCAACTCGTCTCGCTGCCGCCGGCCTGGCATCGCTGCGTGTTCGCGGACGGTCGCGTCACGCTCACGCTGCTCGTCGGCGACGCGCGCGAGACGCTGCGCGAAGCGGACGCCGCCGTCGATGCGTGGTTCCTCGACGGGTTCTCGCCCGCGCGGAATCCGGACATCTGGAGCGATGCCGTCATCGCGCAGGTCGCGCGGCTGAGCCGCCCCGGATCGACGTGCTCGACGTGGTCGGTCGCGGGCGACGTGCGCCGCCGGCTCCGCGCGGCGGGCTTCATCGTGAAACGCGCGCCGGGCTTCGGCACGAAGCGCTCGATGCTCCGCGGGGAGTTCGCGGGCGGCGTCGGAACGGACGCTTCCGCAACGATCGCGGCAGTATCGATCGACCCAGTGATCGACTCAGTGATCGACCCGGTGATCGTCCCGGTGATCGTCCCCGGCACCATCGCCTTCGATGCCGCCGGCACCCGTCCAGCGCGCGCGGCAACCGCGTCCGCGCGCCACGTCGCACCGTGGCTGCAACGCCCACCCGCGCGCCGCGATTCACGCACCGCCATCGTCATCGGCGGCGGACTCGCCGGGACATCGGCCGCAGCGAGCCTCGCGGCGCGTGGACTGCGAGTCACGCTCGTCGATCGCCACGCCGCGCTCGCCGCCGAAGCATCGGGCAATGCGCAGGGCGTGCTGTACATCAAGCCGTCACCGCACGGCACCGCGCTCACCGCGCTGTCGCTCGCCGGCGTGTCGTTCGCGCTGCGCGAACTCGTCCGGCGCCTGCCGGCCGATGGCACGGCGTGGTCGCAATGCGGCGTCGTGGTGCTCGCCCACGACTCGGCCGAGGCCGACCGTCACGCGCAGCTCGCCGCACTGGGCTGGCCGTCGTCGTTCGTGCGCGCCGTCGACGCGGGCGCCGCCGCGCACCTCGCCGGTATCGCGCTGCCATCCGGCGGACTCTTCTACCCAGCCGCGGGCTGGGTGCATCCGCCGGCGCTCTGCGCGTCGCTCGCGCACGACCCGCGCATCGACCTGCGCCTCGGCTGGACCGTCGACACGCTCACCCGCGACGCCGCCGATGGATGGACCGTCACGAACACCACGCGCGACACGCTGCACGCCGACGTCGTCGTGGTCGCTTCGGCGCTCGACACCACGCGACTCCCTGCCCTCGCGCACCTGCCGCTCAAGCCGATCCGCGGACAGATCACGATGGTCCCGGCGACGGAGGCCTCCACCCGGCTCGCCACGGTGCTCTGCGGCGAAAGCTACGTGGCGCCGGCGCGCAACGGACGCCACTGTCTCGGCGCGACCTTCGACGTCGGCGACGCCGCGACGGACCTCCGCGCGGCCGACGACATCGCCAATCTCGACGCGCTGCGTGCCCTCGCACCAACGCTGGCCGACGCGATCGGAACCTCCGCTGGCGACGACACACCGCGCGCGCGTCCGGCCGACGACAACCGGACCCGCAGCAGCCGCGCGGCAGTCCGGGTCGTGACCCCTGACTACCTCCCGATCGCGGGCGCCGCGCTCGACGCCGATCGCTTCCGCGAGCGTTTCGCCGCGCTCGCCCGGGACGCGACGACGCGCTTCGACGAACCTGCACCCTGGCTGCCGGGCCTCTTCGTCAGCACGGGACACGGCTCGCGCGGACTCGTCACCGCGCCCATCGCCGGCGAACTCATCGCGGCGCTCGTCACGGGTGAACCGCTGCCGCTGCCGACGAATGTCGTTCAGGCGCTGGCGACGGGCCGCTTCCTCGCTCGCGATCTCAAACGCCGCCAGTCTGCCCGCTGAACGTCGCGGGGCAATCCGGTCGTGGCGCAGTCGCGGCAGGCGCGACCGACGGCATCGTGCGACGCGACTTCGCGCTTCAGCCCTCCCGACAAGCGGATTCCGTGGACACTGCTTCGAACGTCGGCAATGCGCGGGCGGCGTTGTCTGCACATGGTCACGGCATGTGCCGCTCCCGACCGGCCGTCCGACATCGAGCGAGGTGCGACATGCAACGCGGGTTAGCATCCCCCCATGACCACGTCCGACTTCATCGTCATCGGGGCCGGCATCGCCGGTGCCTCGACGGCCTACTTTCTCGCCCGCGACGCGCGCGTCACCGTGCTCGAACGCGAATCGCAGCCCGGTTACCACACGACCGGCCGTTCGGCCGCGCTCTTCGCCGAGAGCTACGGCACACCGCAGGTGCGCGCGCTCACGCTGGCGAGCCGCGGCTTCCTCGAACATCCGCCGGAAGGCTTCACCGAGCACCCGCTCATCAGCGAGCGGGGTGCGCTGTTCGTCGGTGGCCCCGGCCAGGAGGTCGAGCTCGACACGCTGCAAGCATCGTTGCGGCTGCAGAGCAGTCACATCTGGCGGCTCGATGCCGCCGAGACCCGCGTGCAGGTTCCGGTGCTCGAACCCGGCTGGGTGTCGGGCGGTGTCTACGATCCGCTCGCGGCCGACATGGACGTCCACGCGCTGCACCAGGGCTACCTGCGTGCGTTCCGGGCGCGCGGCGGGCGCGTCGTGTGCGATGCCGACGTGACGGCGATGGCGCACGGCGGCAAGGGCTGGCGCATCACGGCCGGCGGGCAGACGTACGAGGCGCCCGTCGTCATCAATGCCGCGGGCGCGTGGTGCGACACGATCGCGGCGCTGGCGGGTGCGGCGCCCATCGGACTGCAGCCGATGCGTCGGTCGGCGTTCACGTTCGCACCGCCCGCGGACGTCGACATCCGCCGCTGGCCTGCCGTGATCGGCGTCGATGAATCCTTCTACTTCAAGCCCGATGCCGGCCAGCTGCTGGGGTCGCCGGCCAACGCCGATCCGGTGCCACCGCACGACGTGCGTCCGGAAGACGAAGACATCGCACGCGGCATCGAGCGCATCGAGACCGCGACGTGCCTGCGCATCCGCCGGCCGGCGCACACGTGGGCGGGGCTGCGATCGTTCGTCGCCGACGGAGATCTCGTCGGCGGATTCGATCCGGTCGTGCCGGGTTTCTTCTGGTGCGCCGCGCAGGGCGGCTACGGGATCCAGACCTCGGTGGCCATGGGTGAATCGTGCGCGGCGCTGGCGCGGGGCGAGATCCTGCCGCCGCGCGTCGAGCACTACGGCGTGACCGAGGCCATGCTGTCGCCGCGACGGCTCTCGAAGGGTCGACGATGACGGTTGCGTGGCAGGGCGGACGGCTCGCGTCCATCGCACCACGGGCTGCGGCCGCAGTCCGCCAGATCGGATCCATCGTACTCATGCTCGCCGCGGTGACCGCACGTGCCGACGCAGATGCACCTGCCGATGCCGCGGCATCCACACCACCCGCGGCCACTGCGGCATCCCCGGCGAATACCGAGGACTGCACGAAGATCCGGTCGGAGACCCGTCGGCTCGTGTGCTACGACAGCCAGGCCCGCCGGCCGCCCAGCGCGCGCGGCCTGATCCTCGACGAGATGTGGCCGTCCGTCGCCGACGAGGATCGCTCCAGGCTCACGCTGATGGGGCACAACACGAATTACCTGATGCTCCGGCACTCGAACCGCCCGAACGAGACGCCGGTCTCGCCGACGCAGGGCAGATCCGATGCGGGCGATCTGGCATCCACGGAGACGAAGTACCAGATCTCGGTCAAGACACCGCTGCGGCGCCGCCTGTTCAATGGCCGCCTGCAGCTGTGGCTCGCGTACACGCAGCAGTCGCACTGGCAGGTGTTCCGCGACTCGGGCCCTTTCCGCGAGACCAACTACGAACCCGAGGCGATGGCACTGATCCGCATCGATCAGAAGCTGCCGGGCGGCATCGGGCTGCGGTACGTCAACATCGGGGCGGTGCACCAGTCGAATGGCCAGGGCGGAAACGTCTCGCGAAGCTGGAACCGCATCTACGCGCAGTTCGCGTTCGAGCACGGCGATCGACTGGCGCTGCTGGTGCGTCCGTGGTTCCGCCTGCCGGAGCTCGAGAGCATCGACGGCAATCCGGACATCACGCGGTATCTCGGACGCGCCGACGCCACGCTGCTCTGGCGCGGCGACTGGTTCGCCACGGCGCTGACGCTGCGAAGCAACCTGTCGTTCTCGGGGCACCGGGGCGCGGCGCAGCTCAGCCTCTTCTTCCCGCTCTACCGCCAGCTGCAGGGCTACGTGCAGGTCTTCACCGGGTACGGCGAGAGCCTCATCGACCAGGGCCTGTTCACACTACGGATGCCAGTGCGTTGCCTGCGCGAACGCTTCGAGCAAGGCGCGAACCGGAGCCGGGTTGGACACCCGGCGAGGATTCGCAACACCGCTCGGGGCGTTCACGCAGGCAACCCGGAGGGAACGAACGTCTCGGCGCGCATGGCGGCGTTGTCCTCCTGGCCCGGACGTCCAGTCCGGGCGGCGTCGTCCGCCTTGCCCTGCACGCCGAGAGGTTCATTCGCACTGGCATCCGTAGTGTTAAGGAAGGTCTGATCAACGCACGTTGATCTGCGGAATCTCTCAATCGAATCGATGCTGCTGATTTCTTCATCCGTCGACCCGCTGTTTGGTCGATCGAACGCCATGAATCGCACGAATTCCGCTCTGCGGCGGGCTTTTCGCCCGCGGCAGACGGATTCAGGGTGTCATCGCCATCAGCTTTCGCCGCGCCATCCACAGGTTCGAGAGCGCAAACAACGTCGTGAGCTGCGCGGTGTTCTTTGCCAGCCCGCGATAGCGCACCTTCGTGAATCCGAACTGGCGCTTGATCACCCGGAACGGATGCTCGACCTTCGCACGTACGCTCGCCTTCAGCCGCTCGATCTCGTTGACGATCGCATCGCGCGGGTTGCTCGGATCGAGCTTGCGCCGCTTGCCCGGGCGCATTGCGACGAGCCAGTTCTTCATCGTCGCTTCGGGCCTCTTGTGCGCGCCCTGGTAGCCGGCATCGCCGAAGGCGATCTCTTCCTCGCCGTGCAGCAGCGCCTCGGCTTGCGTCACGTCGCTGGTGTTGGCGGGCGTGCAGATCACGGTGTGCACCAGGCCCGAGTCGGCATCGGCGCCGATGTGCGCCTTCATGCCGAAGTAGTAGTTGTTGCCCTTCTTCGTCTGGCGCATCTCCGGGTCGCGCTCGCCCGTGCTGTTCTTCGTCGAGCTCGGCGCCGCGATCAGCGTGGCATCGACCACCGTGCCGGTCTTGAGCGTCAGTCCGTGCGCCTGCAGGACGCGGTTGACCGTGGCAAACATCGGCGCAGCCAGTCCGTGTTCCTCGAGCAGATGGCGAAACCGCAAGATCGTGCTCTCGTCGGGAAGCCGTCGCATCGGACCTTCGAGGTCGGCGAACTCCCGGTACAGCGGGACGTCATGCAGCGCCTCTTCCATCGCCGGATCGCTCAGCCCGAACCACTGCTGCAGGAAGTGGATGCGAAGCATCGTCGCAATGCCCATCGGCGGGCGACCCGTCTTTCCCTTCGGGTAGTGCGGCTCGATCAGCGCGATCAGCTCGGCCCACGGCACGACGCGTTGCATCTCGTCGAGGAACTCGCGCTTGCGCGTTCGCTTGGTCGACAACTTCAGCCCGAGATCGGATTGCTTCATCGCTTCATGCACTTCAAATCGGTGTCCGAATCATCGCATCGATTCGGTGCGGTTCGGTCGAGTTATGCAGACCTTCCTTAGCAACATCAATTTAGTGAAAATTATCGCGTCAATATAACGACGTAGTTGCAGGAGAACCGGAGAAAGCACCGTGCTTAATCGATTATTATCTCGCTTTCGCAAAAATCGCTCACCGGACGACGATAAAAAGTGGCTTGCAGATGCCGCAGACACACTCGCCGACACAATTTATGGAACCTTCAAGATTCAATTCGAAATCGCAGACTGCCGTCCATCAGATATTCCGCAGCAAAAAGAGTTGTTTGTCGCCTGCTATGTTGCCGGCTTCTGCGATGTAATGGCGCAGGCAACACAAGCTCGTGCCGGAGGAAATCTCTCAATGACGCTTACAGCTCGAATCCTGCAGAATATCTTTGGGAACACTCATGGAATGCATATGTGGCACAAAGTTGACGAAGCAATGCACGCGAGCACATCAATTTGCTTGGAAGCAATGATCATCGGTGCCGAAGACGCGAATCTTGGACTTCAAAAAAAGCCTGCATTTAGCTTGGCCAAATACCTATCTGACTAAGTTGCACTACATGCGACTAGCAACGGGGTCACGACTAGCAACGGGGTCAGGTCTTGCCTTTTGC
>CAUJJX010000256.1 GCA_963205165.1 Pseudomonadota bacterium | reverse complement strand
GCGATCGACGCACTCGCGCGATTCCGCAATGTCCGGCGGCGCATGGAAGTCCGCGGGGTCGTCGCCGGCGTCACCGTCTACGACGACTTCGCGCATCACCCGACCGCCATCGCGACGACCGTCGCGGGCCTGCGGAGCAAGGTGGGCGACGCCCGGATCCTCGCGGTGCTGGAGCCGCGGTCCAACACGATGCAGCTCGGCGTGATGAAGGTCGAACTGCCCGGCAGCCTCGCGCAGGCGGATCGCGTGTTCTGCTACGCGGGCGGTCTCGGCTGGGACGCCGCCAGCGCGCTCGCGCCGCTCGGGGCGCTGGCCACGACGCGCGACGACCTGGCCACGCTCGTGGACGACATCCTCGCCGAGGTCCGGCCGGGCGACCACGTGCTCGTCATGAGCAACGGCGGCTTCGGCGGGATCCACGAGAAGCTGCTGGCGCGACTCGCGGCGCGCTGAACCGCGCCAACGGCGGACGAAAAAAACCGCCGCCGGTCTGCACCGGCGGCGGTTCGCTGAGTTGCTGCGATTACTTCTTCGCGGCGTCGGCAGCGGGCGCGGCGGCATCGGCGGCCGGCGCGGCTTCGGCAGCCTTCGCCTTCTTCATCTTCTTGACCTTCTTCACGGCCTTCTTGGCAGCGGGCGCGGCGTCGGCGGCCGGGGCGGCGGCTTCGGCAGCGGGGGCGGCCGTGGCAGCGGCGTCAGCGGCGGACGCGACACCGGCGGCGAACGTGAAGACGGAAGCGACGAGGGCGGCCAGGAGCTTGTTCAGTTGCATGGTGATTCTCCGAATGAATGTGGACGCCCGGGAACCGGGCGTCGATCGACACTAGCCAGCCTTGCTTACGCCAGCCTTGCGCGAGGCGTCCCCGACCCACAGCGACTTCGGCAACAGGCAATGGACGTTGCGCGCGCCGGGTTCCAGCCGTCCGACGCGGGCGTCCATGGCGAGGCTCGCGAGCGAGTAGGCGTCGATGGGGCGCAGCTGCCGGCGATCTGACACCTCGCGGATCATCTGCATGGCGCTCGCGTTCAGCGCTTCCATGAGGTCGGCGTCGACGGCATGGCTGACGTGATGCCGCCGCGTCTCGCCGACGGGCCGGATGCCGGGCCGTGCGCGCGGCCGCTTCGGCAGCATGCAGTAGAGCCCCTTCACCTGGTTGACCACCTCCGCCACGCGGCAGTCGCCGAACATCGCCATGTGGCGACGCGCGGCCGTCGCGTCCATGCCCTGCGTCTCCACCAGGAACTTCACCGTCTCTTCCTCGAGCAGGTCGAGCGCGCGGTTGAGGTCGCGGTCGTAGCCGACGGTGATCCAGTGGGTCGGCGTCTCCAGCCGTGGCCACGCGAGCCGCGCGCCCTTGACGAGTTCCACCGTCAGGTTGAGTTCGCTGAACGCCGTCTCGATGGCCGTCAGGTTGATCTCGCCGTTGCCCTGCGCCGCGTGGGAATCGCCCGACCAGAGCAGTGCGCCGTCGACGAAGACGGGCAGCGTGAGCGTGGTGCCGGCCACCATCTCGCGGATGTCGAGATTGCCGCCGAACGGTCCGGGCGGGACGGTGCTGAAGCGACCGCTCTCGGCGCGCGCCACGCCGAGGATGCCGGGGAAGGGGCGCACGGGAATCTCGATGCCCGACAGGAACTCGGTGACGCCGCGCGCCAGGTCGAAGTAGAAGTACTTCACCTGCGGCTCGGGGAAGGCGTCGGGGAACTGCCCGAGCTTCAGGTCGCCGGGAAGATTCCAGTTGGCGCCGTAGCTGCGCGGCACGATCCGGTTGATGCGGATGCGCAGCGCGTCGCCCGGCATCGCGCCCTCGACGAAGATCGGCCCCGTGATCGTGTGCGGCCCGCGTCCCGGGTGTGCCTTGCGCAGCCGGGTGATCTCGTCGACGGGCACGCCGGGCAGCACCTGGTTCATCGAGGCCATCATCGTCTCCATGACGACGGTGTCGCCCGGACGGATGCGCGCCCGCGGCGGTTCCGACTGGTCGAACCAGCCCCACTGCACCGTCTCGTCGGTCGCGGGCAGGAGGTAGACCCCGCCCTGGTACTGGCCGACGTGGCCGTCGCGCAGCGCCTTCATTTCCGGACGCGCGGGCGGCTCCTCGGCACGGGCCGGGAGGATGCCGGTGGTGGCGGCCGCGGCGCAGCCGGCCAGGAAATCGCGGCGGGATCGCATGACGAAGCTCCTCGGGCAGGACGATCTTCGCGATATACGCGAGCCCTCCGCGATGCGCACCGGATGCCCCGCGGCGGTGCGACAGGTGCGCATCCCGGTGCGTCGCCGTCGCACAATCCGGCATCCAGTGACGGAGTGCTGCATGTACCTCTACATCCACGGCTTCAACAGCTCGCCCGCCTCGATCAAGGCGCGGCAGCTCCACGCGCGCCTCGACCAGCTCGGACGCGGCGCCGAGTTCGCGTGCCCGGCGCTGGACCACCGGCCCGTGCAGGCCATCGCGCAGCTCGAACCGCTCGTCCGGCAGCAGCCGCCGGAACGCACCGTCCTCGTCGGCAGCTCGCTCGGCGGCTTCTACGCGACGTGGCTCGCCGAGCGCCACGGCTGCCGTGCCGTCCTCGTGAATCCGGCGATCACGCCGGACGAGGGGCTCGAGGCGTGGCTCGGTCCGCAGAAGAATCTCTACACCGGCGAGCCCTACGAACTCACGCGCGACCACCTCGCGCAGATGGCCGCGCTGCGGGTCGACCGGATCACGCGACCGGAGCGCTACTTCCTGATGCACACGACGGGCGACGAACTGCTCGACTGGCGCATCGCGGTCGCGAAGTTCGAAGGCGCGCGCCAGCGGATCGTCGAGGGTTCGGACCACGGATTCGCGGAGTTCGAGCACTACCTGGACGAGGTGCTCGCGTTCGGTGACGGTGCACCGGACTGACGGCATCCCGGCCCGGCGCCGGCGCGGTCATCGAACGGCCGGGTTCGCCCGGGTCCTGCCCGTATAATCCGGCCGCTTCGCGCGCGGCCCTTCCTGCGCGTCACCACCCGGCAGGATTCCCGTGAACGTTTTCTACGAAGAGGACGGCAGCTTCAAGGCTGGCACCGTCCTCGCCGACAACACCACTTCGCTCCAGATCGAGACGGCCCACGGCAAGCGCATCAAGCTCAAGGCGAACGCCGTGATGGTGCGCTTCGAGGGGCCGGCACCCATCCCGTTCACCGAGGCGGCGCAGGCCCTCGCGGCGGACATCGATCCCGGCTTCCTCTGGGAAGTCGCCCCGCAGGACGAGTTCGACTATCTCGCGCTCGGCCGCGACTACTTCGGTCATGCGCCGACGCCAGTCGAGTCGGCCGGCCTGCTCCTGCGGCTGCACGGCGCGCCGATGCACTTCTACAAGAAGGGCCGCGGTCGCTACCGGGCCGCACCGCCCGATTCGCTGAAGGCCGCGCTCGCGAGCGTCGAGCGCAAGCGTCTGCAGGCCGAGGCGCAGGCCGCGTTCGTCGAGAGCCTCACGCACTTCGAACTGCCCGAGGCCTTCCGCGACAAGCTGCACGAACTGCTCTACGCGCCCGACAAGAACACCATCGAGTACAAGGCGCTCGAATCGGCCGCCGCGGCCACGGGCATGACGATCGTCCACCTGCTCGAGAAGTGCGGCGCGATCCCGTCGAGCCACGGCTATCACCTGAACCGCTTCCTGTTCGAGCACTTCCCGCGCGGCACCGGATTCGACGATCACGTCACGATGCCCGATCCGGACGACCTGCCGCTCGCCGAGGTCGAGGCGTTCAGCATCGACGACATCACGACGACCGAGATCGACGACGCCCTGTCGGTCGTCCGGCTGCCGGGCGGCGGATGGCGCGTCGGGATCCACATCGCGGCGCCCGCGCTCGGTATCTCGCCCGCGTCCGCGCTCGACGAGCTGGCCTCGCGTCGCCTGTCGACCGTGTACATGCCCGGCGACAAGATCACGATGCTTCCCGACCCCGTGATCGACCGCTACACGCTGCTCGCGGGCTCGGCCCGGCCGGCCGTGTCGCTCTACGTCTTCCTCGACGGCGACCTCGTGCCGAACGGCTACGAGACGCGCATCGAGCGCGTGCCGATCGTCGCGAACCTGCGCCACGACACGCTCGACGCGCAGTTCAACGAGGAGACCATCGCGGCCGGCGCGCTCGATTTCCCGTTCGGGCGCGAGCTGGAGATGCTTCACCGCTTCGCCCGCCAGCGCGAGATCGCGCGCGGCAAGGCCGACGCCCAGC
>CAUJJX010000255.1 GCA_963205165.1 Pseudomonadota bacterium | reverse complement strand
ACGCGATCGATCCAGTTCTGCGGCAGTGGCGCCGAACCGACGTTCACGACGCGCCACTGCACGCGCAGCGCGCTGGCCGACGTCGCTGTCGACGCGACGACGAGCGGCTCGACCGCGAGATCGTGGTGGACGATCGCGAGGACATCGCCCGCCGATTCGTTGTCGGATTCGCGGTGCGACTCGTAGACCTGCCCCGCCCCGTCGGTGACCACGACGATCCGGAAGTTCGCATCGGCGACGGACGGCAGCGTCACGGTCGTCGTGCCGCGATAGTCCGCGCCGGCGGCGAGCGGCTCGGTCCGGGTGACGGACTTCAGCAGCGTCGCGCCGGTCGTCGTGCCGTCGATCGACAGGTAGATGCGATCGGTCCACGGACCGGTGGCGTCGGCCTCGCCGGCATTCGTGACGGTCCACTCGACCGTCGCGACGCCGCCCGCGAGCACGGTGGCCGGCGCGGCGACGCCGGACGCGACGAGGTTCGCTGTCGGCGCGACCGTCACGAGCATCGGGACCAGCGTGGCGAAGGTGTTGTTGGCGTCGAGCCCGCGTTCGAAGACCTGGCCCTCGACATCGCTCGCCACGAGGATGCGGAAGTCGCCCGAGATCTCGTTCGGGAGCGACACCGTCGCGCGTCCGCTGTAGCTCGCGCCCACGGCGAGCGGACCATTGCGCACGACATCGCCGAGGACGACATCGGATGCGTCGACGACACCGTCGCGCGAGAGGTAGAGGCGGTCCTTCCAGGTCGCAGTCGCGGGGATGTCGGTGTCGCCGCCGTTGCGCACGCGCCACGCCACCTCGACGCGGCTGCCGGACGGCGCCGTCGCCGGGGCCGACACGGCCTCGGTCGCGAGGTCCGCGTACGGCGTCGCGAGCGCCACCGCGATCGGACCGACGGTGTTGTTCGTCCGGGTGTCCGGCTCGACGACGGCGTTGCCGGCATCCGTGCGCAGGAACAGGTTGAAGCCGCCTTCGAGCTGCATCGGCAGCGTGACCGGCGTGTCGACGTCGTACGTGGCGCCGGCGGCGAGCCCGAGGGTGCGCGTGACCTCGGCGACGATGCGGTCGTCGGCGTTGCCGAGGATGGTGTCCTGCGAGAGCACGACGCGATCGATCCAGGTGCCCGTCGCGGCGACGGGACCATCGTTCGAGACCGACCACGACAGCGTGACCGGATCGCCTCCGCGCGCCGTCGGCGGTGTGACGAAATCGAAGGCGCGCAGATCGGGATAGGTCCGGAGTGCGGACTCGACCGTCAGCGCCGCCGAATTGTTGCTCTCGGCATCGTTGCCCGCGTTCGCCTCGAGCACCGTGCCGCTGCCGGCGACGTTGCGGTCGGACGTCACGGTGATGCGCATGGCACCGAAGCCGCGCGCGCCGTCCGGCAGGCGGAACGTGAAGGCCCGGGCGTGGCTCGACCCCGCGCCCAGCGCGCCATCACCGCCGGCCGTCGAGTCGTGCAGGAGGTCGGCCGTCAGCAGCGTCTCGCCGGTGCGCGTGTTCACGACCTCGATGCGGTCCCGCCAGCTCGCGGTGACCGGCCGGTTGCCGGTGTTCGTGTCGTCCCACCGGAGCACGAGCTGCGCGCCGGATTCGATGGTCGCGGGGTCCAGGCGGAGGTTCGCGACGGTGAGGTCCGGCGCGGACGCCACGGTCATCCGCGCGGCGTTATTCGATTCGCCGGTGCTCGTCGCGTTGGATTCGAAGACGCTCGTCCCGCCGTCCGCAGTCACGATGAATTCGAAGAGGCCGTCGGCCCCCGACGCGGGCCACGCGAACGTGATGTGGCGATCGCGCCCGGCCCCCGCCGCGATGTCGCCGTCGACGGCGGGGTCGTACGCGGCGTTGCCCGAGAAGACCACCTGCCCCGTCGAGACGTTGCGCACCTGGACGGCGTCGGCGAAGGCATTCGACACGGCGCGCGTGCCGGTGTTGTCGAGACGCCACGACAGCGTGACGGACGACCCGGCGGCCCACGCGGCAGGCGGATCGATGGCGAGATTGCCGACGACGAGGTCGGCGTACGACGCGAGCGTCGTCGTGATGCCGACGACGGATTCGTTGTTCGATTCGGCCGTGCGGGTGGCGTTCTGCTCGGCGAGCGCGTTGTCGATGTCGACGCCGACGACGACGTCGAACGACCCGGTGCCGCGCAGCCCCTCGGGGAGCGTGACCTCGACCTGCCGCGCGATCGAGACGCCGGGCACGAGCGGCCCCTGCCCGCCGCCGATCGTCACGGGCACGAGGACGTTCGCGACGATCTCGCCGGTCAGCGAATTGCGCACGATGACGCGGTCGCGCCAGCTCGCATCCGCGGCGACGTTGCCGGCGTTGCGATCGGACCACGAGATCGTGAGCACCTGTCCGGACTCGCGCGTCCCGGCGATGGTGACACCGTCCGCGACGAGGTCCGGGCCGGGCTGCACCGCAACGCCGCCCAGCGGCGTCGGCACGGCGAGCGGTGCCGGTGTCACGTTGAAGCGGAACGTGTTCGTGGCCGTCGACGAGCGCCGCCCCTCGAGCACGAGCGTGTAGGTCCCGGCGTTGGCGAGCGTGATCGGATCGGCGTCGGGATCGCTCGCGAGATTGACGTTGAACACCTGGTCACCGTACGGGTCCACGAGGCGCCACTGTCCGTTGCCGTCCGAGACGGACTGCATGTCGAAGTAGAAGCGATCGCCGGCGGCGGCATCGAAGCGATAGAGCGCCGTCGCACTGCCGGGCAGGAGCTGCCCCGTCTGCGGGGTGCCCGGCGTCATGGCGGTCGCGGACGCGAGATCGAGCAGCCGGAAGGCGTAGCTGCCGGTCTGGTCGGTCGACGCATCGACGGTCAGCGTGTAGCTGCCGGCCAGGAGATCGAGCACGGCGCTGCCGCCGTTGTCCGACGAATCGGAACTCTGGAACGAGCGACCGGCGACGACGGCCCCGCGGGGACCGGCGAGCGTCCAGGTCAGTCCGGTGTTCGACAGCGCGTCGAAGTAGACACGGCTGCGCGCGTCGAGCGTGAACGTGTGGATGTCCTGCTGGCCCGCGTACGCGATGGCGCCGTTGATCGTTTCACCGAACGACAGGGCGACGTTGTCGTCGACGACCCGCTGCACGACGAACCGGACCGTGTTGCTGCTCGCGGCACCGGCATTGCGGCGTCCCTCGATCAGCAGCGTGTAGGTACCCGTGGCGGTCAGTCGCGACGGATCGAGGTCGACGTCCGAGGTGACGTGATCGTTGAACACGAGATCGCCGTGCGGCGAGATCAGCCGCCACTGGCCGTCCGGCAGCGACGCCTGCATGTCGAAGTAGAGATGCTCGCCGGCTTGCGCCTCGAAGCGGTACATCAGCGTCTGCGTGCCCGGCGACACCGTGTCGGACCGGACCGTACCCGGCGTCAGGACGGCGGCGTTCGCGAGATCCAGCAGCCGGAAGGCGTACGGCGAGGTGATGTCGGTCGTGCCATCGACGACGAGCGTGTAGTTGCCGGCGGCGAGATCGAGCAGCGGATTGCCGCCGAAGTCGTTCGCGTCCGAGCCGCGGAAGGTGCGGTCGTTGACGACCACGCCGCGCGGACCGGTGAGCGTCCAGTTCAGGTTGGCGTCGGACAGCGTGTCGAACACGAGCTTCGTGCGCTCGCCGAGTGCGAACGAATACGTGTCGCGCTGTCCCGCCATCGCGATGTTGCCGCTGACCGTCGCGCCGATCGCGAGCGGTGCCGCGACGTCGATGATCTTCTGCGCCGTGAACCGGTAACTGTTCGCGGCGGCGTTGTAGGTCTGTCCCTCGATCATCACGACGTACGTGCCCGACTGCGGCAGGGTCGCCTCGATGTCGCCGCTGCCGCTCAGGTAGTTCCAGGCGACCTGCTGGCCGAGCGGGCCGATCACCCGCCACGTGCCGTCGCCGTTGTCGATCTGCTGGAGATTGAAGTACCAGCGTTCGCCGGCCTGCGCCGTGAACGTGTGGAAGTCGGTTTCCTGACCGGGATTCAGTGCGCCGACCATCTGCGCACCGGCGACGAGGCCGGTCGCCGCGGCGAGATCGGCCAGCTGGAAGGCATACGCCCCCGTCTGGTTCGCATCGTTGCGGATGCGCAGCACGTAGCGGCCGGCCTCGAGCTGGAGCACCGGATTCGAGTCTCCGCGGCGGGCCGAATCGGTGTTGTAGAAGCGCTGCTCGGTGACGAGGCCGCGCGGCCCCTGGAGATTCCACAGGAAGCTGAATCCGTCCGTGCGCGCATCGAACACGACGCGCTTCGCCTCGCTCAGCGTGAAGGTGTAGGTGTCGACCTCGCCCGCCGCCGCGATCGTGCTCGACACGAGCTGGGCAAACGCGATGTCGTTGTCTGGCACGACGACGGGCGGCGTGTTGCCGCGCGCCTCGACGACGAAGCTGTAGTCGACGACGCCGAAGTTCCCGGCGTTGCCCTCGATCGCGAGCGTGTAGCGCCCTGCCACCGAGAGCGTCATCTCGGCGACGTCGCCGAATCCGCGGAAGAACAACTGACGACCCGCCGGATCGATCAGGCGCCAGTAGACGGTTCCGCCGGACTGCGAGCGCAGATCGAAGAACACCCGATCGCCCTCGACCGCGTCGAACGCGTAGAGCTGCGTTGCGGCTGCGGCGTCGAGGCGACCGGTCACGGCCGGATCGGCCGCGGCCTGCTGCGTCACCGGGATCGCGGTGGCGAGGTCGAGCAGGCGGAATGCGTAGAGACCGGTCGCGTCGGTGGGCGGATCGATGGTGAGCGTCCAGTCGCCCGCGATCAGGTCGAGCACGGTCGGCGAACCGAATCCGCCCGCGACGGATCCGTCGAACCGGCGGCCGGTTAAGATGTCACCGAGCGGCCCCTTGAGCGTCCAGCCGAAGTCGGACGAGTTCAGCGCGTCGAACAGCATCGAGGTGCGCTGCGTCAGCGTGAACGTGTAGATGCTGCGCTGCCCCGCGTCGTCGATCCGCCCGACGATCGCGCCCGGCACGACGTCCGCAATGCCGCGCCACTGCACCGCCACCGAACCGGCGACGGCGTTGTCGACGACCTTCCCGGCGGACTGGTCGAGCGGCAGGTACAGCGTGAGCCCGGCCTCGGTGCCGGCCAGGGCGGCGTCCTTCGCGGCCGCGATCTGCGACTGCGTGCGCGCGACATTCCAGAGGCGGAAGTCGTCGAGCGTGCCGACGAAGT
>CAUJJX010000254.1 GCA_963205165.1 Pseudomonadota bacterium | reverse complement strand
ATGACCCGGACCACCGATCCGCGTCCGGACGATCGCGTGCGGGCAGCGCCGTCAGACCTTCTCGAAGTCGATCCGCTCGTCGACCGGCAGCTGCTGAAGGAATCGCCGCAGGCAGTCCAGCCCCAGCTCGATCGTGCCGAGCCGGATCCACTCGCGGCCGCCGAGGAGGCGGGCGCGGCGCGAGACGACGGTGTCCGCAGTCGCGATGGCGAGGCAGACCGTCCCGCCGAACTCGAGACGGTCCGCGCCCTCGTCGAGCGCCACGAGGACAGCGAGCGCGTGCGTCGCGCCGGTCGCCTGCAACGACGCACGCGCCACCGATTGCGCGATCGCGGTGTCGAGTTCACCGCTCACGGTGTCGGCGTCGAGACCGACCGAGCGTGCGACCTCGACCAGGTCGCGCGAGACGATGCCGCGGCGGAACACGTGCTCCGCGCCCGGCTGCGGCGCGATGCGCGCGGCGATGGCGCCACCCGTGAAGGTCTCGACGACGGCGAGCGTCGCGTGCGCCTGCACGAGCGCGTCGAGCACGACGCCTTCGAGCTTGCGGTCGTCCTCGGCGAGGATGAAGTTGCCGAGCCGCCTGCGGACTTCCGCCTCGACCGGCGCGAGCTTCCGCGCGACATCGTCGGCATCGGCACCGCGCATCGTGAGCTTCGTCTCGAGCTGCGGGTAGTGCGCGCGGAAGCCGAGCTTCAGGCTGCCGTCCGGCACCATCGATTCGAGACCCGCCAGCAGGCCGTCCGCGCGCGACTCACCGATCCCGAAGGAGTGGAAGCGCTTCAACCGGTTCGACGACGGACGACCGAGCCGCGCGAGCAGCCGCGGCACGATCTGTTCGTCGAGCATGCGGTGCAGTTCGCGCGGCACGCCGGGCGTGAAGTAGAAGCGCGCGCGTCCGATGTCGACGGCGAATCCGCAGGCCGTGCCGACGGGGTTGTCGAGGACCTCGGCGCCGGCCGGCAGCATCGCCTGCTTGCGGTTGCTCGGCGGCATCGTGCGTGAGCGGCGCGCGAAGTAGGCCTCCATGCGCGCGAACCAGTCGGCGTTGAATTCGAGTTCGACGCCGGCGGCCTTCGCGGCGATCTCCTGCGAGAGATCGTCGACGGTCGGTCCGAGGCCGCCGTTCACGATCACGGCGTCCGCGCGCTGGCCCGCACGCAGGAAGGCCTCGAGCAGCGTCTCGCGATCGTCGCCGACCGTGGTGCCCCAGACGACTTCGAGCCCGGCGTCGCCGAGCTTCTGGCTGATGTGACTGAAGTTCGTGTTGACGGTCGCGCCGGTCAGGACTTCGTCGCCGGTGCAGAGGATCTCGATGCGGGGGTTCATGGATGCGGTGGTCCGGATCGCGCCGGGGTGGCGCGCCGTCGGAGTTGAAGGGACGACCGGAGCGTACTACGCGGACGATCCGGATCGACGGCGGCGAAGCGGGCGGGCCCCCGCCCGGATGACCCTCGGAATGCCGCTGTGCGATGGCGCCTGCGCCCGGGCTCAGGTCCGTGTCGTTTCCAACCGATAAGGCCCCGGGGCGGGCAGGTGCGGCATTGCAGGCGCATGCCTCGCGATCGGCCCTATCCGGAATTGCATCCAACCAAAAACAATGCGGGAGCGTGCTCAGGTGAGCCACGTGTCATCGATTCGACGTCCGATGGAAGAGACCGGCAAGCTGGCCAAGCTTCAACCGCTGCCGGGGAATGCGCCGGGACAGGCGATCCTGGTGGTCGACGACAGCCGGTCCGTGCGGGACCTCCTGTGCAGCTTCATCAGCCGGATCGGCGGCTTCACGATCGAGAGCGCCGGCTCGCTGGCCGAAGTGCGCGAGCTGCTGGCGAACGATCCGGGCCGCTTCTTCTGCGCCGCGCTGGACCTCAACCTGCCCGATGCCCCCAACGGCGAGGTCGTCGACCTCGTGCGATCGTGCGACATCCCCGTCGTGGTGCTCACCGCGTCGGTCAGCCCGTCGATCCGGGAGAGCATCCTCGCCAGGAACGTGGTGGACTACGTCTCGAAGAGCAGCCTCGGCGAGGTCGAGCAGGTCGCGTACATCATCGGCCGGCTGCGCGAGAACCGCGCGAAGAAGATCCTCGTCGTCGACGACTCGCCGTCCTTCCGTCTCTACGTGGCGTCCCTGCTGGAGAAGTACTGCTACCAGACACTCGTCGCCGCCAACGGCCGCGAGGCACTCGACGTGCTCGAACAGCACGCGGACGTCACGCTCGTGATCACCGATGTGCACATGCCCGTGATGGGCGGAATCGAACTCATCGCCACCATCCGCACGAAGTACCGCCGCGAGGACCTCGCCATCATCGGTCTCTCGAACGCGTCGGTCCGCGGCCTGTCGGCGACCCTGCTGAAGACGGGCGCCAACGACTTCCTCGGCAAGCCCTTCGAGGTCGAGGAGTTCTACTGCCGCGTCACCCAGAACACGAACATGGTCGGGTACGTGCGCCAGATCCGGGACCTCGCCACGCGCGACTTCCTGACCGGCGTGTACAACCGTCGCCACCTGTTCGAGGTCGGCGGCACGCTGCACGCCAACGCGGTGCGCGGCAACGTCACGATCGCGACGGCAGTGATCGACGCCGACCACTTCAAGCAGATCAACGACACCTTCGGCCACCAGACCGGCGACGACGCCCTGCGCGCCATTGCGTCGGCGCTGGAAGCGAGCGTCCGGAAGACGGATGTCGTCGCGCGCTACGGCGGCGAGGAATTCGTCGTCGTCGCGGTCGTGAAGCAACCGGACGACGCGACGATCCTGTTCGAACGCCTCCGCGCGAACGTCGCTGCCATCGCGCTGGAGTCCGGCGGACAACCCGTGCCGCTGCGGGTGAGCATCGGCTTCACGACCTCGCCCGGCGCGACCCTGGCCGCGATGATCGATTGCGCGGACGCCGGGGTGTACCAGGCGAAGCGCGCCGGTCGGGATCGGGTGGTGCGCGCCTAGCCACGGCAGCGATCCCTGCCCCGGACGTCCGGATCCCCGGAAACGCGGCTTGCCTCTTCGACGAGAAACATCGCGCCCTGTCCGATTGCGTGTTCTTTTCACTATTGTGGAAACGTCGAATAGTTGCCTGCACGGGTGATCCCGCACGGCCCGAGCGAAGCGCCACCCCTGCAGCAGTCCCGACCGCTGCGACAACCGAAGCAAGACCAACCGGGGCCACCGATGGAATACGTACTGCACCTGCTGGAGGGCGGCGCCGGCAACCTGGCCGCCTACCTGGCGGCGCACGTGCTGCTGTGCCTGCTGCCGGCGTTCTTCATCGCGGGCGCGATGGCGGCGCTGATCCCGAAGGCGAGCATCACGCGCTGGCTGGGGCGCAACACCCCGGCCTGGGTGTCCTACCCGGCGGCGGCGGCTGCGGGGTCGCTGCTGGCGGTGTGTTCCTGCACCATCGTCCCGCTCTTCGCCGGCATCCACCGGAAGGGCGCGGGCATCGGCCCGGCCATCACGTTCCTGTTCTTCGCTCCGGCCGGCAACGTCATGGCGCTCGCCTACACGGGCAGCATCCTGGGGGCCGAGTTCGCGGTGGCGCGGCTGGTCCTGTGCCTCCTGTTCGGCATCGGCATCGGGCTGCTGATGGCGATGCTCTTCTGGCAGGACGACGCCAGCCACGACGCCACGACCGACGCGCTGTTCTCCGGGAAGGCGAACGTCGGTTCGTCCGCGACCGGGCTGCTGCTGTCGATGGTGGCCCTGCTGATCGCGGGCACGCTCAAGCTCTGGCCGCTGACCGCGACGATCGGCACGGTGCACCTCCCGTTGTCGTGGTCGCAGTCGTGGCAGGACACGCTCTTCGACTGGGTCCCGTTCGATGCCGCGAAGGGCGAGGAAGGCGTGACCTTCCAGGGCTCCGTGCTCATCGTGCTGCTGCTGATGATCGTGGTCACCGCCTGGAAGGGCTTCGAGAACATCATCGAAGGCGCGAACCGCTGGACGTGGATCACGCTCTCCCTGACCGCGACGACGCTGCTCGTGGCGGCGCTGCGTCTCGCGCCGGATCCGGAAGGCCTGCAGCTCGCCGTCACGGGGCGCGTGTTCGGCGTCGGCGCGTGCCTGTGGGCCGTGTGGCACCACGCCGGCAGGCTCGACGCCGACGACCGCAATGCCTGGCTTTGGGAGGCGTGGCGCTTCGTGAAGCAGATCTTCGGCTTGCTGGTGATCGGCGTGTTCATCGTGGGCATCGTGCGGCAGGTCATCCGCCCCGAGTGGATCGAATCCCTGGCGGGCCGCAACGATCTGCTGGCCAATGCCGTCGCGGTGGTGTTCGGGGTGTTCATGTACTTCCCGACGCTGGTCGAGGTTCCCGTGGCGAAGATGTTCCTCGATCTCGGCATGCACCGCGGCCCCCTGCTCGCCTACCTCATGGCGGACCCCGAGCTCAGCCTCCAGAGCATCCTGATGGTCGCCGCCGTGATCGGTCGGAAGAAGACCGCCGCCTACGTCGGGCTGGTGGCCGTCTTCAGCATCTGCGCCGGCCTCGTCTACGGTGCCTGGGTGGACGGCATGCCGTGGAGTCCGCTGGCGCTCGGGCTCGCCGTGTTCGTCGCCGTCCTCGGCGCCGGAATGACCTTGCTGCATCGCCGACAGATGCGCGCCTGAACGTCGCGCCGCCACCCGCAGTCACACCCATCGCAACTCGAGAGGAGCAAGTCATGCTGACCGTGAAGATCCTGGGATCAGGCTGTGCCAACTGCAGGAAACTGGAAGCCATCGCGCGCGAAGCGGCCGCCGATGCCGGCGTCGAGGCGGAGTTCGTCAAGGTCACCGACATCAAGACCATCATGGATTTCGACGTGCTGTCCACGCCGGCGCTGGTCATCGACGGGAAGGTGGTCAGCAGCGGCCGCATCCCGTCGAAGGCAGACGTGGAAGGCTGGCTGAAGGCCTGAGTTCACTGCATCGGATGCCCCGTCGCGCATCGCCCGTCGGTCAGGATGCGACTGCGCCCCGAAGCGGGGGCGCGACGGACTGCGCGGCGAGGAAGACGGCGTCGCGCGTCGGCGCTCCGGGCAACGTCGTCCGACTCATGTGACGGGGAGGAAAGCATGGACAGACGAGGGGCAGCGAAGATGCAGTTCGACGTGGTCGCCACGCGACTGAGTGCCCACGCCAGCGAGGCCCGGTGCAAGCAGGCGGACATCGCGCTCGACACCGACCTGGCAGGTAACCCCGACGCGTTCAACCCCGCCGAACTGCTGCTGGCTGCGCTGTCGGCCTGCATGATCAAGGGAATCGAACGCGTCACGCCGATCCTGAAATTCGAGCTGCGCGGCGTCGAGGTCTTCGTCCAAGGCGTCCGTCAGGATGTGCCTCCGAGAATGGAATCGATCACCTACGAGATCGTGGTGGACACCGACGAATCCGATCGTCGCCTCGAACTTCTTCACGACAACGTGAAGAAGTTCGGGACCGTGTTCAACACCGTGGCACCGGGTACCGAACTGTCCGGCATCCTGCGTCGGAAGGTGCCGACGAGTTGAGCACGGCCCATGAACACCAGTACGGACCCGCGAGCTTCGATCGCGCGTTTGCCATCGGCGTCGGCCTCAATGCTGCGTTCGTCGTCGTCGAAGCGTTCTACGGCTGGAAGATCGACTCGCTGGCGCTGCTGGCCGATGCCGGCCACAACCTGAGCGATGTCGCTGGGCTCATGCTGGCGTGGGGCGCGCTGCTGGCCGGGCGCCTGCGTCCCGACGTCCGGCACACCTACGGGTGGAAGCGAGCGAGCATCCTCGCGGCGTTCGTGAATGCCGTCCTGCTGCTCGTGGCTATGGGCTCGCTCGCGTGGGAAGCCCTGCACCGGCTCGGTTCGCCACAGCCGATCGAGGGCGTCACGATCATGGTCGTCGCGGGCATCGGCATCGTCGTGAACACCGCCACCGCGCTGCTCTTCATGCGCGGCCGCAAGGACGATCTCAACATCCGCGGCGCATTCATGCACATGGCGGCTGACGCGCTGGTGTCTGCAGGCGTGGTGGTGGCAGGTGGACTCGCGCTTGCGTTCGGGTGGCTGTGGCTCGACCCGGTGGCAAGCCTGCTCATCGCCGTCGTGATCGTGGCCGGTACCGCGAGCCTGTTGAAGCAGTCAGTCCACCTGCTGTTCGATGGCGTTCCCGCGGGCGTGGATCTGCGCGCCGTGCAGGCGGCGCTGGCCGCGCTGCCAGGCGTGGCGCACGTGCGCGACCTGCATGTCTGGGCCATGGGGACCACCGAGACCGCGATGACCGCCCACCTCGTCATGCCCGACGGCGGGGCCGACGACGCGTTCCTGCAGGACGCTACGCAGCAGCTCCACGACCGGTTCGGCATCGACCATGTGACGATCCAGGCGACGCGCGTACCGTTCGCTGCGGCGTGCACTTTCGAGGCACCGATGGCAGCAGAGTCC
>CAUJJX010000253.1 GCA_963205165.1 Pseudomonadota bacterium | reverse complement strand
TGACCTCTTGCATGCCATGCAAGCGCTCTCCCAGCTGAGCTATACCCCCCCGAGGAAGGCGCGCACTATACCCAACGATTTCGGGTGCGTAAAGCTCCTCGCGCGAGATCGTCAGTCCTCCTCTTCTTCTTCCTCCTCCTCTTCATCCTCGGACTCGAGATCGTCCATCGCGTCGAGCTCGGAATCGATCATGTCTCGGATCTCCATCAGGAGATTCCGCAGGGTCTCGTTCTGTTCCTTCAGTTCGTTTTTCGTCATGGCGATTCACTCCGGAGGACGATGCCCGCAGGGGCGGTTGACCACGCTGCGCATGCCGTCGAAAACATCACGCGGCACGCCTCGCAATGTGCGATCGATTATAGCCACGCGACATTTCACGGAGCATCCGTGCGCGCTCGAGAACGGATCGCGGAAACGACAACGCCCACCGGATCGGCGGGCGTTGTGGAGGCCGCTGCGGCGCGCGAAGCGCCATCGGGACGGAATCAGCTGCGACGGGCGCGTACGACGCCTGCGGCGCCCAGCACGGCGGCACCGAGCAGGAGCAGCGAGCCGGGTTCCGGCGTGCGGCCGGGCGTTCCCGTGATGGTCAGGCGCGTGCCGACGAAGATCGGCGTCACGGTGCCGCCGTTGCCGCGGTCGCACGAATCGAGTTCACCCATCACGCACAGTTCCATCGAGAACGACGCGATGCCGGCAGCCTTCGTCAGGAACGGGATCGACAGGATGCGGCCGTCGGTCACGTTGAGCGGATCGAGCGGATCCGCGATGTACTGGATGAAGAACGATCCGGCGCTGATCGCACCATCGAAGCCGAATGCCCCCGCCGCACCCGCCACGCCCGCATCGAGGATGGCCGCGGGGTCGACGTCGGTCGGGGTGGCCAACGCACCGGCGCCGACGTCGACAAGCGCCGGGTCGAACGTCACGAGGACATCGAACGCGTACACATCGGTGAACGAGCCGTCCAGTTGCAGCACGGCGGTCTCGCCGACCTGCACGCTGCTCGGCGCGACGCTGAGCGTGAAGGCCTGGGCCAAGGGGGCGATGCAGGCCAGTGCGAGCACGGCCAGGGTTTGGCGGAATGTCTTCACGGTGGATCTCCTGTTGTCTGTCTGTTCGCGACCGCGGGAACCGGGGCTCGCAAGTGCGCGCGACGCTCCGCAAGGCACGTTCCCGATGCGCCAACTCGTTGATCGCCCGACCTTCTCACGAGGCCGGGCGATGCCGTTGTAAAGCCGTTCGACGTCATCCTCGGAAGATCCGCGCAATGCCGCGGGGCACGAGCCGCGCGAACCGGCCGGGACCGGACTCCGACGAGGCCTCCGCCGGGAGTCCGGACAACCGCTGCGCGAGGTCGCGTGCCCACGCCGTCTGCTGCCACGCCGCCTCGGACACCGGACGCGCCGGCGCGGGTGGGACCGCCCGCAGCGGCTGCGTCGGCAGGCTCGCGTCCCAGTCGACACCGGTGCCCGTGACGCCCGCCTTCGACGCTGCCGTCGCGACGAGCGCCTGGTCGGCCGCCGGCGCAACCGGAAGCGCCGCCGACAGCGTGATGCGACCATCGGTCGGATCGTCGCCCACGCGCGGTTCGTACGTGAGCGTGAGGCCACCCGCGTTGAGTCGCGCCGACTGCATGTCGATCACGGCGCTGCCCGATCCGACGGACTGCACCGTGAAGTCGAGCAGGAGCAGTTCACCGCGACCCGCACCCAGCGCCTGCATGCGCGCCGTGTCGATCACGACGAGGCCGTCCTCGCGACGCTCGACCCAGAAGTCGAAGTCGCCCGTGACACCGCCACGACGCACGCCGGTGAGCGTGAGCAGCGCCGGATCGAAGACGATCCGCAGCTCGGCCGCCTCGAGGAACTCGGTGTTGTCGAGCCGCACCGGCACCGTCACCGTTTCGCCGACGCGCGCCGCGAGGTTGCGCGGCATGTCGACGAGCGGATCGGGGCCGCCGCGCTGCACGACGATGTCGAGCGGGATGTCCGGGATCTCCGGACGCGCCTGCCCGCGCACCTTGCCGAGCAGCCAGCTCGTGTCGATGGCGGTCATGCGGCCGTCGCCGTTGATGTCGGCCACGAGCGTCGGCGCGATCTGCGACCACGCCGCGAGCCCCGTGTCGAAGCCGCTCACGATGCGCGCGACCTTCTGAACGTCGTACGTCGTGAGCTTCGCGTCGCCATCCGCATCGCCGAAGTACCCGACCACGTGGAGCCCGTCGTCGAGCGTCGCGAGCGCCTGCGCCTGCGTGTCGCCGTTGACGAAATCGATGCCGAGCACGAGCGGCTGCTTCTGCGCGTACGTTGCCGTCGCCGGCACGCTCGCCTGCAGTTTCAGCAACGCATGCCGGCCCGCCGCGATCGGCGTGTCGGTGACGATGGTGAAGGTCGCCCGCGCGAGCACCGCACCGATCATCTCGGTGCCGAATCGCACGTCTGCGCCGGCCGGCAGACCGGCACCGGCGGCAGCTCCACCGATCGTGACGAGCCGCGAGTCGTAGTCGATGTGGAAGCGCAGCGTCTTCACGTCGCCCGCGCTCTCGAACACGAGCGGGATGCCCTGCCCCACCGCCGGCAGGTTCACCGTCTGGCCGGGGCCGCGCATGTAGTCCGGCAGCGCGATCGTGACGATGCCCGTGTCGGCCGTGACGAACTGCGTGACGTAGTCGTCGCCCGCCGTGCCGTCGGTATTTCCGTCGAGCGCGCCGAACGCGT
>CAUJJX010000252.1 GCA_963205165.1 Pseudomonadota bacterium | reverse complement strand
CGACCACCAGCTCGTCGCACCGGAGTACATCGCGACCTTCACGAAGGCCGGCGGTGCCGTGAAGTACGACGCCGAGGGGACGGGCTACGGCTGGAAGACCGACGTCCGGATCGAGGCGAAGGACGTCGCGCCGCCGACGACCTGCAGGATGGCCGTGCCGAAGTAGTCATCCGGGACGCGGGGCATCGGTGCGTGAGTGCCGGTGCCGTCCCGGCGCGGGTCCGCCGGTACCCGCCTTCGATGTGCGCCGATCGCGTCCCGTCGTCCGATCGGCAACCGCCCGCATGCGGCCCGGCGCTGCGCGCCGCACTTGCGGCATTCGTGTGACGATCCGTAGGCAATCCGTGTGTCGCGCGGCCGTACGTTGCGATGGCGACCCGCCCCGGTCCCGAGGCGGGCGACGCACCCCGGAGGAGACCACGCCATGTCGTCCCGCACGCATCGCATCTCGGCCGTTCGCGCCGCACCGTTCGTTTCGTTCATCGAGTTAGTCGTCGTCGCCGTGCTCACCGCGGTCCTGGCCCTCGGTTCGCTCGCGTGCAGCGCCGCCGACCCCATCCGTGTCGCACTGATCGAACAACTCTCGGGGCCCTTCGCGAATGTCTCGCTGGTGGGGGCCCGTCAGTTCAAGGTCGAGGTCGACGTCGTCAATGCCCGCGGCGGCGTGCTCGGCCGCCGGCTCGAGGTCGTGGAGTTCGACAACAAGGGCAGCGCGCAGGAAGCCACGATCCAGCTCCAGTCCGTGATCGACCAGGGCATCCGTTTCGTCGTGCAGGCGTCCGGCTCGAACGTCGCGCATGCGCTGAACGACGCGATCGCGAAGCACAACGCCCGGAATCCGGATCGCGCCGTGCTGTTCCTCAACATGGGGTCGCTCGATCCGACGCTCACGAACGACAAGTGCCAGTTCTGGCTGTTCCGGTTCGTGCCGCACGGCCAGATGATGATCGCGGCGTTCGCGGAAGCGCTCGCACGCGACAGGTCCGTCAGGCGGGTCTATCTCATGAACCAGGATTACGCGTGGGGCCAGAGCGTCTCGCGGACCGCGAGGGAGCTTCTGGCGGCGCGGAGACCCGACATCGAGATCGTGGGCGACGAGCTGCACCCCATGGGCAAGGTCAAGGATTTCGCGCCCTACGTCACCAAGATCGCGGCGTCGAAGGCCGATGCCGTCATCACCGGCAACTGGGGAAACGATCTCTCGCTGATGGTGCGCGCCGCGAAGGAGGCCGGCCTGAAGGTCGACTTCTACGCACTGGTGGGCGGCCTCACCGGTTCACCTGCGGCCATCGGCGCGGTGGGTGACGCCACCGTGCGCGCCGTGCAGTTCTGGCACGTCAACATCGGCGAGAGCGCTTACCAGGACCGCGCGCTCGTCTCGAGGACGAAGTTCAAGGAGGACTGCTGCTGGCTGCCGAACCACCTCGTTCCTGTGATGCTCGCCGCCGCCATCGAGCGCGCGCAGTCCGCCGATCCGTTGAAGGTCGCACTGGCGCTGGAGGGCCTGCGGCACGAAGGTCCGACCGGCGAGGTGTGGATGCGACCCGAGGATCATCAGGCGATGATGCCCGTGTACGGCGTCGTGTTCGCGAAGGCTGGCGGACCCGGCGTGAAGTACGACGCCGAGGGCACGGGCTACGGCTGGAAGACCGAGGTGCGCGTCGACGCGAAGGACAACGTGCCGCCGGTCACCTGCAGGGTGCAGCGACCCTGAGACCGCAGGGTGTCGGCGTTGCAGGTTGCCGCGACGGCCGACGCCGCGCTGATTCCGGATACGTTCGCGGTCCACCTCCGCGATGGCGTACGAAGCCGGCTGCGGGCGCGCCCGCCGTCAGCGCGCAGCCGGGCGACCGCGCCGGGACCGCATCGCCAGCAGCGCCGGCAATCCGAGCGCCAGCAGGCCGAGATTGCCCGGCTCGGGTACCGGCGCCGCGAAGGCGGTCGTGCCCGTGAACACCGCGCCGAAAAATTCGTTCTCCGCGCCGCCGACGCTCTCGGTGATCGACACACCGGAGAAGGCGACGCTGCTCCAGACACCGAAGAATGCGCCGGCGTCGTTTGGCGGGGAGAAGGCGAAACTGCCCACGCCGGCGATCGCGATGGTGAACGTGGACTCGACGAACGCGGCGTTGACGAGCGGATCGAACTCGGGCTCGACGAACTCGAAACCCAGTGCGTAGGCAGGTGCATCGAGCGCGATGCCCAGATGCTCCAGCCCGTTGATGGTCAACTCATTGCCGGGAAGCCTCGGCGAATAGTCGTCGATCGCGAATCCTGCGCCGCTGCTGAAGGTGACCGTTCCGATGGTGCTCGACACGACGCAGCAACTGGTGGCGGGGAGTGATCCCGAGGCCGACGTCGCGCCGGTCGCTGCGAGGAAGGCTGCACGATCGGTGAAGGTCTGCACGTCGACGGCGTGCGCCGATGTCGCGAGACCGCTGAACAACAGCACCGGGATGACGTTCGCCGCCGCGAACCGCAGGGACTGAAAGGCACGAGACATGTTGGCTCCGTTTCCTGCGTGAGAGGCGGGG
>CAUJJX010000251.1 GCA_963205165.1 Pseudomonadota bacterium | reverse complement strand
GAGCCGGTCGACGATCGCCTTCGGCGTGCCCGCCGGGACGAACAGGCCGTTCCACGAGCCGCACGAGAATCCCTTCAGCGTCTCGGCGACGGCCGGCACGTTCGGCAGCAGCGCCGAGCGCCGGTCGTCCGCGACGGCCAGCACCCGGACGCGGCCGCCGGACATCTGCGGCATCGCCGTCACGAAGTCGGCCGCCATGAAATCGACGCGGCCGGCCGCGACGTCGCCGATGGCCTGCGGGCTCGCCTTGTACATCACGCCGGAGAGCTTCACGCCGCCCAGCTTCGCGATGGTCTCGGACGCGATGAGCGACGAGGTGCTCGCCATCGCGTACGTCAGACCGTCGGGCCGGGACCGGGCCAGTGCGAGCAGGTCCGCCAGTGACTTCGCAGGAGAGTCTGCGCCGACCACGACCATGAACGGCAGGTTGGCCGTGCGGGCCACGGGCTCGAAATCCTTCACGGGGTCGTACTGGAGCGACTTGTAGAGGTGCTGGTTCGACGAGTGCGTCGAGTTCGTCGTGAGGAAGATCGTGTAGCCGTCGGCCGGACTCTTCGCCACGTGGACGGCCGCGATCTGGCCGAAGGCGCCGGGGCGGTCGTCGACGATGAAGTTCTTCCCGAGGCGCTGCGTGAGCTCGTTCGCGAGGACCCGCGCGAAGGTGTCGGTCGCGCTGCCGGCCGCGAACGGCACGACGATCCGGACGGGGCGGGTCGGGTAGTCCGTCGGGGCGGCGACGGCGGCCGGCACGAGGCCGCCGGTCATCACGAGGCCGCCGGCCGTCACCAGGCCGGTGGCCATTACCAGGCCCCTGGCCATCAGGGATCCGACGAGGGCGCCGAAGCGCCTGCGCGAGACGGTCTTCATGGGGCAGGGCTCCCTCGGTGGTCCGGCATGGTGCTCGATGCGTGGTGGAGGATCCGGCCTGCCGGCCGCGTCACCGCAAGCGAGCGCCCCGGGGTCATGCGGTCGGGCTGTCGGGCGTCGCGGCGTCGGGCGTCGCGCCGTCGGCGGGGGCGCCCTCGTCCGCCGCGCCGGGCTTGCCGCGATGCGTGCCCGCGACCATCCGGTACTCGAACAGCCGGCATTCGAGCGGACCGTTGAAGAGCGGTGTGCGGCGCGAGGCCTTCAGGCGGATCAGCTTCGCAAGCTCCATGTCGGCGCTGAAGAGATACGCGCGCCAGCCGGACCAGTGCTTCTTCAGGCGATCGCCGAGCAGCGGGTAGAACGCGTGCAGCTGCGCCGTCGTGCCCATGCGCTCGCCGTAGGGCGGATTCGCGACGAGCACGCCTTCGCCCGGGGGCGGTTCGAGGTCGAGCACGTCGGCCTGCCGCAGTTCCACGAAGTCGAGCACGCCCGCCTCGGCGAGGTTCACGCGGGCCGCAGCGAGCGCGACGGGGTCGATGTCCGAGCCGTAGAGGCGTGGCTTCGGACGATCCGTGGGGACCTGCATCGCAGCCGCGCGGGTGCGCTTCCAGAGATCCTCGTCGAACACGCGCAGGCGCTCGAAGCCGAAGCGCCGGCCGAGACCGGGAGCGATGCCCAGCGCGATCTGCGCGGCTTCGGCGAGGAAGGTGCCGCCGCCGCACATCGGATCGACGAGGGGTTCGTCGGGCGTCCAGCCCGTGAGCCGGAGGATGCCGGCCGCGAGGTTCTCGCGCAGCGGGGCGACGGCGACCTCGCGCCGGGCGCCGCGCTTGAAGAGCGCCTCGCCGGACGTGTCGAGATAGAACGTGACTTCGCGGTCGGTCAGGAAGGCGTGGATGCGGGCGTCGGGGTCGATCGTGTCGACGCTCGGGCGCTCGCCGGTCTCGTCGCGGAAGCGGTCGCAGATGGCGTCCTTGATGCGCAGCGTGACGAATTCGAGGCTGCGGACCGGGCTGCGGATCGCCGAGACGTTCACGCGGATCGTGTCGTGCACCTCGAACCACGCGGGCCAGGGCAGTCGCAGCGCCGTCTGGAAGATGTCGTTCTCGTCGCGGTAGCGGTCGTGGCCGACGCGCCAGAGCACGCGGCTCGCGATGCGGCTCAGCAGGTTGGCGCGATAGCAGTCGGCCCAGCGGCCGGCGAATCCGACGCCGCCCGGCGTGACGGTGATCTGCGCGAGGCCCAGTTCCGTGAGCTCCTCGGCGAGCGCGGCTTCGAGGCCGCGCGGGCAGGGGCAGAAGAACTGGTCGAGATTGTTGCGGGGCGTCTGGTCGCGCCGGGGTTTTGTCATGGCCATGCGCGGATTATCCGGTGGTGCGGGCCGCGCCTCAAAGCGCCGCGTGGATGTCGATCACCAGTTTGCGGCGATGGTTGCGGTATTTCGCGATGCTGCGGATGGTCGCGGCGAGGGCCTGCCCGCGGTCGAGCTGGCGGGCGACGTCGCTGTTGTCGCCCCGCGGGAGGTAGCCGAGCACGCGTCCGCGCCACTCGACGCGCACGGCGTCGGGGTCGTGCGCATTGCCGGATTCGCGGACGAGGTCGAGGGCGTCACCCTCGGCGAGATCGGTCCAGACGGCCTTCGCGTCGTGGTGGGCGAGGCCCGCCGTCAGCGTCGTCTGGATGAGCACCCGGGCGCGGGGCGGCGGTGCGGTGTCCGCGTTCGCGGGTCCGGCGAGGCTGGCCAGCGCGACGGCGCCGATGACGGAAAGCGCCCGGCGCCGGACGAATGCGGCGCGCAGCACGCGCAGGACGTTCACGAAGCGAGAGGTCACGGTTAAGCTCCCGGCATACGAATACCCGACGCGAGGGAGTATGCCGGACCGTGACGATCCCCTGGACGAACTCGCGCCGCGGCGGCGTTTCCGCGCGGCCGCCCGCGGCACCGGTCGCGATTTCGGCTTCCTCGATGCCGAGCCCGTGTCCCTCAAGATATGGCTGCCGGAGAGTGTCGAGGGGCTGCTCGACGACTGGTCGCTGCGGCTCGGCACCTCGAAGTCCGGGCTCGTGTCGCAGCTGCTCTTCACGCATCTCTACGGCTGGTGCGACCTGCATGCGCAGTACGGCGCGGAGGCCGCGTGGGTGACGCAGCGTCCGCGGGCCGCGGCGTCGCGTTCGCCGAGCTACCGGCCCGACCTCGGGAAGAACGTCGCGGACGTCCGGGTGTTCGTGCCGCCACGGGTCCGCGACGATCTCTCGGACCTCGCCACCGCCGCGGGGCTGAAGCTGTCGGCCTACGCGCGCCGGATCATCCTCGACCAGTTCATCGGGCGGATGCCGGTGCCGATGGAGCTTCCGGAGCCGCCGTTCGACGAGGCGTCGTGAGGTTCGTCAGAAGGGTTTCACCACCACGAGCAGCACGACTGCCAGCAGCACGACGACCGGCAGTTCGTTGAACCAGCGATACCACTTGTGCGACCGGGTGTTCGTGCCGGCCTCGAACTTCGCGAGCAGCCGGCCGCAGCCGTGGTGGTAGCCGATCAGCACGACGACCAGCGCGAGCTTCGCGTGCATCCAGCCACCGCCGATCCCGTAACCGAGCCACAGCCACAGGCCCAGCGCGAGCGCCGGCACCGCGAGGATCGTCATGAAGCGGTAGAGCTTGCGGGCCATCAGCAGCAGGCGATCGCGGGCGACGGGCGCGTCTTCCATCGCGAGGTTCACGAAGATGCGCGGCAGGTAGAACAGGCCGGCGAACCACGAGGTGACGAACAGGATGTGGAGGGCTTTGACGACGAGCATGGTGGTTCCGGGAAGGTTAGGGTCTGTTAACACTACGGATGCCAGATGCGTTGCCGGCGCGTTCACGCCGGCAACCCGGAGGGAATGAACGTCTCGGCGCGCATGGCGGCGTCGTCCGCCTTGCCCTGCACGCCGAGACGTTCGTTCGCACTGGCATCCGTAGTGTTAACAGGCCCTGGAAGCGTCACGCGACGCGCGATCGCGCCGCATGGTGACGATAGAACGCCCGCTTGACCAGTTCCACCAGCCCCAGATACGCGACGACCATCACGCCGACGGCGGCGTAGAACCCGGCCGGCGGCGGCACGAATCCGAACCATGCGCCGAGCGGCGTGAACGGCAGCAGCGCCCCGATGGCGACGATCGCGATCGCGGTCGCGACGAGCCACGGTGCGGGGCGACTCGCGAACGGATTGCCGCGCGTCCGGATCACGAAGATCACGAGCACCTGCGTCGCGAGCGATTCGACGAACCAGCCTGTCTGGAACAGGCGTTCGTCGGCGTGCAGCCAGTGCAGCAGCAGGCCGAAGGTGAGGAAGTCGAACACCGACGACACCGGCCCGACGACCCACATGAAATCGCGGATGAACTTCATGTCCCACGCGCGCGGCTGCGCGATCTCGGACGCGTCGACGCGATCCATCGGGATCGGCACTTCCGAGAGGTCGTAGAGCATGTTGTTCAGGAGGATCTGCGCCGGCAGCATCGGAAGGAAGGGCAGGATGAGCGATGCGCCCGCCATGCTGAACATGTTCCCGAAGTTGGAACTGGTGCCCATCATCACGTACTTCATGATGTTGCCGAACGTGCGGCGGCCTTCGAGCACGCCCGCATGCAGCACGCGGAGATCCTGCTGCAGCAGGATCATGTCGGCGGCCTCGCGGGCGACATCGACGGCGGTGTCGACCGACAGCCCGACGTCGGCCGCGCGCAGCGACGGCGCGTCGTTGATGCCGTCGCCGAGATAGCCGACGACGTGTCCGGCGGCGCGCAGCGCCTGGATCACGCGGCTCTTCTGCGCCGGCGAGACGCGGCAGAAGAGGTTGGCGGTTTCCACCCGCGCACGCAGCGCGGTGTCGTCGAGCTTCGCGACTTCCGCGCCGGTGACCACGCCGTGCACGTCGAGCCCGAGCATCCGGCAGACATGCTGCGTCACGCGTTCGTTGTCGCCCGTGACGATCTTCACGGTGACGCCCGACGTCGCGAGCTGCGAGAGTGCTTCGGCCGCGGATTCCTTCGGCGGGTCGAGGAACGCCGCGAAACCGACGAACACGAGCGCCGTTTCGTCGCCGACGACGGCGTGCGGATGGTCGCGGTCGACATCCTTGCAGGCGATGCCGAGCACGCGGAAGCCTTCGTCGGCGAGCGAGTCATGAAGCGCGATGAGCCGCGCGTGCGCCTCGTCGTCGAGCACGCGCCGGAAGCCGGGGCCGGCTTCCTCGTAGTGCGCGCAGAGCCCGACGATCTCCTCTGCCGCGCCTTTCACCACGAGCAGCCGGGCGGATCCGTCGTCGACGAGCACCGACACGCGCCGTCGCTCGAAGTCGAACGGGACCTCGTCGATCTTCGTCCAGCCGCTCACATCGATGTGCGAGTGCGCGAGGATCGCGTCGTCGAGCGGGCTGCGCAGGCCGGTCTCGAAGGCGCTGTTGAGATACGCGAGTTCGAGCACGCGGTCGGCCTCGTCCCCGTCGGGCCCGATGTGCTTCTCCAGGCGGATGCGCGCCTCGGTCAGCGTGCCGGTCTTGTCGGTGCAGAGCACGTCCATGCTGCCGAGGTTCTGGATTGCGGCGAGGCGGCGCACGACGACGTGCTGGCGCGACATCCGCAGGGCGCCGGTCGCAAGCGTCACGGTGACGACCATCGGCAGGAGTTCGGGCGTGAGGCCGACGGCGAGCGCGACTGCGAACAGGAAGGCCTCGGGCCACGGCTTGTCGAGGAACACGTTCAGCAGCAGCACGAAGAACACGAGCAGCAGCGTGAGCCGCATGATCAACAGGCCGAAGCGTCGCGTACCGAGTTCGAAGGCCGTGGGCGGCGGTTCGCGGGTGAGGCTCTGCGCGATGGCGCCCATCGCGGTCTTCCGTCCGGTGCGCACGACGAGCACGGTCGCGGATCCGCTGATGACAGAGCTGCCGGCGAAGACGGCGTTCGACGCCGCTTCGAGGCTGCCGTCCGTGCCCGGGGTGCCGGCGTGTTTCTCGACCGGATACGACTCGCCGGTGAGCAGCGACTGCTGGACGAAGCAGTCCTTCGCGTCGAGCACGAGGCAGTCCGCCGGGATCAGGTCGCCGGCTGCCAGCAGCACGACGTCGCCGGGGACGATCGCTTCGAGCGGACGATCGACCGCGGTGCCGTCGCGCAGCACGCGCTCGTGCAACGCGACCGAGCCCTTCAGGCGATCGGCGACGCGGCCCGCGCGGACTTCCTGCACGGTGTCGATCGTCACGGACAGCAGGACCATCGACGCGATGATCAGACAGCCGGTGAGGTCGCCGGTGATGCCGGACAGCACGCTCGCCGCGAGCAGCACGAGCACGAGCGGATTGCGGAAGCGCGCGATGAACACGCGCCACGGTGCGCGGCGGTCCGAGTCCGCGAGGCGGTTGGCGCCGAACTCCGCGAGTCGCCGGGCCGCTTCCGCGTTCGTCAGGCCTGCGGCGCTCGACGCGACGTCGCGCACGATCGCCTCGGGTGGCGCGGTCCACCAGGCATCGTCGTGCGGCGCGGCGGGCATCGTCGTCAGTTCAGCAGGCGCCGGCGCGTGAACGCGAGCGCCAGCCAGAAGGCCGTGGCGGCGTACGCGAGCAGCACGATCACGTGCAGGAGGACGTCGTCCGGCACCACGCCGCGGACCAGCGGCCGCGTGAGCGCGATCGCGTGATAGAGCGGCAGCACCTGCGACACGCCCTGCAGCGCGGCGGGCAGCTGTGTCACCGGGAAGAAGACGCCGCACAGCAGCGTCATCGGCGTCATCACGAGCGTGAAGTAGTACATGAAGAAATCGTAGCTGGGCGACAACGCGTTCATCACGAGCGCCATCGATCCGAAGGTGAGCCCGATCAGGAACGCGAGCGGCACGATCCAGAGCGTGAGCGGCGAATGCGACAGGCCGAGCACCCAGATCACGACGAGGATCGCCGTGCCCGACAGCAGGCTCTTCGACGCGGCCCATACCGCCTCGGCCAGCACGATGTCGTCGAGGTCGACGGGCGCGTTCATGATGGCTTCCCATGTCTTCTGCACGTGCATGCGCGAGAACGCCGAGTACAGCGCCTCGAAGGTCGCGCTGTTCATCGTGCTGTAGGCGACGGTCCCGGCGGCCAGGAAGACGATGTACCGGGTGCCTTCGATCTCGGGCAGCAGGCTGCCGAGGCCGAAGCCCAGGGCCAGCATGTAGAGCATCGGGTCGGCGAGATTGCCGAGCAGCGACGGGATCGCGAGCCGGCGCCAGACGAGAAGGTTGCGGCGCCAGACGTGGACGAAGCGCGTCGAGACGCGGGGCGGGCGCAGGTCCTGGCGGCGGGGAAGACGCATCGGCGGAAGCGGGGGCGTGCGCGGTCGCGACCGTCGGGCGGTGCGGCGCGGTGCCCCGGGAGATCGGGATCGGGCCCCGACTTTACCCGCGCGCCGATCGCGTGGTCAGGGGTTCCGCGGCAACCGGCGCGCCCAGCCGCCGCGGACGGTCATGCGAGGCCGGGACGATTCCCTTCGCGCCGCGGGCGGCGGCTCTGCCGACGGCGGTTCGACCGACGGGGATGGGCCTTGCGCCACATCACGGCGCCGTTGAAGACGAAGAAGCCGATCAGCATCATCGAGAACGTGAACCAGCCGGCGAAGGCGCCGATTTCCGACATGTCGTCGAAGACGGCGACGTAGAGCGAGCGCACCCAGACGACGGCCAGGACGGCGAGCAGGAGCGTCCAGAAGAAGCCCTTCGCCAGGAGCCGGCCGGACTGCGACGTGTGCTTGCCCTTGAGGTAGAGCCAGAGGTTGAGCACCGAGCACGTCGCGACCGTGAGCATCACGACGATGGTGGAGCGGAAGACGAGCATCATCGTGTGCGTCGTCTGCTGATGGCCGTGTCTCATCATCCAGCCGACGCCCCAGAAAAGGGGCACCGCGAGGGCCACGATGAAGAGCTGCCAGAGGATCCAGGACCAGCGTGCCAGCATATGTAAGGTGTCCCGACAGGGGTGACGGCGCATCGGAAAGCGCGCCGTACCGGGTTTGTTCAATGAATGCGCGGGGTTGGATCCCGCCGCGCAATCCCGTCGGTCGCCCGCGTATACTTCGGGCCCGTTCGATTCCACCGTTCAGCAACAAGAGTTCCACCGCCGTGATCACCATCGTCGTCAACGGCGACACCCACCGGCTCGACACCCCCCTGACCTTCGCCGCCCTGCTGGAGCAGCTCGGCCTCGCGGGCAGGCGCGTGGCGCTGGAACGCAACGGTCGGATCGTCCCCCGCAGCGAGCACGCGCAGGCCTGCGTCGCCGACGGCGACCGCATCGAGATCGTCGTCGCCGTGGGCGGCGGCTGACTCCCCGGCCCCGTTGCATGGCCCAGCCGCCGTCGCCAGCCGCACCCCCCATCGGAGATCCTGTCATGCCAGATCAGCTGGTCATCGCCGGCCGCGCCTATCGTTCCCGCCTGCTCGTGGGCACGGGCAAGTACCGCGACTTCGCGGAAACCCGTGACGCGATCGAGGCGAGCGGCGCGGAAATCGTCACTGTCGCGATCCGGCGCACCAACATCGGCCAGAACCCGGACGAACCCAGCCTGCTCGATGCCGTCCCGCCGTCGCGGTTCACGCTGCTGCCGAACACGGCGGGCTGCTACACCGCGGACGACGCCGTCCGGACGCTCCGCCTCGCGCGCGAACTGCTCGACGGCCACGACCTCGTGAAGCTCGAGGTGCTCGGCGATCCGCGGACGCTCTATCCGAACGTGATCGAGACGATCGCCGCCGCGAAGACGCTCGTCGCCGACGGCTTCAAGGTGATGGTCTACACCTCCGACGATCCGATCATCGCGAAGCAGCTCGAAGAAGTCGGCTGCGTCGCCGTGATGCCGCTCGCGTCGCTGATCGGCTCGGGCATGGGCATCCTCAATCCGTGGAACCTCCAGATCATCATCGATCAGGCGAACGTCCCGGTGATCGTCGATGCCGGTGTCGGCACCGCGTCGGACGCCGCGATCGCGATGGAACTCGGTTGCGACGGTGTCCTGATGAACACCGCAATCGCCGCCGCGCGTGACCCGGTCCTGATGGCGCGCGCGATGGGCCGGGCCGTCGAGGCGGGGCGCGATGCCTTCCGCGCCGGCCGCATGCCGAAGAAGCTCTACAGCGCCGCGCCCAGCTCGCCGCAGACCGGCCTGATCGCGCCGGCGAACAGCCAGGCCGCCTGATGTCCGTGGAACGTCCGTACGCCCCGCCGCCCCCCGAGGGCACGCCCCGCCCGGTCCGCAGCTTCGTGTTGCGCCAGAGCCGCACGTCGAACGCCCAGCAGCGCGCCATCGAGACATTGCTGCCGCGCCTCGGCGTGAGTTACCGGGATGCGCCGATCGACCTCGCGACCGTCTTCGGGCGCGACGCGCCGCACGTGCTCGAGATCGGTTTCGGCATGGGCGAGACGACGGCCGCGATCGCGCAGGCGAACCCCGCGACCGACTATCTCGGCATCGAGGTCCACGCGCCCGGCGTCGGCAACCTGCTGATGCTGATGGAGGCCGCGGGCATCGCGAACCTCCGCGTGATCCGCTACGACGCCGTCGAGGTGCTGCGCCACATGCTGCCCGAGGCGAGCCTGGACGGCGCGCACATCTTCTTTCCCGACCCGTGGCCGAAGAAGCGCCATCACAAGCGCCGGCTGATCCAGCCGGAATTCGTGGCGCTGCTCGCGTCGCGGCTGAAGCCCGGCGGCTACCTGCACCTCGCGACCGACTGGGAGGCATACGCCCAGCAGATGCTCGAGGTGCTGCGCGGCGAACCGCTGCTGGAGAACACCGCGGCCGATTTCGCGCCGCGGCCCGGGACGCGTCCGCAGACGAAGTTCGAGTCCCGCGGGCTGGGGCTCGGGCACGGCGTCTGGGACCTGCTGTTCCGGCGTCGGGTCTAGCGCGGCGGCGCGGTTGCAGATCGCGCACCCGAGGGTGTGCGTACCGACTGCGCAGGTGTGACAGGCCCTAGTCTTCCAGGAAGATCTGCAGCAGCTCGTTCAGGAACCGCTGGCCCGTCTCCGTCGGACGCACCTGCATCGCGTCGCGTTCGATGAACCCGCGGCGCTCGGCGTCCGCGAGGCGCGGCAGCACCGCCGACAGCGGCAGGCTCGTGCGTTCCGTGAACAGCGTCGTCGGGAATCCGCCCGTCAGACGCAGCGCGTTCATCATGAATTCGAACGGCAGTTCGTCGACCGTGACGTCCTGCGCGGTCTGCACCGCATCGCCCGCGAGCGTGCGATCCATGTAGTCGCGCGGATGCCGGTGCCGCACCTGCCGCAGCACCCGGTCGCGGAAGCTCAGCTTCCCGTGGGCGCCCGCCCCGATCCCCAGGTAGTCCCCGAAGCGCCAATAGTTGAGGTTGTGTCGTGCCTGCCGGCCCGGCCGCGCGAACGCGGACGTCTCGTAGTGCTCGTACCCCGCGGCGGCGAGCATCTCCTCCAGCGCGATCTGCATGCCGGCCGACGTGTCGTCGTCGGGCACGGCCGGCGGATAGCGGTGGAAGTACGTGTTCGGCTCGATCGTCAGGTGGTACGCCGACACGTGCGGCGCGCCCGCGGCGACGGCTTCGCGGATGTCGACCGCGGCCTGTTCCGGTGACTGGCCGGGGAGCGCGTACATCAGGTCGAGATTGAAGTTGTCGAAGTTGCGTGCGGCGATCTCGACGGCGCGATGCGCTTCGCGGTCGTCGTGGACGCGCCCGAGCGACTTCAGCATCCCGCCGTCGAAACTCTGGATGCCGATCGACAGCCGGTTGATGCCGAGCGCCCGGAAGGCCGCGAACTTCGCCTGCTCGAAGGTCCCCGGATTCGCTTCGAGCGTGATCTCGGCGTCGGGCTCGATCGGCAGCAGTGCGCGCGCGGCCGACAGGAACCGGTCGAGCGATTCCGGTGCGAAGAGGCTCGGTGTGCCGCCGCCGAAGAAGATGCTGTGCACCGGCCGGCCCCACACGAGCGGCAGCGCCTGTTCGAGATCGGCGATCAGTGCGTCGACGTAGCGGTGTTCCGGCACCTCGCCCTTCGCCTCGTGCGAATTGAAATCGCAGTACGGGCATTTCCGCAGGCACCACGGGATGTGCACGTACAACGCGAGCGGCGGCAGCGCCGTGAACGCGATGCGCGGTGTCGCCGGCTGGAGCGTGATCGGCGTGCTCATGCGGGCGAGTCCGCGGTGGGGGCGCCGCTCGTGTCGACACGCCACGGCGCGACCTTCGTCAGCAGCGCCATGCCCGGCAGGGCGAGCGCGAAGCAGAGCCAGAAGAAGCCGGGCCAGCCGAGCAGTTCCACGAGCCAGCCGGTCGCAGCATTCGCGAACGTGCGCGGCACGGCCGCCAGACTCGTGAAGAGCGCGAACTGCGTCGCGGTGAAGCTCGGATGCGTGGCGCGCGCGATGTACGCGACGAACGCCGCCGTGCCGAGTCCGACGCCGAGCGCCTCGCCGCCGATCACGAGCGCGAGGATCGTGCGTTCCGCGGCGCCGATCGTCGGGAACGGCCCGATCTGCGCGAGCCACGCGAAGCCCACGATCGACGCGACCTGCACGACGCCGAACAGCCACAGCGCGCGGTTGATGCCGAGCTTCACCATCCAGAGCCCGCCGATGAGGCCGCCGATCACGCTGGGCCACAGACCCGCGTTCTTCGCGATCAGGCCGATGTCGGATTTCGCGAATCCCATGTCGAGGTAGAACGGCGTCGCGAGCGCCGTGCACATGCTGTCGCCGAGCTTGTAGAGAAAGATGAATCCGAGCACCCACGCGGCGCCGCGCCAGCCCGCGCGTCCCATGAATTCGTGGAAGGGTTCGACGACGGCTTCGCGCAGCGTCCGCGGGACGGCGCG
>CAUJJX010000250.1 GCA_963205165.1 Pseudomonadota bacterium | reverse complement strand
CAGGGTCCGACCGCGATCCGCAGCGCGACGGTGCAGACGACGACCGATGCGCTGATCGCGGAATTCACCCCGGAGCTGCTGGCGAAGCAGTCGGCAGGCACGCAGCTGAAGCTCGCGAGAACGCTCCTGCGCGTGCTGGCCGAGCGGCTCGCGTTCGCGAATGCGCGGCTCGCGCGGAGCACGTAGGAGATCCTTGCCGTCCGGCACGGGATGCGACGGGACGCGGAAACGAAACGGCCCGACCTCCGATGGAGGCCGGGCCGCTTTTTCGTTGCAGGCACCGGACGAAATGCGGCGATGCTGTCGCCTGTCGCCTGTCGCCTGTCGCCTGACGCCTGACGCCGGCCTCGATCACACCTGCGGGTGCGCCCGCTCCAGCTTCGAGTGCAGCTTGTTGAGCGCACTGATGTAGGCCTTCGCCGACGCGACGACGATGTCGGTGTCCGCGCCCGCGCCGTTCACGATGCGGCCTTCCTTCTTGAGCCGGACCGTGACCTCGCCCTGCGCGTCGGTGCCGCCGGTGATGGCGTTGACCGAGAACAGCTGGAGATCGGCGCCGCTGCCGGCGATCGACTCGATGGCGCGGAAGACCGCGTCGACCGAGCCGCTGCCGGTGGCATCCGCATGGCGTTCGTCGCTGCCTTCGCCGATCACGACGGTGGCCGTCGGCTTCTCGCCGGTCTCGGACTGCGTCTTCATCGACACGAGCTTGTAGTGCTCGCCGACCTGGCCCGCGGCCTCTTCGGACACGAGCATCTGGAGGTCCTCGTCGAAGATCTCCGACTTGCGGTCGGCGAGGTCCTTGAAGCGCGCGAAGGCGGCATTGACGGACTCCTCGGACTCCATCTCGATGCCGAGTTCCTTCAGGCGCTGGCGGAACGCGTTGCGGCCCGAGAGCTTGCCGAGCACGAGCTTGTTGTGGCTCCAGCCCACGTCTTCCGCACGCATGATCTCGTACGTCTCGCGGCTTTTGAGCACGCCGTCCTGGTGGATGCCGGACTCGTGCGCGAACGCGTTGGCGCCGACGATCGCCTTGTTCGGCTGCACCGGGAAGCCGGTGATCGCGGAGACGAGCTTCGACGCCGGGACGATCTGCGTCGTGTCGATGCGCGTGTCGCACGCGAAGAAGTCGCGGCGCGTGCGGACGGCCATCACGATCTCTTCCAGGGCCGCATTGCCCGCGCGCTCGCCGAGGCCGTTGATCGTGCATTCCACCTGGCGCGCACCGTTGGTCACGGCGGCGAGCGAATTGGCGACGGCGAGGCCGAGGTCGTTGTGGCAGTGGACCGACCAGACGACCTTGTCGGCGTTCGGGATGCGTTCGCGCAAGGTGCGGATGAGGCCGCCGAACTGCTCGGGCATCGTGTAGCCGACAGTGTCGGGCACGTTGATCGTCGTGGCACCCGCGTCGATGACGGCCTCGAGGATGCGGCAGAGGAAATCGGGCTCGGACCGGCCGGCGTCCTCGGGGGAGAACTCAACGTCGTCGCGATAGCTGCGGGCCAGCTTCACGGCTTTCACCGCCTGCTCGATCACCTGCTCCGGCGCCATCCGGAGCTTCATCTGCATGTGGATCGGCGAGGTCGCGATGAACGTGTGGATGCGGCCGGCGTTCGCGTCGGCGAGTGCTTCGCCGGCGCGACGGATGTCGTTGTCGTTCGCGCGGGCGAGGCCGCAGACGATGGAGTCCTTGATGATGCCGGCGACGGCCTTCACGGCCTCGAAGTCACCGTTGGACGCGGCGGGGAAGCCGGCCTCGATGACGTCGACGCGGAGCTTCTCGAGCTGCCGCGCGATGCGGATCTTCTCGTCACGGGTCATGGAGGCACCGGGGCTCTGCTCGCCGTCGCGGAGCGTGGTGTCGAAAATCATGAGTCGGTCGGTCATTGCTGCTCTCCTGGTCGGTTGCGCGAGCCGGGGCACATACGCCGTCGCTGGCAGCGCGGAACGCTACGAACGGTCCCCGGACGGATCAAGGTCCGGAGGGGGATTCACTGCTCTGAGATGGGGGTGGGGTATCAGTGCGCGCGGCCGCGCAGCAGCAGCCCGGACGGCAGGGGAAGGCCGGTCGGGGAGAGGTGAAGCATTGGGCTGGCTGCGGTACTCATGACCCGAATATAAGGGGCGTGCGCGCCGAGCGGCAATCACTTTTTGCCTATGGGATCCACAGGCCGCGACGATGATCGGCGGATCGTCGCGCAGGCCGGTCCGCGAGACGCGGGAGCCGGCCCGGCGTGCGCTACTCGGACGGCGCGGGCGGCGCCGGCGGACGCGGGCGGAACAGCCCGGCGACCAGCAACGCGTAGCCGGACAGCGCGTAGAGCGCCGCGATGATGAAGAGCACCTCGGGCAGATTGTCCGCGAGGAAGAACACCGCGGCGACGCCGAGTGCCAGCACGACGACGCCCCAGAAGGGAATGCTCTTCCGGATGTTGATGTCCTTGCCGCTCCAGTAGCGGATGTCGCTCACCATCGTGAAGGCGGCCAGTGCCGTGATGGCAACGGCGAACCAGTCGAGCTCCGGGCCGTGATAGCGGAAGGTGTCCGCCGCCCAGACGAAGCCCGCGACGAGCGCGGCGGCCGCGGGGCTGGGCAGCCCCTGGAAGTAGCGCTTGTCGACGACGCCGATGTTCGTGTTGAAGCGGGCGAGGCGCAGCGCGGCGCAGGCGCAGTAGGCGAACGCCGCGGCCCAGCCGAACTTGCCGAGTCCGCGAAGCGCCCATTCGTAGACGACGAGCGCCGGCGCGGCACCGAAGGCGACCATGTCCGACAGCGAATCGAACTCCGCCCCGAAGTCGCTCTGGGTACGGGTGAGACGGGCGACCCGACCATCGAGGCCATCGAACACCATCGCTATGAAGATCGCGGCAGCGGCGGCACCGAAGCGGTTGTTCATGGCCTGCACGATGGCGTAGAAGCCCGCGAACAGCCCGGCGGTCGTGATGGCATTCGGCAGCCAGTAGATGCCTGGCCGGAACTTGCGCCGCGCGAGCCAGCGGCTGGGGACCTGATCCTCATCCATGCTGGAACCTCCGGGGAGACTGTCGGTGAGACGCGGATCGGGCGGCGTCGTTCACGCAGCCCGCTCGTGGGGGACTCAGTTCAACTCTGCCACGATGGTCGACGAGGCGTAAACCTTGTCGCCGACCTGCGCGAGGGGACGTGCGTCCGGCGGCAGGTACAGATCGACGCGCGAACCGAAGCGGATGAAACCGTAGCGCTGGCCGCGGTCGAGGCGGTCGCCGGCACCCACGTAGCAGAGGATGCGGCGCGCGACGAGCCCGGCAACCTGCACGCACGTGATGTCGACGCCGGAGCGGGTGTGGATGTGGAGCGCGTTGCGCTCGTTCTCGAGCGAGGCCTTGTCGAGGGCCGCGTTCAGGAAGCTGCCCGGGTTGTACCAGACACGCTTCACGTCGCCGTCGACCGGGCTGCGGTTCGAGTGCACGTTGAAGACGTTCATGAACACGCTGATCTTCAGCGCGTCGCGATCGAGGTAGGGGTCACGCACCTTGCCCACGACGACGATGCGTCCGTCGGCCGGCGCGAGGATGGCGTTCGCGGCCTTCGGGATCGGCCTGGGCGGGTCACGGAAGAACTGGAGGACGAACAGCGAGACGATCCAGAGCGGCAGCGACCACCAGCCGGCAAAGATGGTCACGGCGATCGACGCGGCGACGGACAGTCCGAGGAAGGGCCAGCCTTCACGGGCGATCAGCGGATGGGGATATGAGTTAGGCAATGGATCGGGCAAAGGGACTGAGGGGCTGATGCACGGTGGGACGTGCGCTGGAACTGGAGGTGCGAGGCTGCGGGGGCGGGGCAGGCAGCGGCGGGTCTTCCGCGCCTCTGCGTGCCCCGATGTTTCAGCCCGCGATCAGTTGCGGGTCGTGTCTACCAGACGGTTCTTCTTGATCCACGGCATCATGTCGCGCAGCTTGGCGCCGACGCGTTCGATCTCGTGTTCGCGGCCGATCCGGCGCATGGCACCGAGCTTCGTCGCACCGGTCTGGTTCTCCAGCAGGAATTCCTGGGCGTACTGACCCGTCTGGATTTCCTTGAGGATGCGGCGCATCTCGTTCTTGGTGTCTTCGGTGATGATGCGCGGGCCGCGCGTGAAGTCACCGTACTCGGCGTTGTTCGAGATCGAGTAGCGCATGTTCGCGATGCCGCCTTCGTAGATCAGGTCGACGATCAGCTTCAGCTCGTGCAGGCACTCGAAGTACGCCATCTCGGGCGCGTAGCCGGCTTCCACCAGCACTTCGAAACCGGCCTGGATCAGCGCCGTCGCACCGCCGCACAGCACCACCTGTTCGCCGAAGAGGTCGGTCTCGGTCTCTTCGCGGAACGACGTCTCGATCACGCCGGCCTTGCCGCCGCCGATCGCCGAGGCGTACGACAGCGCGAGGTCGCGTGCCTTGCCCGTGGAATCCTGGTGGATCGCGATCAGGCACGGCGTGCCGCCGCCTTGCGCGTACGTGCCGCGGACCGTGTGGCCCGGCGCCTTCGGCGCGATCATGACGACGTCGATGTCGGCGCGCGGCGAAACCTGGCCGAAGTGGATGTTGAAGCCGTGGGCGAAGCCGAGGGCGGCGCCCTTCTTGATGTTCGGCTCGACGTCCTCGCGGTAGACCTTGGCGATGTTCTCGTCGGGCAGGAGCAGCATGACGAAATCGGCATCACGGACGGCTTCGCCGACTTCCCTGACGGTCAGGCCGGCGTTCGCCGCCTTGTCCCACGAGCTGCCGCCCTTGCGCAGGCCGACGGTGACGTTCACGCCGGAATCCTTGAGGTTGAGCGAGTGGGCGTGGCCCTGCGAGCCGTAGCCGACGATGGTGACCTTCTTGCCCTTGATGAGGGAAAGATCGGCGTCCTTGTCGTAGTAGACCTTCATGTGCGGAACTCCTTGGCTGGTATCGGTGATCGTGTGAGTTGATTCGGGCCGCGGGTGCGACCGGTGTCCCGGACGGGACTGCCGGCGGCAGGCTGCGGACCGCTAGATCCTGAGGATGCGTTCGCCGCGACCGATGCCCGAGGCACCGGTGCGGACCACCTCGAGCACCATCCCCTCCTCGAACGCGTCGAGGAAGGCATCGAGCTTCCGGCCGGTGCCGGTGAGTTCGATGGTGAAGCTCTTGTCGGTGACATCGATGATGTGGCCGCGGAAGACGTCTGCCATGCGCTTCGCTTCTTCCCGGTCCTTGCCGGCGGCGCGCACCTTGACGAGCATCAGCTCGCGTTCGATGTGCTCACCCTCCGAAAGATCGACCACCTTGACCACGTCCACCAGCTTGTTGAGCTGCTTGGTGATCTGTTCGATCACCTCGTCGGAGCCCGAAGTGACGATGGTCATGCGCGACAGCGTCGGATCCTCGGTGGGCGCGACGGTGAGCGATTCGATGTTGTAGCCGCGGGCGGAGAAGAGGCCGGCGACGCGCGACAGCGCGCCCGACTCGTTCTCGAGCAGCAGCGAAATGATGTGCTTCATGACGGATTCCGGAGAGGCGTTGGCTTCGAGGCGGCCCATGGTGCGCAGGGGTCCCGGCTCGTCAGACGAGGATCATCTCGGAGAGGCCCTTGCCCCCCGGAATCATCGGGAACACGTTCTCGGTCTGGTCGGTGATGAAGTCCATGAACACGAGATCGTCCTTGCGGGCGAAGGCTTCGCGGATCGCGGGCTCGATGTCGGCCGGCTTGTCGATGCGCATGCCGACGTGGCCATAGGCCTCGGCGAGCTTCACGAAGTCGGGCAGGGCGTCCATGTAGGACTCGGCGTAGCGGTTGCCGTAGAACAGCTCCTGCCACTGGCGGACCATGCCCATGTAGCGATTGTTGAGGTTCAGGATCTTCACCGGCATGCGGTACTGCTTGCATGTCGAGAGTTCCTGGATGCACATCTGGATCGACGCCTCGCCGGTCACGCAGGCGACGGTCTGGCCGGGGTTCGAGAGCAGGGCGCCCATGGCGTAAGGCAGACCCACGCCCATGGTCCCGAGGCCGCCGGAATTCAGCCAGCGACGCGGCTTGTCGAACCCGTAGTACTGCGCGGCCCACATCTGGTGCTGGCCCACGTCGGACGTGACGATCGCGTCGCCGCCGGTCACGCGGTGCAGCGTCTCGATGACCATCTGCGGCTTGATGAGGGCGCTCGTGCGGTCGTACTCGAGGCACTTGCGGCCGCGCCAGAGGTCGATCTGCGTCCACCAGGCCGCGAGCGCGGCTTCGTCGGGTTTCTGCGCCATCGTGGCGAGCAGGCGGTTCATGTCGCCGATGACATCCTTCACGTCGCCGACGATCGGCACGTCGACCTTGACGCGCTTGGAGATGGACGAGGGGTCCACGTCCAGATGGATGATCTTGCGTTCTTCCTGGGCGAAGTGCTTCGGATTGCCGATCACGCGGTCGTCGAAGCGGGCGCCCACGGCAAGCAGCACGTCGCAGTGCTGCATGGCCATGTTGGCTTCGTACGTGCCGTGCATGCCGAGCATGCCCATGAACTGCGGATCGCTCGCGGGGTAGCCGCCGAGGCCCATCAGCGTGTTCGTGATCGGGAAGCCCAGGGTCCGGACAAGCTGCGCCAGTTCGGCCGAGGCCTCGCCGAGCACGACGCCGCCACCCGTGTAGATCATGGGGCGCTTCGCTTCCAGCAGGAGCGCGAGCGCCTTCCGGATCTGGCCCGAGTGACCCTTGTGGACCGGGTGGTACGAACGCAGCGCCACCGTATCCGGGTACTCGTATTCGCATCGCGAGGTCGTGACGTCCTTCGGGATGTCGACGAGTACCGGACCGGGCCGGCCGGTCGTGGCGATGTAGAACGCCTTCTTGATCGTTGCCGCGAGGTCGCGGACGTCCTTCACGAGGAAGTTGTGCTTCACGCAGGGCCGCGTGATCCCCACGGCGTCGACTTCCTGGAAGGCATCCTGGCCGATCGCGTGCGTCGGCACCTGCCCCGTCAGGATGACCATCGGGATGGAATCCATGTAGGCCGTCGCGATGCCGGTGACGGCGTTGGTCGCGCCGGGGCCGGACGTCACGAGCACGACCCCCGGGCGCTGGCTCGAGCGTGCGTAACCGTCTGCCGCGTGCACGGCGGCCTGTTCGTGGCGCACCAGGATGTGCTTCACCCTGTCCTGCTTGAACAGTTCGTCGTAGATGTGCAGCACTGCACCACCGGGATAGCCGAACAGATGTTCGACGCCCTCGTCGGCGAGGCAACGCACCGTGATTTCGGCGCCGGTCATTTCCATGTGGTTTCGAGAGGCATCAAGGCCTCGGGACTTCGTGGGGGAACGGCGGAAGATACCGGCAAAGGACAGGGTGGGTCAACGCAGCACGCCGGCCCGCTGTCAACCCTGCCGATGCCGCCGGACCCAGTCCAGCCAGTCCGCGAAGAGGCCGGTGTCGCGCGCCGCGACGACCGACCGGCTGCCCGCCGGACCGGTCCAGAAGTCGTCGCCGTCGAGGGTCGCCATGTGCCCGCCGGCCTCGTCGAGGATGAGGCAGCCGGCGGCGTAATCCCACGGTTTCTGCCCGCCGTGCAGATAGAGATCGATGCGACCGGCGGCCAGGTAGCACCACTCGAGCGTGGCGGAGCCGAGGTTGCGCTGGGACAGGTAGGGCGGTGCCGCCACGAGCGCCGCGCCGAGCGGCTTCGGCAGCCGCTTGAAGTCGACGTTGGCGAGCGACCCTTGCATCGAGGGGACTTCGGTGCGGATCGGCAGGCGTTCGTCGCCGAGCCAGGCGCCGTGTCCGCGGACCGCCCAGAACATCTCGTCCGCAACTGGCGCGTAGATCACCCCGAGCACGCTGCGACCGCCCCGCATGAGCGCGACGGACAGCGCGAAGTTCGGCACGCCGTGGACGAAGTTGGAGGTCCCGTCGATCGGATCGACGCACCAGAGGCCCGGATCGCCGCGCGCCCAGAGGGCGTCCTGCTCTTCCGCGGTCATCTCTTCGCCGACGAACGGGGCCGGGTCGATTGCCGCCAGGCGTTCCATCAGTGCGGCCTGCGCCGCGAGGTCGGCCTCGGTCAGGAGGCTGCCGTCGGCCTTGCGGCTGTGGCTCACCTTCCGGTAGCGCGGCATCACTTCGTCTGCCGCGACATCGCGCACCGCCGCGCGGACGGCGGCGACCTGTTCGAGCAGGCGTGCGCCGGCCACCGGATCATCCGGTGAACCGGTTCGGAACAAGTCGGGAGGCGGGGCGGAAGGCACTACGGATGGTGGGGCGGGGGCGACGAAAGTCCAACGGATGGTAGCATGGCGCCTCCCATGAAGACGTCATCCGCCCCCAAGAACGGCGCCCGTTTCCACGTGCCCGAACGCCTCGGCCCCGGTGTCGAGATCCCGCTTCCCGATCTGGCAGCCCACCATGCCGTGCGGGTCCTGCGGCTCGCGGTCGGCGCGCCGGTCGTCCTGTTCGATGGCCACGGCGGCGAGCACGATGCCGTGATCACGCGGGTCCACCGGAACAACGTGGACGCGAAGGTCACCGGCTTCCGCGACGTCGACGTCGAGTCGCCGCTCGCCGTGACGCTCGTGCAGGGCGTGTCGAGCGGCGATCGCATGGACAGCACGCTGCGCAAGGCTGTCGAGCTGGGAGTGCGGAACTTCGTCCCGGTGTTCACCGAGCGCAGCGTCGTGAAGCTGCGCGACGAGCGCGCGGACCGTCGGCGCCAGCACTGGCAGTCGCTCGCCGCGGCGGCCTGCGAGCAGTGCGGCCGCAACACCGTCCCGCACGTCGCGGAGGCCGTCGACTACCGCGACTGGCTGGCTGCGCTGGCTGTCGTGTCGGGCGACCAGCGCCGGATCGCGCTCGCGGTCGGCGGCGCCCGGCGGCTCGCCGAACTCCCGCGCCCGACCGGCGACATCCTCCTGCTCGTGGGGCCGGAAGGCGGGCTGACCCGCGACGAGAACGAGCTGGCGGCGAACCGCGGCTTCGCGTCCGTGATCCTCGGGCCGCGGATCCTGCGGACCGAGACGGCAGCGGTCGTCGCGGTGGCGGCGATGCAGACGCTCTGGGGTGATTTCTAGAGAGAGGTTCGATCCGGGCGCGAAGTCGGAACTGCGCCGTCGTCGCGGTCGCAGGATCCTGCGGATCTCGCGACGACCAGTGCAGTCCGGAAGAAGTCGGTCAGCCCGGCGTGTGGCCATCCGGCGAATCCCCGAGCGGGAGCCGCCGGTTGCGGACCTGCCGCTGCAGGGTTTCCTCGATGGTCTCGCGGACCAGCTGGCGCAGGCTGCCCTTCAGCTCGGCCGCGATCTGCGACAGCGCGAAGTCGAGCGA
>CAUJJX010000249.1 GCA_963205165.1 Pseudomonadota bacterium | reverse complement strand
GCCTGTTCCACCCAATGACGTCGGTGGCCGTCCGTCCGACCGCCGACCGGGAGTGAATCGATGATGCAGAAAGCAGCAACGGGGTCCGCGGCGTCGCTGACCGTCATGTGGATGGCAGGGGCCGTCGGCGCGCAGGCGCTGGTCGGCGGGATCGTCTGGTGGGTGTCGGGAAGCGGGGTCGCGGCGGTGCTCGCCGGACTCGTGGCCGGCGCCGCGGCCGGGGCTGCCGGACTGGCGCACCTGCGGCGTGCGCTGATCGTCCCGACGCGGGAACTCGGCGCGGTCTCGCACGCGCTCAGCACCGGCCGGCGCGACCTGACCGTCCGGATCGAGGGCGCGTCCGTCCGGGAAGTGGACGACGTGGCCATCGGCTTCAACGGATTCCTCGAACGCGTGTCGGTGCTCGTGAGGGACGCGCGATCCTCGGGGATCGACATCGCGGCCAACGCGGCCCGCCTGAGCCGGGAACTGAGCGAGGCGGGCGGCAGCGTGCAGCGTCAGCAGGAACTCACCGACCAGATCTTCGCCAGCAGCGAGACCGTGACGTCGGCCATCGACGGCATGGCCGAGCGCACCGGCACCGTGACGCACAGCACGACGCAGAGCCTCGCGCTCGCCGAACTGTCGTGCAAGGAGATGATCGAGGTGGCCCGGCTGACCGAAGGGGTCAGCGCGAGCCTCGCCAACTTCCGCCAGACGGTGCAGGCGTTGTCCGAGCGCTCGCGGTCGATCCGCGACATCGGCGCGCTCATCAACGACATCTCCGACCAGACCAATCTGCTCGCGCTGAACGCGGCCATCGAGGCGGCCCGCGCCGGCGAGGTGGGGCGAGGCTTCGCAGTCGTGGCCGACGAGGTCCGGAAGCTGGCCGAGAAGGTGAAGTCGGCGACGTCGGTCATCGCGGAGGGCACGGACGAGATGATCCGTCTCGTCGACACGACCTCGCGCGACAGCGATCGCATCGGCGAGGACACCGACCACACGACGCGGGTCCTGCGGGATTCGTCGGACCGCTTCGCGAAGATGGTCGAGGACTTCTCCGCGATGAACACGCAGCTTCGGGAGATGAGCGGCGCGATGGGCGGTCTGCAGGCGGCGAACAGCGACATCCACACGCGCGTCGGCGAGATCCATTCGCTGAGCGGGACGGTGGCGACCCGCGTGCGGCAGAGCGTCGTGCACATGAAGGATTTCCGCGCGGTGACGGAACGCATGCTGGCGAACGGCGCGCGGTTCGGGCTCGGCGCGACGGTCTTCGACCAGCTCCGCCGCCGGCTCGGACAGTACCGGGACGACGTCCAAGGCTATCTCGAGGCGCAGCTCGTGGCAGGTGTGAACATCTTCGACCGTGGTTACAAGCAGGTGCCGGGTTCGGATCCGGTCAAGTTCAACACCGCTTACGACAGAGCGCTGGAGGCGATGCTGCAGAAGATGAGCGACGAACTGCTCGACGACATCCCGGCACTGCGCTTCGCACTGCTCGTCGACGAAAACGGCTACGCGCCGACGCACAACCGCAAGTTCGCGCAACCGCCCACGGGTGATCGCGCCAAGGACCTGCTCACGAGCCGCGACAAGCGGATCTTCGACGACGACACGGCGATCAACGCGGCGCGCAGCCAGGAGCCGTTCCTGTTGCAGACCTATCTGCGCGATACCGGCGAGCTGCTGAACGACGCGTCGATGCCGGTGTTCGTCAACGGCCGGCACTGGGGCGCCGTCCGGGTCGGGATCGATCCCGAGTCGCTCAGCAAGTAGTCGTGGTCCGAGCGTCCGCGGACAGGCGGGGCGCCGGTCAGGGCATCAGGGCCGCGGCGACCTTGCGTCCCTCGCCCAGCAGGATGTTGTAGGTGCGGCAGGCGGCCGGGGTGCTCATCACCTCGACGCCGATCCGGGCCGCGGACAGGGCGCGATACAGCCGGGGATGCACCAGATGCATCGCCGGGCCTGTCCCCAGCAGCACGATCTCGAGCGGCAGCGGCGCCAGGAAGTCGAGCGTCGTTTCGGTCAGCGCGGTGACGTCGGCCACGTCCCAGGGTTCGATCAGGCGGTCCGGGAACACGACGACGCCGGTCGTCACCCGGCGTCCGTTGACGGCGACGTAGCCGTCGCCGTAGCCCGTGAAGGCGTTCAGGCCTTCGAAGCGGTCCAGATGCAGTTTCAAACGGGGTCTCACGGTTTACGGGACAGGGGCGCGGACTCTACCATTGCGCCTTTCCTCGCCCGCGACGGTCCCGGAGTTCCCAAGTGCACGAGTTTCCCCGCATCAAGCGTCTGCCTCCCTACGTCTTCAACATCACCGGGGAGCTGAAGGCGGCCGCTCGCAGGCGCGGCGAGGACATCATCGATGTCAGCATGGGCAACCCCGACCAGCCGACGCCGAAGCACATCCTCGACAAGCTCGTGGAAACCGCGCAACGCGGCGACACCCACGGCTACTCGGTCTCGAAGGGCATCCCGCGGCTGCGCCGCGCCATCACGAACTGGTACCACGACCGCTACGGCGTCGAGCTGGACCCCGACACCGAGGCCATCGCGACCATCGGTTCCAAGGAAGGCATCGCGCACCTGGCACTCGCTACGCTCGACCGGGGCGACATCGTGCTCGTGCCGAACCCGAGCTACCCGATCCACATCTACGGCCCCGTGATCGCCGGCGCGGACATCCGTCACGTCGCGATGGTGCCGGGCCGCGACTTCTTCGAGGAACTCGAGAAGGCCATCAAGGATTCGTATCCGAAGCCCAAGATGCTGATCATCGGGTTTCCGTCGAACCCGACGGCGCAGTGCGTCGAGCTGCCGTTCTTCGAGCGTGTCGTGAAGCTCGCGCGGGAACACGACATCTTCGTCGTCCACGATCTCGCGTATGCCGACATCGTGTTCGATGGCTGGAAGGCCCCGTCGATCATGCAGGTGCCCGGCGCGAAGGACGTCGCCGTCGAATTCTTCACGCTCTCCAAGAGCTACAACATGGCGGGCTGGCGCGTCGGCTTCATGGTCGGCAACCGCGAACTCGTCAGTGCGCTCGCCCGCATGAAGAGCTACCACGACTACGGCACGTTCACACCGATCCAGGTCGCGTCGATCGTCGCGCTCGAAGGCCCCCAGGATTGCGTCGAGACCATCCGCGCGACGTACCAGAAGCGCCGCGACGTGCTCGCGGCCGGTCTCCACGGCATCGGCTGGATGGTCGAGATCCCGAAGGCGTCCATGTACATCTGGGCGCAGATCCCCGAACCCTATCGCGCGATGGGCTCCCTCGAATTCGCGAAGAAGCTGCTGGCCGAGGCCAAGGTGGCCGTGTCGCCCGGCATCGGTTTCGGCGAGTACGGCGACGACCACGTCCGCTTCGCGCTCATCGAGAACGAGGCCCGGTTGCGCCAGGCCGTCCGCGGCATCCGCGACATGTTCCGGCGCGACGGTCTCCTGACTTCCGCGCAGGTCGCGAAGGTCGGATGAGCGTCCGCGTCGTCCGGGTGACGAGCCCGGAAGGCGTCGTGCTCGAACCCGACTGGCTGGCGCGGGCCGAACCCGTGCACCGCCAGTTGCGTCCGCACCTCGACGCTGACTACATCGCGCAGATGCACCGTGTCTTCGCCGGCGGCGGCGAGATGGCGGTGGCGGTCGACGACGAGCGCGTCGTGGCCGTGACCGTCTTCCGCAGCTTCGAGAACACGCACGTCGGCCGGCGCTTCTACGTCGACGATCTCGTCACCGACGAGGCCGCACGGTCCACCGGTGCGGGCCGCGGGATGCTCCGATGGCTCGAGGCCGAGGCGGTCGCGCGCGGCGGCCGGGACATCGATCTCGAATCCGGCACGCAGCGCACGCGCGCGCACCGCTTCTACTTCCGCGAAGGTTTCTTCGTCACCAGTTTCAGCTTCAGGAAAACGCTTTCATGAAACCCATCCATGTGGGCCTGCTCGGCATCGGCACCGTCGGCGGCGGCACCTTCAACGTGCTTCGTCGCAATCAGAGCGAGATCCAGCGCCGGGCCGGACGCGGCATCGAGATCACGGTCGTCGCGGACCGCGATGTCGCGAAGGCGCGCGCGCTCGTGGGCGATGCCGCGAAGGTCGTGGACGACGCGTTTGCCGTCGTGCGCGATCCGGATGTCGACATCGTCATCGAGCTGATCGGCGGCTACACCGTCGCCAAGGATCTCATCCTCGCCGCGATCGACCACGGCAAGCACGTCGTGACGGCCAACAAGGCGCTCCTCGCGAAGCACGGCAACGAGATCTTCGCCCGCGCCCGCGAGAAGGGCGTGATGGTCGCGTTCGAGGCGGCGGTCGCCGGCGGCATCCCGATCATCAAGTCGCTGCGCGAAGGCCTCACGGCCAACCGCATCGAGTGGATCGCCGGGATCATCAACGGGACGAGCAACTTCATCCTGTCCGAGATGCGCGAGAAGGGCCTGCCGTTCGAGACGGTGCTCGCCGAGGCGCAGCGCCTGGGCTACGCCGAAGCCGATCCGACGTTCGACATCGAGGGCATCGACGCCGCACACAAGCTCACGATCATGTCGGCGATCGCCTTCGGGATCCCGATGCAGTTCGAGCGCGCCTACACCGAAGGCATCGCGAACCTCACGAAGGACGACATCCGCTATGCCGAGCAGCTCGGCTACCGGATCAAGCTGCTCGGGATCACGCGGCGCACGCCGGCCGGCATCGAGCTGCGCGTGCACCCGACGCTGATCCCGACGAAGCGCCTCATCGCGAACGTCGAGGGCGTGATGAACGCCGTGCTGGTCAAGGGTGACGCCGTCGGCGCGACGCTGTACTACGGCGCCGGCGCGGGTGCCGAGCCCACGGCCTCGGCCGTGATCGCCGACCTCGTCGACATCACCCGCATGGCCACGTCGGCGCCGGGCAACCGCGTGCCGCACCTCGCCTTCCAGCCGGACCAGCTGTCCGACACGCCGATCCTGCCGATGGACGAGGTCGAGACGTCCTACTACCTGCGGCTGCGCGTATACGACCGTCCCGGCGTTCTGGCCGACATCACGCGCATCCTGGCCGATCACACGATCTCGATCGACGCGATGGTCCAGAAGGAACCCGCCGAGGGCGAAGACCAGGTCGACATCGTGCTGCTCACGCACCGCACGATCGAGAAGCACACGAACGCCGCCATCGCCCGGATCGAGGCGCTGCCGAGCGTCGCCGGCAAGGTGACGCGCATCCGCCTCGAAGAGCTGGGCCGCCACTGAGCGCGCGCCGACGGAGTCGACGATGAACTACCTATCCACCCGCGGCGGCATGCCGCCCACGCCGTTCACCGGAATCCTGCTCGAAGGGCTCGCGCCCGATGGTGGCCTGTCGATGCCCGAGAGCTATCCGAAGATCACGCGCGCCGAACTGGCCGCCTGGCGCACGCTCGGCTACCGCGATCTCGCGTTCGAGATCTTCTCGCGCTTCATGGACGACATCCCGGCGGCCGACCTGCGCGACATCGTCGACCGCACGTACACGGCGCAGGCCTTCGGTTCGGACGACATCACGCCCGTGTCGGCGCTCGAACCCGGCCTGCACGTGCTGCATCTCTCGAACGGTCCGACGCTCGCGTTCAAGGACGTCGCGATGCAGCTGCTCGGCAACCTGTTCGAGTACGTGCTCGCGAAGCGCGGCGAGGAACTCAACATCCTCGGCGCGACGTCCGGTGACACCGGTTCGGCGGCCGAGTACGCGATGCGCGGCAAGCGCGGCGTGCGCGTCTTCATGCTGTCGCCCGAAGGCAAGATGAGCCCGTTCCAGACGGCGCAGATGTATTCCCTGCAGGACGCCAACATCTTCAACATCGCCGTGCGCGGCGTGTTCGACGACTGCCAGGACATGGTGAAAGCCGTGTCGAACGATCTCGCCTTCAAGGCGAAGTACCGCATCGGCACGGTGAACTCCATCAACTGGGCGCGGCTGATCGCGCAGGTCGTCTACTACTTCAAGGGCTACTTCGCGGTGACCCGCGGCGACGACGAGGAAGTCACGTTCTCGGTGCCGTCAGGCAACTTCGGCAACGTCTGCGCGGGCCACGTGGCGCGGATGATGGGCCTGCCGATCCGCAAGCTCGTCGTCGCGACGAACGAGAACGACGTGCTCGACGAGTTCTTCCGCACGGGCCGCTATCGCGTGCGTCCGTCGGCGGCCGTCGCGCAGACGTCGAGCCCGTCGATGGACATCTCCAAGGCATCGAACTTCGAGCGCTTCGTGTTCGACCTCGTCGGACGCGATCCGAAGGTCGTCGCCGATCTCTGGCGCAACGTCGACGCCGGCGGGGAGTTCGATCTCGCGGGGACACCGTTCTTCGCGCGCCTCTCGGACTTCGGGTTCGTGTCCGGACGCAGCACGCACGCCGACCGTCTCGCGACGATCCGCCGCATCCACGCCGACTACGGCGTGACGGTCGACACGCACACCGCTGACGGGCTGAAGGCCGGACTGGAACATCGCGAGGCCGGCATCCCGCTCGTGTGCCTCGAGACGGCCCAGCCCGCGAAGTTCGCCGCGACCATCCAGGAAGCACTCGGTCGGGAACCGGCGCGTCCGGCGGGCTTCGAAGCGATCGAGGCGCTGCCGCTGCGGTTCGACGTCATGGATGTCGACGTCGAGGCGATCAAGCGCTACATCGAAGCGCACTGCTGAGGGCGGGGCAACCGCGTCGCCGGTCGGCGCGGACACCCGTCGCGGCCCGCGGCAGGGAGCACGTCGGCGCCGGGATCATCCGGCGCCTGCGGCGTTCGATCAGACGCCCAGCGCGATGCGTTCGCGGGTCCAGCGGCGCAGCATGTCCGCGATCTGGGCACGCGTGAAGGGCTTGCTGAGGTAGTCGTCCATGCCGGCCGCGAGGCATCGCGCGCGATCCTCCGGCATGGCGTTCGCGGTGAGCGCGACGATCGGGGTGTGGCGTTCCGCGGGCTCGGTCCGACGGATCTCGGCGGTCGCCTCGAAGCCGTCCATCTCGGGCATCTGGCAGTCCATCAGCACGACGTCGAAGGTGTCGGCCGCGAACCGGTCGAGCGCCTCGCGGCCGTTGTCGGCCACCGTCACGTGGCAGCCGAGCCCGGCGAGCATCTTCAGCGCGACCATCCGGTTCACGGCGTTGTCTTCGACCAGGAGCACCCGGGCATCGCCGAAGTGCGGAAGTGGTCTTGGCAGGCTGCCGGTCAGCGTGGCCATCGAGATGCCGGTGTCCGCCTCGTCGAAGATGCGTCCCACCCGTTCGACCAGCTCCGACGTGCGCACGGGCTTCCTGAGCGTCGCGACGCCGCCATCCAGCGCACCACCCTCGGCCGGCATGTCGCACGCGGCCGTCAGCACCGTGACCTGATGGCGCGACAGCAGCTCCAGGATCGGTGGCCGTCCGGGCATGTCACGTCGGGCCAGCATGCCGAGGAGACCGCTGCAGAGCTGCTTCGCGTCCGAACCCATCGACGTCTGGAGCTGACGGATGACGCGTCCGTCGATGAGCACCACACCCGGCGCACCCCGGGCTTCCAGCGATGCCTGCGCGGCCTGCAGCGTCGGATGGCATTCGATCGCGTAGCCGGCGAGCCGGAGCGGTCGGGCGAGGGTGTTCCGGAGCATCGCGTTGTCCGCGATCACGAACACGCGCTGG
>CAUJJX010000248.1 GCA_963205165.1 Pseudomonadota bacterium | reverse complement strand
CAACGATTTCCAGTTCGCCGACACGCTGCGTCCGCTGACCGACGCCGGCCTCGTGAACCTGACGTCGCTGCTGCCGGAGGGCGAGCGCTACACGTACAACTACGAGGGCAATCTCCAGGCGCTCGACCACATGTTCGTGTCACGCAACCTGCTGGCGCGCGGCGACTGGACGTACGACATCGTCCACGCCAACGCGGAGTTCCTCGACCAGGTGTCCGATCACGATCCGCTGCTGCTCACGCTCGGCGCAGTCCCGGCACCGGTCCCCGAACCGGAGACGCTGGCGATGCTGGCGGCCGGGCTGATGCTGGTGGGGGTCGTCGCGAGACGGCGGCGAGGGTGACCGACGGGCGGGTTCCGGGAGCGAACGCTTCCTGAACCCGCCGAGGGCCGGGCAGGGGGGGCGGGCGGTCTCCGGAATTGCCGAACTCAAAATATGAAACAAATAAACAATATAGAAAAAATGAAACCTGCCGTAACATAGCGCATCTCCCCCGTCGTCGAGGACCGCGCCATGGAAACCCCTCAGGATGTCGCCGCAACGCTCGCCAAGTTCAACATTCTCGAACGCGACGTCGCGCTCATCCGGGAGGCCGGTCGGCGCCTCGAGGGCCGCTTCGACGCGTTCATCGCGGAGTGGTACCAGTGGCTCTGCGGCCATGCCGAGTTCGAGCGTTACTTCGGAAACGACCGCGCGCGGCTCGAGCGCGCCCAGTCGATGCAGCGGGTGCACTGGCAGACGTTCTTCTCCGGGATGCTCGACGTGGAGTACTTCCGCTCCCGTCGCCATGTCGGCGCCGTGCATGCCCGGATCGAGCTGCCGAACGACATCTTCATTGCGGGGATGAGCGAAGTCCGCAATCAGATCGCCCGGGAACTCGGCGCCCTCCAGCCGCGGTCCGACGACCTCGAGGACATGATCGCCGCGATCGGCAAGCTGCTCGCCCTCGAGACCTTCCTCGCGATCGACGAACTCACCCGCATCCAGCGCGAGAAGCTGGAGGAGGCGAGCCAGGCCATCATCGAGATGTCGACGCCCGTGACGCCGATCTGGGAGGGCATGCTGCTGCTGCCGCTCGTCGGGATCATGGATTCCATCCGCGCCCGCGACGTCATGAACAAGACGCTCGCGAAGATCGCCGAGACGCGCTCCCGGGTCTTCGTCCTCGACATCGGCGGCGTCGCCGCGATGGACACGGCCGTCGCCAACCAGATCATCAAGATCAGCAAGGCCACGCGGCTGATGGGCTGCGAGACGATCGTCTCGGGCATCTCGCCGGCCGTCGCCCGGACGCTCGTCGAACTCGGCGTGGCCGTCGACGACGTGCGGACCACCGCGACGCTGCAGGACGCCATCACCATCGGACTCCGCCTGATCGGCGCCGACTCCACTTCGGCGGCACGCGCCCTCGCATGACCGGACACCCGGCCGCGTCGTCCGTCGACGGCACATTCACCGGCGGACGCGGCGGGGCGTCGATCGTCCAGGTGGACGGCTGCCTGCTGATGTCGGTCCAGGGTGACATCGCGAGCGACGGGTTCCGGGCGAGCGGCGAGCGGATGCTCGCGGCCGTGCGTCAGCAGCCGCGCCAGGCCGTGATCGTGGATCTCTCGGCCGTCGAGGTCATCGACGATGTCGAGTTCGCGGCACTGCTCGAACTGGCCGCCACGTCCCGGATGCTCGGTGCGCGATGCGTCTTCTCCGGCCTTGCCCCCGGGATCGTCGCCTTCCTCGTCTCGGCGGACCTCCCGACGGAAAGCGTCGAGGCGTTCCGCTCGGTCGACGATGCGCTGGCCGCTCTGCGGGCATCCGACGCACGCGCGGCGGGCGGTGTGCCCGCGTGACCCTTCCATCCGACAACGTGCGGCATTTCGCCATCACCTCCGAGCTCGACCTGCGCGTCGCGGTCACGAGCGTGTTCCGCCTGCCGATGCTCGGTGACGCCGATCCCGCCGATCGATCGACCATCGCGACGATCGTGTCGGAGCTGGGCAGCAACATCCTGAAGTACGCACGCCGCGGCTGCGTCGAACTCGTCCGGACCGATTCGAGCGACGCCGCCGTCGTCGAGGTCCGCGCGTTCGACCGCGGGCCGGGCATCGCCGACGTGGATCTCGCAATGTCCGACCACGCGAGCACCGGCGGGACGCTGGGCCTCGGACTGCCGGGTGTCCGCCGCCTGGCGGACCGCTTCGAGATCACGTCGCGGCGCGGCGAGGGCACGTCCGTCGTCGCCGCCAAGCAGATCGTGGGACGCCCCGTGCCGTCGAACGCCGCGCGTGCCACCGACACCCGGATCATCGTGCCGGGCGCCGCCCGTCGCGCCGATGGCGGCTGTGCGGAGGCCGTCTTCGACACCGTGTCGCGCGTCCGGCCCGCGCCCGGCCAGTCGGTCTGCGGCGATCGGGCGCTCGCCATGGAAATCGACGGTGGCGTCCTGTGCGCGGTCGTCGACGGTGCCGGCCACGGTCTCGCGGCGCACCAGGTGGCGACGGTCCTGACCAGCACCCTCAGGATGGACGCGACCGCGAATCTCCAGCGGCTGATGGAGCGACTGCACGACGCCGCGCGCGGCAGCGTCGGGGCCGTCGCGGGGCTCGCGTTCATCGACCCGGCCGCCCGGACGGTCCGCTACGTCGGCGTCGGCAACCCGCGCATCCATCGAAGCGGGCACGGCAACTGGAGCGGATTCGCGGGCGACGGCCTGCTGGGCGAGCGCCTGGGGCATCCCGTGGAGCAGTCGGCGAGCTTCGAGCCCGGCGACGTCCTGCTGATGTCCACCGACGGCCTGCGCGAACTGCCGGCCCGCGACTACCTCGACCGATCGCGCGGCACCGGCATCGCGGCGATCGGCGACGCCCTGATGGCCGGGGTCGCGAAGCCGCACGACGACGTCGGCTGCCTGCTCGTGGCGTGGTCGGCATGACCCGCCTCGGCGCACTCGACCTGTCGGGGCCGGAGTCCGCGGTCGGCGCGCGCCACAAGGCCCGGAAGGTCGCGGGCCTGCTCGGGCTGTCGCCCGTCGTGGCCGCGCACCTTGCCTGCGAGGTCTCGGTGTTCTGTCGCCAGACCCGCCTGCATTCGGGCGCCCGCCGGGTGCAGGTACGGCTCGCACAATGTCCCGCGGGTGCCGCACTCCGGTTCGCGGTCGAGATGCCGGACGACGAAACCCGGGTCGACGGGCACGACCTGTCCGCGATCAGCCTCGGGACCTTCAGGTCGGATCCGGCGCCCTCGCTCGAATTCGCGCTGCCCCGCGGGGGGCTCGACGCTGCGGTGCTCGAAGGCGCCGCGCGGGTGCTCGAGCACCTCACGGAGGCCGAACTGCTGGAGCAGCTGCACGCGCGCAACGAGGCGCTGCAGCGGGCGACCGAGGTCGCGGAGCGCGCGGCCGAGGCCAAGGCGAACTTCCTCGCGACCATGACGCACGAGATCCGGACGCCGATGAACGCCGTCCTCGGATTCTCCGACCTCGCAGAGCGCACCGAACTCTCGCCGCGGCAGAAGGGCTACATCGAGAAGATCCGCTCGTCGAGCCGCCACCTGCTGGGCCTCGTCGACGACGTGCTCGACTTCTCGAAGATCGAGGCCGGCAAGATGACCGTCGAGCGCGTCGAATTCGGCGTCGACAGCCTGCTCGAGACCGTGCAGAACCTCGTCGGCACCCGCTGTCTCAGCAAGGGACTCGAGCTCGTGCTGGACGTGGCGCCGGACGTTCCCCAGCGCCTCGTCGGCGATCCGACGCGACTCGGCCAGATCCTGGTCAACTACGCCGGCAACGCCGTCAAGTTCACCGAGCGCGGCGAGATCGTCGTCGCGCTGCGCGTGGTGGAAGCGGACGACGACGGCATCCTCCTGCACTGCTCGGTCACCGACACCGGCATCGGACTCACGCAGGAACAGCGCGCGAAGCTGTTCCGCAGCTTCCAGCAGGCCGACAGTTCCACGACGCGCCAGTTCGGTGGCACGGGGCTGGGGCTCGCGATCTCGCGGCAGCTTGCCGAGCTGATGGGCGGCACGGTCGGCGTCGAATCCGAGATCGGACAGGGGTCGAGCTTCTGGTGTACCGCACGGGTCGGCATCGCCGCGGAAAGCGCGCAGCCGGCGGCGCTGGCGCGCCCGGTCCGTGCGCTGATCGTCGACGACTCGCGCGGTGCCCGGGTGGCGCTGCGCAACCACCTGCAGCGCCTCGGCGTCGACGTGACCAAGGCGCCCTCGAGCGACGACGCGGTGGCGCATCTGGTCCGGGTCGACGCGACCGGCGAACCCTTCGACGTCGTCTTCGTCGACGAGGACATGCCGGACGTCTCCGGCGCGGAGACCGTCCGTCGCATCCGGGCGCTCGGGCTCGGTCGCACGCCGCGCCTCGTGATGCTCGTGAACCGCGAGGCGGGCGAGGCCGCCGAGGCCGGCGTCGATGCCGACGTCGATGGCTGGATCGCGAAGCCGCTGTCCGCCTCTGCCGTCTTCGATGTCCTCGCGCAGGTGACGGCGGACGAGGGCGGCGAGCTGGCCGCGGACGGCGTGCGCCAGCGTGCGGACCGGCA
>CAUJJX010000247.1 GCA_963205165.1 Pseudomonadota bacterium | reverse complement strand
GCCGAAGCCGTCGCCGCCGGCGGGCATGCGGTCGACGCGTCCGGCGGCTGCCAGGACTTCATCGTCGGTCAGGGCGGCAGCGCGGGCCTGCGCTTCATCGGCCGGCACGCCGAGGCGGGTCATCTGCCGCGCGACGTCCGGTCGCTCGAGGAAGTGCGCGAGTTTCACGCGGGCGGCCTGCACGCCGTCGGCGTTGGTCCGGGTGGTGTCGATTCGGGCCGCATCGGTGCCGATGAGTGCACTCTGCGCGGCGCCGATGCAGGCGAGGTGGGTGGTCGTGACCATCAACGTGATGGCGACGGTGCGACGGAAGCTGTTGCGCATGGGGATTCTCCTGGACCAGCTGTTCGATTGCGGGGGGGCGTTCGATCCGCGCCGGTCAGCGGACCTTGCTCGTGAACGGAAAGATGCGGGTGTAGCCGAGGACATCGAGCATGATCATGACAGCGAACACGAACACTGCAACGCCGACGATGCCGGCGCCCGCCGGCACCTTGTCGAGGCCTTCGGCGGCACGCTCGGCCGTCGCGTCGTCGAGCGCAGCGACGCGTCGCCCGGCTTCGACGGCCGGGACCCCGAGACGTTCGAGTTCAGCCCGGAGTTCCGGGCGCGCGAGCGCTGCGGCGAGCTTCGCACGGGCGGTCGTGGTGGTTGTCTCGTCGGTGCCGATCATCGCGGCATCGGCCGTGCGGGTGAGCGGCAGCGGCAGGAGGGCGCACGTCAGCACGGCGGCGAGCATGCGATTGCGAACGGTGGGAATGGTGGCCATGGCGGGGTCCGGGTCGTCAGACGGATTGCTTGAATTCGGAGGGCTGCAGGTGATGCCGGTGCAGCAGCTTGTAGAACTCCGTGCGGTTGCGCTGCGCGAGACGCGCGGCGTGCGTCACGTTGCCGTTCGTCATCTTCAGCAGCCGCGACAGGTAGTCGCGCTCGAATTGTCCGCGCGCCTTCTCGAAGGGTTGAAGCTCCGTCGAGGGACCGTGCAGCGCGCTCTCGATGAGACCGCCGCTCACGACGGGGGCGGTGCCGAGGGCCACCGCCTGCTCGACGACGTTCACGAGTTCGCGCACGTTGCCTGGCCAGTCGTACTGCACGAGCAGCGCGAGGGCTTCCGCCGAGAACGCCGTGATGTCCTTGCCGTAGCGCGCGGCGATGCTCGCGAGAAAGTGCCCGGCGAGCAGCGGGATGTCCTCGCGGCGTTCGCGCAGGGGCGGCAGCGTGAGCGAGACGACGTTGAGCCGGTAGTAGAGATCCTCGCGGAAGCGGCCCTCCCGGATGCCTGCGTCGAGGTCACGGTGGGTGGCCGAGACGATCCGGACGTCCAGCGGGATGAGCCGCGTCCCGCCGAGGGGCCGCACGCTCTTTTCCTGCAGCACGCGCAGGAGCTTCACCTGCAGCGACAGCGGCATGTCGCCGATCTCGTCGAGGAATACCGTGCCGCCCGCAGCGCTCTGGAACAACCCGGGATGGTCGCGTGCGGCGCCCGTGAAGGCGCCGCGCACGTGGCCGAAGAGCTCCGATTCGAGCAGCGATTCCGGGATCGCACCGCAGTTGAGCGCCATGAACGGCGCGTCGCGGCGCGGGCTCGCCCGGTGGATTGCCTGCGCGAGGAGTTCCTTGCCGGTGCCGCTGTCGCCGCGGATCAGCACGCTCGCATCGCCGGCCGCGACGAGCTTCGCCCGCGCGAGCTGCGCCTCGAAGACCGGGTTGTGCGTGACGATGCCCGCACGCCACGATTCACCTTCCACTTCCGGGCGCGACGGCCCCGAGAGGCGCACGGCGCGCTGGATCAGCGCGACGAGTTCCTTGCCGTCGAAGGGTTTCGTCAGATAGTCGAACACGCCGCGGCGCATCGCGGCGACGGCGTCCGGGATGCTCCCGTGGGCCGTCAGGATGATCACCGGCAGCGCGGGGTGCGTGCGATGCAGTTCGTCGAAGAGCGCCATGCCGTCGGCACCGCCCATGCGCAGGTCGGTCACGACCACCCGCGGCGATGCGGCCGCGACCCGTGCGAGGGCTTCCTCGGCGCTGCCGCACGTCACGACGTCGAAGCTGGCGGCCGCCAGCCGGATCGACACGAGCCGGAGGAGGTCCGCGTCGTCGTCGACCACCAGCACCCGGCCGGCGGTTTCGCCGACCCTGGCATCACTGCCCTTCGGTTCACTGCCCTTCACTTCATTTCCCCTGGTCTCGCTCATTTTGTTTTCACTCCCTGATCCTTCAGGATCATCGCGCGTTCGACTTCCTTCAGCGCGTCGAGCTTGCGCTGAAGTTCCTCCGAACGCTTCTGTTCTTCCCGCAGCTTCGCCGCCTGTGCCTGCGCGCCGGCCTCGAGTCGCCGGGACTGGTCGAGGTGCGCCAGCAACAGCTGGGCGATGCCGCGGAAGGGGCTGTCCGCGCGGGTGTCGCCGCGCGCATAGGGGTCCAGCAGCTGGGCGGCCTGCACCTCGTTGCGGACGGCGGCGCCCGGCAGGAGGTACACCATCGCGAGCTTGATCCGCGCGGCTTCCGCGCTGCCGGCGGCGAACTCCCGGCGCAGTTCCTCCAGTTCCTGGCGCTGGCCGGTGGCGGCCTTCGTGCGGAGGTTCGCGTAGTAATCGAGCAGGGCCGCCGATTCGCTCAGTCGCTGGACGAGGCGTGCGTTGCAGTCACAGCGGGCACCTCGCGGGGCGACGCGCGTGGCACCGAGCGTGGGTGCCGCCGACTCGGTCTGGGGCGGCTGTGGCGCCGGGCTGCGGCAGGCGCCGACGGCCAGCGCGGCGACGGCGATGGTCGCGACGCGCACGATGATGTTCGCGATGGCCCGCGTCCGTTCGATCATGCGGCTCTCCGGTCGCGGGGGGGGACGTCGGTGTCGGTCGGGCCGGCGGCCCAGGGTTGCGTGCGGGGCAGTCCGACGACGATGTGCGTCCCGCGGTCGCTCGGCACGATTTCGATGTCGCCGCGATGCGCGAGCACGAACTCCCGGACGATGGCGAGGCCGAGGCCGGTGCCCTTCACCGAGCTGTCGTGCGGCGTGCGTCCCTGGAAGAACGGCTCGAAGACCTTCTCGCGCTCGGCCTCCGGGATGCCCGGGCCTTCGTCCTGGACGTCGATGCGCACCGTGTCGTCCAGATCGGTCGCGACGACGACCCGCAGGCTGCCGCCGCGCGGCGAGAACTTCACGGCGTTCGAGATGAGGTTCCCCAGGATCGCGGCGAGCTTGTCCCGGTCGGCCTCGATCGTGAGCGGCGGACATTCGACCACCAGCCGGACGCCCTTCGCGACGATGCTGAGGCTGTGCTGCTTCAGCGTCGCGACGACGAGCGGATGCAGCGGCACGGGCACCGGCGTGAGGGCCGCGCGCTGGAACTGCGTCTCGTGGTACTGGAGCAGGCCCTCGATGAGTTCCTGCATGCGCTGCGTGTTCTGCGCGAGGATCCCGGTGACTTCCTTCTGGGCGTTGCTGAGCGGGCCGATGAGCTGCTCGTGAAGCAGCCCCGTGCCCTCCTTGATGGCGGCGAGCGGCGTCTTCAGTTCGTGCGACATGTGGTGCAGGAAGCGCTGCTTCTCCTCGCGCAGCTCGATGAGCCGCAGCCGCATCCAGTCGAGCTGGCGGCCGAGGTGTTGCAGATCCTGCGGGCCGCTGACCTCGACACGTTCGTCGAAGTCGCCCTCGCCCATGCGCCGGATCGCGGCATCGATCTGCGAGATCGGCCGGGAGATCAGGATGATGGCGCCCACGACGAGCACGAGCGCGACGGGCACGAGTGCCGCGAGCTGCCAGAACACGAAGCGCTGAACGCCGGCGGCCATCGATTGCAGGGCCTCGACCTCCTGTTCGACGACCGTGTTGCCGAGGTCCGCGAGTGCCGTCGCGGAGTGCTCCAGGTCCTCGAACTCGTCGAGCAGTCCGATGAGGATCTCGGGCGCCGCGCCCGACGAATCGACGGCCGCGCTCAGTGCCGATTCGCGTCGGCGCAGGTCGCTGAGCTGGCGACGCTGGGGCTCGCCGAGCCGCAGCGCAGCGACGCGTTCGGCGCCTTCCAGGAAACGTGTCCGGGCGTGGTGGTAGCCGTCGAGCAGCGCGGCGTCTTCCAGGGCGGCGGCCTGCCGCACGCTGCGCTCCATCGCGGTGAGCTGCTCGCTCAGCAGCCGACTCGCCTCGGTCGCCTTCATCGCCTCGCGCACGGTGCGCTGGCTGTGGTCGGCGATCTCGTTGATCGAGACGGCGTTGTTGCCGATCGCGAGGATCAGCGGCAGGGCGACCAGGATGAAGCCGACGATGATGAGCTTGAGGAACGACCGCGGGTAATGCACCCCGAGACGGGGCAGGCGGGCGGCGCGCATCGTCGGCTGTCCGGCGGCGGTCAGGCCGCGAACCGCACCGCGGCGCGACCGAGCGGACCGAAGTCCGCGATCGTGTCGTCACCGGGCGCGACCGCGACGGGCACGACGCACGTGCCGGTCGTGACGACGTGTCCGGCTTCGAGGGCCGCGCCGAGGCTCGACAGCTTGTTCGCGATCCAGGTGAGCGCCACGCGGGGGTCACCGAGGACGTTCGAGCCGATGCCGTCCGCGGTGTTTCGGCCGTTGATGAAGACTTTCGCCGTGTGCTTCGAGAGATCGATCGAACGCCAGTCGGCGGTCGTCGCTGCGCCGAGGGCAAACCAGCTGGCGCAAGCGTTGTCGGCGATGAGCTGCGGGCCGCCGACCTTCACGAAGTCGTCGTAGCGCGAATCGGGCACCTCG
>CAUJJX010000246.1 GCA_963205165.1 Pseudomonadota bacterium | reverse complement strand
TTCACCCTCATGCTGTTCGTCCTCGAGCCGTTGGTGCTGCACCGGCTCATCAGGCAGCGCGCAGAACGCGATCCGGAGCGCACCTTCGCGATGATCCAGCGCCTGCACTGGTTGCTGCTCGGGGCGTCGCTCGTCACGATGATCGCGGCTTCGCTCGGCGCCCATGGCGGCCTGTGACACCGGTACACGAAGATACGGAAACGGAGAGGATGCACCCCCATGACTGACACCAAGGTTCCGGATTCGGGCCTCGCACGCGCGGTGGCCCTGAACGAGGAGATCAAACGCGTGATCGGCGTCGCCTTCAAGGCGAACCTGATGGCGCTGAACGCCATTCTTCTGGCGAAGCGGGCAGGCGCCTCCGCAACGGGCTTCCGCGTGCTCTCGACCGAGCTGCGCGAGTTCATCGCCCAGCTCCAGGAGACCATGATCCGGTTGCGCGGCCAGACGCAGGACATGGTGCGCGCCGTCACCGAGGAGGTGCGGCAGCGGCGTGTCGGCAGGAGCCTCAGCCTCGCCGCCGAAGCACTCGTCGCCGACAGGAGTCCGCACGGCGATGCGCTCGATGCGGTGCTGCTGTCGCGGGCACGCGTCGAGGCCCTGCGGCTGCAGCGGTTCGAGACCATCGACCGCGCGCTCCGCGGGACACTCGGCGACGCGGCCGACCTCAGCCAGTTCGGCGCCGTGCTCGCGCGCACGGCCAAGATCGAGGCCGTCTACGGCGGCGACTTCTCGAAATCGCTGACCGAGGTCGCGCTCGATTTCGACGCCATCATCCAGGACATCATCGGGGCCATCGACGCGTTGCGCCGGACCCAGAACGGAGGCATGAAAGCATGAAGAACTGCCAGGTCATCTTCGAGGACGGTACCCATCGCTGGCTCGCCGTGTCGCGCGATCCGGCGCGCCCGAACTTCCTGATCGACACGAACGAGTACCTCGTCGTCAACGGCGATGCGGCGATCCTGTGCGATCCGGGCGGCACCGAGATCTTTCCGTCGGTGTTCTCGGCGATCAGCGCCCACATGAATCCGGCGTCCATCAGCGCGCTGTTCGCGTCCCACCAGGACCCCGACATCATCTCGTCGCTCGCGCTCTGGCTGGAGTTCAACCCCTCGCTGAAGTGCCACGTGAGCTGGCTGTGGGGCAGCTTCATCCCGCACTTCGGCGGCGACGGAGAGACCTTCGTGGCGATCCCCGATGCGGGCGCGACGATCCCGCTGGGCAACCTCGATCTGCAGGCGATCCCGGCGCACTACCTCCACTCGTCGGGGAACCACAATCTGTACGACGCCAAGGCCCGCGTGCTGTTCTCCGGCGACATCGGCGCTGCGCTGCTGCCTCCGGACGAAGGCGGGCTGTACGTCACCGATTTCGATCGTCATATCCGGCGCGCCGAGTTGTTCCACCGTCGCTGGATGGGTTCGAACGAGGCGAAGAACGACTGGTGCGATCGCGTCGGCAACATGCAGATCGACATGCTCTGCCCGCAGCACGGTGCGATCTACCGCGGCGAGGACGTCGCGCGTTTCATCCAGTGGTTCCGCGACCTGAAGGTCGGTGTTCTCGAAGTCTGAAGGCAGGTGAAGGACATGAGCTACGGCGTGCTCAAGACTGTGCACATGAGTTGTGCCATGGCGAGTTTCGGCCTCTTCGTGGTGCGGGGGATCTGGCGCTTCGGTGATTCACCGAAGGCCGGGCAGCGGTGGGTGAAAGTGGTGCCGCACGTGATCGACACCACGCTTCTCGCCACCGCGCTGACGATGGCATGGACGCTGGCGCCGTTTCCGGCGATGCATCCGTTCCTGCTGACGAAAGTCCTCGCCGTGATGGGTTACATCCTGCTGGGCATGCTGGCGTTCCGCTGGGCGCGCACGCGGCGAGAGGCCATCACCGCGTGGGTCGCTGCCCAGTTGCTGTTTTTCTACATCGTGGGCGTGGCCGTCACCAAGAGTCCGTCGCTCACACTTCTCTGAGGACTCGCCATGAATCAAAAGGCCATCGCAGGAACCGGTGTCCTGTCGGTCGCGCTCGCACTCGCGTGCGGGGCGACCCTGGCGGCGGATGCGCCGCCCAAGGCCGCCGAAGCTCCGAAGGTCGCCTCGTCACCGCTCGAGGCGATCACGGCCGGCAAGCTCACGCTGAATCTGCGCGCGCGCTACGAGCACGTCGACCAGGCCGGCAAGACCGACTACGCCGACGCGTTCACGAACCGCACACTGCTCGGCTGGCGCACGCTTCCCTACTACGGCATCTCGCTCTATGCCGAGGCCATCGACGTGACCCGGATCGGTGTGCAGAACTACAACGACATGTCGACGGCGTCCGCGCGCTACCCGACCGTCGCCGATCCCGAGCACACGGGCGTGAATCAGTTGTACGTCGACTACACCGGCCTGCCCGACACGAAGATCCGGTTCGGTCGCCAGTCGCTGAAGCTCGACAACGTGCGCTATGTCGGCAACGTCGAGTTCCGCCAGGTGATGCAGGTGCTGACCGGCCTCTGGGTCGAGAACAAGAGCCTGCCCGGCGTCGAGCTCGACTACGGTCACTTCGTGCGGGTGAAGAACATCTTCGACGTCGAGCGCCAGGCCCGGATCGACCTGTTCCGCGCCGCCTGGACCTTCATGCCCGACAACCAGCTGATCGGTTTCGCCTACCTCCAGGACCAGCCGATGACCGGCCAGCAGGCGGCGACCGGTCTCGCCGATGGTTCCAACAGGATTCTCGGCGTGCGTGCGAACGGTGCATTCCCGATCGACGGCCACTGGAAGCTGCCCTACACGGCCGAGTATGCGAAACAGGATTCCTACGCCGACGGCAGCAGCCTCGTCGACGCGAAGTACTGGCGCCTCGGCGTCGGCGGTCAGTACGACAAGACCTTTGTCCGCGCCGACTACGAAGTGCTCGGCAGCAACAACGGGCTCTACGCTTTCCAGACGCCGCTGGGCACGAACCACCTGTTCCAGGGCTGGGTCGACATGTTCCTCGTGACGCCGAAGCAGGGCATGCGCGACGCGTGGCTGAGCGCCGGCACCAACGTCCACGGCGTGCAGCTGTACACCGAGTACCACGACTTCCGGACGGACGTCGGCAGCCTGAAGATCGGCACCGAGTGGGACGTCGGCGTGACGTACGCCTTCACGAAGCAGCTCACCGGCAAGATCGAGTACGGTCAGTTCAAGGAAGGCGACGTGCTGCCCACGCGCTATCGCGACACGAGCAAGTTCTGGGTGACGGGCATCTTCAATTTCTAGCCGTTGTCCGGAAGGCGGGGCGGGTCGCGTGACTGCGGCACGGATCCGGCCCGCCTGATGTTCTTCGAGGGGTCATGTCGGGGGAGGAGGCGTCGGTCTTCTCCCCCGATCGTTTTCAGGGTGGCGTCTCGCGGGTCGGTCCGGTTTCGTGGTTACCGTGATCGGAGTCGACCGACGTGGCGTTTGCGTGGGTCGGATTAGCGGCGTGAGCCGCGTAATCCGACGCGCACGGTTGCGGGATGCCCGGACGATTGTGAGGTCGACGGTGTCGGATTACGCGGCTACGCAGCTAATCCGACCTACGCGTGGATCTTCGGTACCGGGCAATGCTCATTCCGTCACCCCGGCGGACGCCGGGGTCCAGCAGCGGACGTCGCACCGGCCACCGCAGTAATGGATTCCAGCTTGCGCTGGAATGACGGGGGGCGTCACGTCGAATCAGCGACATCGTCCTTTCATCCGAAGCGTTGTTTCCTGCAGGTGTCCGCTCAACCGCGATACACCGGTACCACGTAAGGACCTTCCGGGATCACCGCCACGTGCGCATCGCCCGATGCGCGGATGCTCGCCGCGACGGCGTCCTCGACGGAGTCGAGCACGTCGACACCGGTCAGCGCGCGATCGGCCGTCGAGAGTTTTCCGGCGAACAGTTTCACCTGCCCGACCTTCATCGGCTTCACCTGCATCTGCGTCTGCCATTCGTCGATGTCGGCGTACCGCTTCGCCGCGATGTTCGCGAGGAAACCGTCCGGGCCGAGTGCGATCAGGCGCTTCTGCGCCTCGACGAATTCCTCCGAACCCATGCCCTCGGAACACTCCGACGCGATGATCAGCGTGCCGCCCGGCGCGAGGATGTCCATCGGGCCGACCATGCCCTTCACCGTCTGGTAGTACGTCTTGTCGAGCGGATAGCCGGCAGCGCTCGTCACGACCGTCGCGAAGCGGCGCGGCACCGCGACCTGCGCGTAGCCACGGATGAATTCGACGGCCTGCAGATGGCTCTCGACGATCTCGCCGAAGTTCACGAACGACATGTTGCGATGCTCGTCGATGACCGTGTTCACGGCGAAGACGGGACGCAGCATCTCGACGATCGCGAGCTGCTCGCGGTGCAGCGGATTGCCGTCGAGGATGCAGTTCTCGGCGAGCGGATCGGCCATGAAGCGGTGGCTGTGGAAGGTCGTGATCGTCTCGGCGTGCGCGACACCCGGTGCGATGACCTTGCGGCCGCCGGAGTAGCCGGCCATGAAGTGCGGTTCGACCAGGCCCGTCGCGATGCGCAGCTCGGCCTCGACGAAGCGACGGTCGATCTTCACGGCCGTGCCGTGCGGCGTGAGTCCGAGGTCCGCGTGGGCCGCGTCGTCGCGCGCGTAGTGGTTCTCGACGCGCACGGTGTCGAGCACCCACGGGTCGCCGACGAGTTCCGCGAGTTCCTCGCCGAGGTTCGGGCGATGCAGGCCGGTGGCGACGAGCACGACGATCCCCTCGCGCGGCACGCCGGCATCGAGCAGCGTCCGGATGATCGGACCGAGCAGCAGGCCGTTCGGGACGGGGCGCGTGATGTCGCAGATGAGGATGCACGCGGACCTTTTGCCGCGCGCGAGTTCCGCCAGTGGCGCCGCACCGACCGGCGCGGCCAGCGCAGCCTTCACGGCCTCGATCGGCTGCGCGATGACCGGCATGGCGGGCTTGCGGATGATGGTGGGCTGGCAGGCGTCCGGCAGGCGGACGGTGAGGCTGCCGCGGCCGTAGCTGAGATCGACGTCCATGGGATGTACTCGTGATGCGGAGGGATGCGATCGACTATATCGCAGCGGGGTGTGCGGCGGCACGGCGGGAGACCATGACGCCGGATGCCCGGGACCGCAGGCACCAGTCTCCGACGCCGGCCGCAGGCATCCCGGCGACCGGGTGAAGCCGGGACCGTATCCATCGCCCGCCGCCTGACGCCCGCCGCCTGACGCCTGACGCCTGACGCCTGACGCCTAACGCCTGACGCCTATAGCCTGCCGCCTAGAACCGATACGCCCACCACCCCGTGAGGTACACGACGTTCTCGCCCGGCGGCGTCTCGTGCAGGAAGCGGCCCGCCTGGAAGTACGCCGCGACGAACACCATCGTCACGTGCGGCGTCGGCGTGTAGACGTACATCAGCGTCGACTGCGTGCCCACGTGGCGTGCCTCGCTCGAGCCGGGCATGCGTTGTACTTCCGAGAAGATGTTGTAGGTCCCGTCATTGGTGCTCTGTCGCCAGAAGCCGATGACGCCCGCCGTGACCGCGTGACGCTCGTTCGGCTGCAGCCGCAGCGACGGCGCGAGCGCCATGCTGTTCGACGGTCCGACGAGGCCGGAGAGGCCGGAGTACGCCGTCGCGGCAAAGAGCGGAGAGAAGGTTCCGACGACGTCGTCGCCCCTTCGGCTGTCGCCGCTGCCGATGTTGAAACGCAGGCCCAGGCGCGGCCGCAGTTCGTGATCCGGCAGCGTGTAGCCGTTGTCGAGCGACACGAACCACGCCCGGATCGAACCGGCGCCGAGGCTGCCGCGCTGCACGCCGGTCTCCCAGTTGTAGTCCCACGTATCGGTGCCGCTGCTCCACCAGCGCGTGGCGATCGAGATGCGCTCCTCGCGCGCCGTGCCGTCGGCGTAGAAGCTCACGGGTCGGGTGCGGCGGTTCGCGAACACGACGCCGTTGCCGCCTGGCAACAGGTCATGCGAGCGCGCGACGAAGAACCCGGACAGCGTCTCGTCGGGGCTGGAGTTGTCGTCGAACGCGCCGCGTCGCGTCGGCACGACCCGCGCCGCCATCGCGTGCAATCGCCAGCCCTCCACCTCCCCGGTGAGCCGCACGCCGTCGAAGCTGAGGCGGTCGTTGAGACCTTCGCGGGCGGACGTGAACTGCGACGCGCCGAGTTCGACTTCCTGCCGGCCGAAGCGCAGTGCGATCTGGTCGTCGGCGCTGCGATACGGTGTCCACTGGACGAAGAGCTGGTTCACGTCGAGCGCGTTGCGGTCGTTCGCGCGCGGTCCGGCGCGGCGACCGCTGACTTCGGACGACTCGAGCTGGCCGAAGAACGACAGCCGGTCGTTCCAGTACAGCTGCCCGTGGAAGAGCCCGCGGGCGAGTCCGTAGCCGTCGCGGTCCTGGCGATCGCGGCCGAAGCCCGGGTTGTCGAAGCGTTCCCACCGGAGCCGCAGCTCGCCGCCGAGCGACAACGCACGGCCGTGACCGAGGTCGATGTACTTCGCGCCGTCCCACGGGTCGGAGGCGCAGCGCCGGTTCGAGAGGAAACGCCAGTCCTCGTCGTACCGGACGTTCGCGTAGCCCGGACGCTCCGGACACGCCGCCTCGTCGGCGAGCCCGAGGGCAGACCAGGTCAGGCAGAACAGGGCGGTCACGTGGCGCGGGAGCAGGAGACGCGTCATGAATGGAGGCGGGGAGAACGGGATCCGTCCGTGCGTCGGCGCACGGATTCGCGGGCCGCGATTGCACCACATCGGCGCGGTCGATTCCATGCGCGATGCGTCACGAATCCGGTGTTCGCCTGCGGGCCGGCGGCGCGGAGGCCCGGTGCTATCCTCCGACCCGGTTTCGTGAACGGAGTGTGTCGACATGCGAATGGCGAATCGTTGGACGGCGTGGCTCGCCGGCGTCCTGGTGCTCGTGGGTCTCGGCGGTTGCGCCGGCGGGATGATGGGCGGGGCGGAGCCCGTGTCGGTCACGGTGTCCGACCTGCGGATGGGCACGGCGGGCGTCCTGGAGCAGCAGTACTTCGTGACCTTGCGCATCCAGAATCCGAACGATCGCGAGTTCGCCGTGAAGGGCGTCGTCTTCGATCTGGAACTGAACGACAAGTCGTTCGCGCGCGGCACGGCGCCGACCGATGCGATCGTCCCGCGGTTCGGTTCGACGACCGTCGAGGTCGAGACGCTCAGCTCGCTCACCGGCATCCTCCGGCAGCTCGGCGGCGTGACCGGTCCGGAGGGGCTGCCGAAGTCGTTCCGCTATCGCATCAAGGGCAAGCTGCACACGGCGGGCATGGGCGGCACGCTGCCGTTCGACGAACGTGGCGAGCTGTCGATGCCGGGCAGCGCCGCCGCACCGAAGTGAGCGCGGGGCCCCGCCACATCGCGCTGGTCCCGGCGGCAGGCAGCGGCAGCCGGTTCGGTGCCGCACTGCCGAAGCAGTACACGCCGCTCGCCGGGCATCCGCTGCTGTTCCACGCGCTCGCCGCACTCGCGCGGCACCCGCGCATCGACCGCGTCGCCGTCGTGATTTCGGCCGACGACGAATGGTTCGCGTCGCACGATTTCACCGCGATCGCCGGCAGGCTCGATGTGCTCCGCCGCGGCGGCGACACCCGGGCGGAGTCGGTCCGGAACGGCCTGCGCGCACTCGAATCGCACGTCGATGCGCATGACTGGATCCTCGTGCACGACGCCGCGCGGCCGTGCCTGCCGGCTGTCGTGATCGACCGGCTGATCGACACGCTCGCGGACGACGCGATCGGCGGCATCGCGGCACTCCCCGTCGCCGACACGCTGAAGCGGTCCGATGCGGATTCGCGCATCGAGGCCACCGTCCCGCGCGCCGGGCTCTGGGCCGCGCAGACGCCGCAGATGTTCCGCTACGGCGTGCTGCGCGATGCGCTCGAACGCTGCGACCTCGCGGTCGTCACGGACGAGGCCGGCGCCGTCGAGGCGCTGGGCCACGCACCGCGGCTCGTCGAGGGCGACCCCGCGAATCTCAAGGTGACGTACGCCCGCGACGTCGCACTCGCGACGCACCTGCTGCAAGCCATGGAGACATCCACGTGAATTTCCGCATCGGCCAGGGCTTCGATGTCCATGCGCTCGTCGAGGGCCGTCCGCTGATCCTGGGCGGCGTGACGATTCCGTTCGACCGCGGCCTGCTCGGCCATTCCGACGCCGACGCGCTGCTGCACGCCATCTGCGACGCGCTGCTCGGCGCCGCGGCGCTCGGCGACATCGGCCGGCATTTTCCCGATACCGATCCGGCGTTCGCCGGCGCCGACAGCCGCGTGCTGCTGCGCGAGGTCGCGAAGCGGGTGCGTGCGGCCGGCTTCTCGATCGGAAATGTCGACGCGACGATCATCGCGCAGGCGCCGAAGATGGCGCCGCACGTGCCGGCGATGGCCGAGCGCATCGCCTCCGACCTCGGCATCGCACCCGACTGCGTGAACGTGAAGGCGAAGACGACGGAACGCCTCGGCTTCACCGGGCGCGGCGAAGGCATCGCGACTGAGGCGATCGCGCTGGTGTTCCGAGCCTGAGTTCCGCGGTTCACGTCGTCACGGTCGGCGCCTGATGTTTCGAGCGATGTCGAAATGATGTTGTCCGAAACCCGTGCCCGGATGTTCTTCGCGCTGTGGCCGTCGCCCGGCGCCGCGCGGAAGCTCGCCGGGCAGGCGCGTGTGCTGGCGTCGCACGCCGGTGGTCGCGTCACGCGGACGGATTCGATCCACCTCACGCTGGCCTTCCTCGGCGATGTCGCGCTCGACCGCGTCGAGGCGCTGCTCGCGTTGCCGTCCGAGGTGACGTCTCCACCGTTCGAACTGCGGTTCGAGCGGCTCGGTGTCTGGCCGCGCAACGGCATCGGCTGGGCGGCACCGTCCGACACGCCGGGCGCGCTCGTCGAATTGCAGGCGAGGCTCGCGAGATGGTTGGGTGACGCCGGATTCCGCGTCGAGGCGCGCGCGTTCGTCCCGCACGCGACATTGATCCGCAAGGCGACGCGCGCCGCGCCGGAACTCGCGATCCCGCCGATCGCGTGGCGGGTCGACGAATTCGTGCTGGTACGCTCGCGACTGTCCGCGACGGGGTCCCGCTACGAAACGCTGGGCCGATTCGCGTTGAACCATGATGGGACGAGCGGCGTCGAAGCCGCCCGACCCGCAGGAGACGAATGATGGAAAAGATCGTGAAGACCGACGACGAGTGGCGCGCGCTGCTCACGGCGGAACAGTTCCAGGTCGCGCGGCGGCAGGGCACGGAGCGGCCGTTCTGCGGTGCCTTCTGGGACAACCACCTCGATGGTGTCTACCACTGCGTGTGCTGCGACCTGCCGCTGTTCGCGTCGAACACCAAGTTCGAATCGGGCACGGGCTGGCCGAGCTTCTTCGCGCCGGTGGAACCCGGCAACGTCGAGATCCACCGCGACACGAGCCACGGGATGATCCGCGAGGAAGTCGTATGCGCGCGCTGCGACGCGCATCTGGGTCACGTGTTCGAGGAT
>CAUJJX010000245.1 GCA_963205165.1 Pseudomonadota bacterium | reverse complement strand
GTCCCGACCGTGACGCGAAGACAGTTCGCGAGCAGCGGATGGGCGCCGTGCAGATTCTTGATGAGCACCTTGCGCGCCTTCAGTCCGGCGAACGTCCCGATCGCGGACGGCACACGGAAGGTGATGAAGTTGGCGTCGCTCGGAAACACGGTGACGCCAGGCAGCTCGGCGAGTGCGGTGGCGAGAGGCGAGCGCTCTGCGAGGATCGCGCGGGCCTGGTCGGTGAGCACGTCGAGGTGCTCCAGCGCGACCGTCGCGGCGATCTGCGTCAGTGCGTTCACGTTGTAGGGCAGGCGCAGCTTGTCGAGTTCGCCGAGCCATTCGGCGGTGCCGACGAGGAACCCGAGCCGCAGCCCCGCGAGCCCGAGCTTCGACAGCGTGCGCATCACGACGACGTTGCGTGCGCGGGCGATCTCGCCGAGATACGTCGCGTTGGCGAAGGCGTGGTAGGCCTCGTCGATGACCACGAGACCCGGCGCGCGCGCGATCACGCGACGCACGACTTCGCGATCGAACAGGTTGCCCGTCGGATTGTTCGGGCAAGCGAGGAAGAGCAGTGCCGGCTGGTGCTCGTCGATCGCGGCATTCAGCGCAGCTTCGTCGATCGAGAAGTCCGGCCGCAGCTGCACGCCTTCGTAACGGAGCCCGGCAGCCGCGGCCGAGACGCGATACATCACGAACGACGGCTCGACGCCCATCACGACCGCACCGGCACGCGCGACTGCCTGGCAGAGGATCTGGATGATCTCGTCGGACCCGTTGCCCAGCAGGATCTCGGCCTCGGGCGGGAGTCCGAGCTTCGTGCGCAGCAGGGCCTTCAGCGACGCCGGCGAGGGATCGGGGTACCGGTTGATGGCGGCCTTCGCAAGCGCCTCCCCGAGGACGCGCTGCAGATCGGCCGGCAACGCGTAGGGATTCTCCATCGCGTCGAGCTTCACCATGCCCACGCTGTCGGCAACGTGATATGCCCGCCACGCCAGCACCTCTGGACGCAGCACGGAGGCAGGCGTCACGCCTTCACCGGATCGATCGATCGATTGCGGAGCGTTCATCGCCGCGAACTCACGCGTGCAGCCGGTAGCGCGCCGACGCGGCGTGGGCGGGCAGTCCCTCGCCATCGGCAAGCTCTGCGGCGATGCGACCGAGCGTGCCGGCGCCCTGGCGCGAGACGCCGATCAGGCTTGTGCGCTTCTGGAAATCGTAGACGCCCAGCGGCGACGAAAACCGCGCCGTGCGCGCCGTCGGCAGGACGTGATTCGGGCCGGCGCAGTAATCACCGAGCGCCTCGGACGCGTAGCGCCCGATGAAGATCGCGCCGGCGTGGCGCAGCTTCGGCAGCCACGCCTCCGTGTCTTCGACAGACAGTTCCAGATGCTCTGGCGCAACGCGGTTCGACAGTTCACAGGCCTCGTCGAGATCGCGCACCCGGATCAGCGCACCGCGATGCTTCATCGAGGCTTCGATGACATCGCGCCGGGACATCGATCCGATCTGGCGCGACATGCTTTCCGCGACGGCATCGAGGAAAGCGGCGTCCGGAGACAGCAGCACAGCCTGGGCGACCTCGTCGTGTTCCGCCTGCGAGAAGAGGTCCATCGCGACCCAGTCGGCCGGCGTGCTGCCGTCGCTGATCACGAGGATCTCCGACGGCCCCGCCACCATGTCGATGCCGACGACGCCGAACACCTGGCGCTTCGCCGCGGCGACGTACGCATTGCCGGGGCCGACGATCTTGTCGACTGCGGGCACCGATGCCGTGCCGTACGCGAGCGCGCCGACGGCCTGCGCGCCACCGATGGCGAAGACGCGATCGACACCGGCCACGGCAGCAGCCGCGAGCACGAGCGGATTGCGGAGTCCGTCAGGCGTCGGGACGACCATGATCACTTCACCGACGCCGGCGACCTTCGCCGGAATCGTGTTCATCAGCACCGTCGACGGATACGCCGCCTTGCCGCCGGGGACGTACACGCCGACGCGATCGAGCGGTGTCACACGTTGACCGAGCAGCGTGCCGTCCTCGTCGGTGTATTGCCACGACGCGAGCGGCTGATGCTCGTGGTAACTGCGGATGCGGGCCGCGGCCTGTTCGAGCGCATCACGCCGTGCAGGCACGAGGCCGGCGAGCGCGCGTTCGAGTTCCTCGCGCGGAATCTCGAGCTGGCTCATCGAGGCGACGTCGAGACGATCGAAGCGCCGCGTGTACTCGAGCACGGCGACGTCACCGCGGCGGCGCACGTCGGCGAGGATCCCGGTGACGGCGCCCTCGACGCGGGCGTCGAGCGTGTTCTCGAATGCGAGCAGCGCACGGAAACGCGCCTCGAAATCCGCGTCGCGGGTGTCGAGCCGGTTCACGTTCATGGCAACACCGGGTCTGCGTCGAGCGGCGTCGAGACACGTGCGAACGCATCCATCACGAACTTCAGCTCGGCACGCTTCAGCTTGAGCGACGCCTGGTTCACGACGAGGCGCGCGGAGATCTGCGCGATCTCCTCGACGGCCACGAGGTGGTTGGCCTTCAGCGTGTTGCCGCTGGAAACGACGTCGACGATGGCGTCCGACATGCCGACGAGCGGTGCGAGTTCCATGGATCCGTAGAGCTTGATCAGATCGACGTGGACACCCTTCGCGGCGAAGTGTTCACGGGCCACCTTCAGGTACTTGGTCGCGACCTTGAGGCGTGCACCGCGGCGGACTGCCGATGCGTAGTCGAAGTCCTGGCGGACGGCGACCATCAGACGGCAGCGGGCGATTCCGAGATCGAGCGGCTGGTAGAGACCCTGCCCGCCGTGCTCCATCAGGACATCCCGCCCGGCGATGCCGATGTCGGCGCCGCCGTGCTGGACGTACGTCGGCACGTCGGAAGCGCGGACGATGATGATCCGGACCTCGGGACGATTGGTGCCGATGATGAGCTTGCGGGAGCTTTCGGGATCCTCGGCCGGCTCGATGCCGGCGGCGGCCAGCAGCGGCCGCGTTTCCTCGAAGATCCGGCCCTTGGAGAGGGCGATGGTGAGGCCGTTCACGACTGGGATTCGGGAGAGGATTGGAGGGGGATTCTAGCCTACGGTTGCCGCGGCTCCGATGCGCTTCACGCGCGCACCGACCTGCGACAGCTTCTCCTCGATGCGTTCGTAGCCGCGATCGAGGTGATAGATGCGATCGACGATGGTCTCGCCGTGCGCCACGAGCCCGGCGATCACGAGACTCGCGGACGCACGGAGGTCCGTCGCCATGACCGTCGCACCTTCGAGCCTGGGCACGCCGCGGATCACGGCCGTCTTGCCATCCACCTCGATGTCCGCACCGAGGCGACGCAGTTCCTGCACGTGCATGAAGCGGTTCTCGAAGATCGTCTCGGTGACGGTCGACGTTCCTTCGGCGACGCAATTCAGGGTCATGAACTGCGCCTGCATGTCGGTCGGAAACGCCGGGTACGGCGCCGTGCGCAGGCCGACGGCGCGCGGACGTCCGTGCATGCGCAGGCGGATGCGGTCTTCTTCGGTGTCGATCTCGGCCCCGGCTTCGCGCAGCTTTGCGAGCACGGCGTCGAGCGTGTCGGGACGCGCACCGGTCAACGTGACGTCGCCGCCCGTCGCGGCAGCGGCCACGAGGAACGTGCCGGTCTCGATCCGGTCGGGCATCACGGGATACGTGGCGCCGTGCAGCTGCTCGACCCCGTGGATCGTGATGATGTCGGTGCCCGCACCCTCGACCTTCGCGCCCATCGCGTTCAGGCAGTTCGCGAGGTCGACGACTTCGGGCTCGCGGGCGGCGTTCTCGATGACGGTCGTGCCCTCCGCGAGGCAGGCCGCCATCATGAGGTTCTCGGTGCCAGTGACCGTCACGAGATCCATCACGAGGCGCGTGCCCTTCAGACGCTTCGAGCGCGCATGGACGTACCCGTGCTCGATCGTGATCTCGGCGCCGAGCGCCTGCAGACCCTTGATGTGCAGATCGACGGGGCGCATCCCGATCGCGCAGCCTCCGGGCAGCGACACGCGCGCCTCACCGAATCGCGCGACGAGCGGACCGAGCACCAGGATCGACGCACGCATCGTCTTGACGAGATCGTAGGGAGCGACGAAGTGCGACAGGCCGCTGCCGTTCAGGCTCACGCCGAGCTTCTCGTCGAGCGACAGCTCGATGCCCATCTGCGCGAGCAGGTTCAGCGTCGTCGTGACGTCGCGCAGGTGCGGGACGTTCTGCACCTGCAGCGTGTCCGCCGTCAGGATCGACGCGCACAGGATCGGCAGCGCCGCGTTCTTCGCGCCGGAAATGCGGATCTCGCCCGCGAGCGGAAGACCGCCTTCGATGCTCAACTTGTCCATGGTTCTGGGTTCCGGATGGCTGGAAGCCGGGAATGAAGGCGCTTGGAAATCGGGCCTCGCGGCAGGGTCATGCCCTGCGATCGGCGACGGCCCGCGACGGAACCTGCGCTAGCGGGAAGCCCACTCCTGCGGGGTGAGGGTCTTCATCGACAGCGCGTGGATCTCCTCGCGCATGCGATCGCCGAGCGCTCGATAGACGACCTGATGCTGCTGGACGCGGTTCTTGCCAGCGAAGGCTTCGCTCACGATCACGGCCTCGAAATGATGACCGTCGCCGGCGACTTCCACGTGCTCGCACTGGAGGTTGTCGAGAATGTACTGACGGACCTGCTCGGGGCTCAACATGCTTGTGTTCCTGCGGGGCGGCGCGACGCGCTCAGTTACGAAGCTTGTGGCCGCGCCGGATCATCTGAAGGGACGCGAATGATAAGGCAGCGAAGCAGCCGCTCACAATCGCGAGACTGAGCAACGGCGGCTTGTCGGACACACCGAAGAATGCGTACCGGAATCCGTCGATCATGTAGAAGATCGGGTTCAGGTGCGAGACCGCCTGCCAGAACGGCGGCAGCGAGTGGATCGAGTAGAACACGCCCGACAGGAAGGTGAGCGGCATCACGATGAAATTCTGGAAGGCCGCCAGCTGGTCGAACTTGTCGGCGCGGATGCCGGCGATGAGTCCGAGCGCCCCGAGGATGCCACCGCCGACCAACCCGAACGCGAGCGCCCAGAACGGATTCGGCAGCGGGACCGACACCGTCACCAGCGTGACCGCGAAGACGCCAGCGCCCACGGCCATCCCGCGGACGATCGCGGCGATGATGTAGGCCCAGTAGAACTCCGCGTACGACAGCGGCGGCAGCAGGATGAAGATGATGTTGCCGGTGATCTTCGACTGGATGAGGCTCGACGACGTGTTCGCGAACGCGTTCTGCAGCAGCGACATCATCGCGAGCCCGGGGATCAGGAACGCCGTGTACGGCACGCCGGGATAGACCTGCACGTGCGACTCGAGCACGTGCGAGAACACCAGCAGATACAGGAGTGCCGTCAGGATCGGCGCCGCGATCGTCTGGAAGCTCACCTTCCAGAAACGCAGCAGTTCCTTGTACAGCAGCGTGCGGAATCCGGTCATCGCCGCCCCATGATGCTCACGAACGCCTCTTCGAGATCGGGTTCGAGGATCGAGAGATCGGTGACCTCGGCACCGTTCGCACGCAGCGCGACGACGACGTCGGCGATCTCGGCGGACCGCGCGAGCGGCAGCAGGTACGAACCGTCGTCCTGCCGGGTCGCGCGCTCGGCGAGCGCGGGCGGCATGCGGTCCGGGGACACCTTCAACTTGAGCCGCAGACCGGCGACACCCGCGAGCAGATTGGCCGTCGTGTCGAGCGCCACGACGCGCCCCTGCTTCAGCATCGCGACCCGCGCACAGAGTGTCTCGGCCTCTTCGAGATAGTGGGTCGTGAGCACGATCGTGTGGCCCGCGGCGTTCAAGCCGCTGACGAACTGCCAGAGGCCCTGCCGCAGCTCGACGTCGACGCCGGCCGTCGGCTCGTCGAGGATGATCACGGGCGGCTTGTGCACGAGGGCCTGCGCGACGAGCACCCGGCGCTTCATCCCGCCGGACAGCGACCGCATGTTGGCGTTCGCCTTCGGCGTGAGATCGAGCCGCTCGATCACTTCGTCGATCCAGTCGTCGTTGTGTCGCAATCCGAAATAGCCTGACTGGAAGCGCAGCGTCTCGCGCACCGTGAAGAACGGATCGAAGACGAGCTCCTGGGGGACGACCCCGAGCGCGCGGCGCGCTTCGCGGTAATCGCGGACGACGTCGAAGCCCATGACCTTCGCCGTCCCGGCATCGGGTCGGGCGAGCCCGGCGAGGACGCTGATGAGGGTCGTCTTGCCTGCGCCGTTCGGGCCGAGCAGCGCGAAGAATTCGCCCTGTCGTACCGTGAGGTCGACCCCGTCGAGTGCCTGGACACTTCCGTAGCGTTTCGCGAGGCCGGTGACCTCGATGGCTGGCGTCGTCACTGCGGGTCAGCCAGCGTCGGCAAGCAGCAGGGCATCGACTCCGTAGAGACCGGCGAGGCTGCGCAGTCCCGGGTCGGCGTTCTCGATCGCGATGCGCGGCCCCGAAGTGCCGGCCGCTCGCGCGATGGCGAGCAGCAGCGCCAGCAGGCTGGAATCGGCACCGGTCACAGCGGCGACGTCCACGGCCCGGAGCCCGGTCGAGGGCTGCGCCCGGACCGCGTCGAGCAACGGACCGAGAGTCTCGAGAGTGACGGCACCCTCGATGGTCAGGCGATCGCCTTCACGCCGGATCATTTCTTCGCCGGGGCGGCCGGTGCCTGGGGCGCCTTGCTGTTGCGGTCCTGGAGATACTTGATCAGGCCGTCGATGCCGCCCTGCGAGATCTGCGCACCGAACTCCGTCCGGTAGTTCGTGACGAGGCTGACGCCGTCGACGACGACGTTGTAGACCTTCCATCCGCCGTTCGTGACGTTCATTGCGTAGTCGACGGGCACGGGTGGCGCGCCCCCGGGCAGCATGATCTTCGACTTGACCGTGACGTCGTCCTCGCCGGCCGCCACCTTGAGCGGCGTCACGTCGACCGTGACGTGGCGATAGGCGCTGTAGGCCGCACCGTAGGAACGCACCAGCAGTGTCTGGAATTCCTGCACGAGACGCTTCTGCTGCTCGCTCGTCGCCTGGCGCCAGCTCTTGCCGACGGCGAGCCGGGTCATCCGGGGCATGTCGAAGTGCGGCAGGACCTTCGTGTCGATGAAATCGATGAAGCGGCTGCTGCTGCCGTTGCGGAGGTCCTTGTCGTCGGCGACGAAGCGCAGGACTTCCTCGCTGGTGGACTTCACCAGGACGTCGGGCGCGGGGAAATCCGCACTCGCTGCGCCCGACTGAAGCACGAAGAGCGCGGCCAGCAGCAGCCACGCACGAGTCATCAGGGATCGGAGTTCTTTCATGGTGTTCCTCGTTCTCGGTGGACGGCGCAACGCCGTCATTCTTGCTTTTCGGCCGCGGGGCCCTCGGCTGCCTTGTTGAACAGGAAGCGACCGATCATTTTCTCCAGCACCATCGCGGACTGCGTCAACGTCAGGCGGTCGCCGTCCTTGAGCAGCTGCTCGTCACCGCCGCCGTCCAGACCGATGTACTGCTCGCCGAGCAGTCCGGACGTCAGGATCTCCGCACTGCTGTCCTTCGGGAATTCGTACGTCTTGTCGAGCAGCAGCGTGACGCGCGCGACGAACTTCTTGTTGTCGAACGCGATCGACTCCACCCGGCCGACGACGACCCCCGCACTTTTCACGGGCGCCTTCGGTTTCAGTCCGCCGATGTTCTCGAACTCGGCCGTGACGCGATACCCGCGCCCCGCACTGACCGTGTTCGCATTGCCGACCTTCAGCGCCAGCACCATCAGGGCGACGAGCCCACCCACTACGAAGATGCCGACCCAGAGGTCGACCGCGGTCCGTTTCATCTCTACACCCCAGTGAACATGAACGAGGTCATCACGAAATCCAGCGCGAGCACTGCCAGCGCGGAGGTGACGACCGTGCGGGTCACGGCGTACGACACGCCCTCGGCGGTCGCAGGCGTGTCGTAGCCTTCGAAGAGCGCGATCAGCGTGACGGCGACGCCGAACACGACGCTCTTGATGACGCCATTCATCACGTCTTCCCGGAGGTCGACGCTGGCCTGCATCTGCGACCAGAAGGCGCCGGAGTCGACGCCGATGATCACGACGCCGATCAGGTAGCCGCCGAACACGCCGAACGCGCTGAAGATGGCCGCGAGCAGCGGCATGGAGATCGCGCCACCCCAGAAGATGGGGGCGATCACCCGGGCATGCGGGTCGACGGCCATCATCTCCATCGCCGACAGCTGCTCCGTCGATTTCATGATCCCGATCTTCGCGGTGATCGCGGAACCCGCGCGGCTCGCGAAGAGCAGCGCCGCGACGACCGGCCCCAGCTCTCGCACGAGCGACAGCGCGACGAGTGTGCCGAGCGCTTCCGCGGAACCGAAACGCTTGAGCGTCTCGTACCCCTGCAGTCCCAGCACGAGGCCGACGAACAACCCGCTCACGATGATGATGATGAGCGACAGCACGCCCGTGAAATAGATCTCGTCGAGCACGAGCTGCGGACGGCGCAGGCACATGCCGGAACGCGCGAGCATCGTGAACGAGAACCGCGTCGCGCAGCCGAATTTCCAGATGCCGTTGACGGTCTTGGCACCGACCTGGCGGATCGCGTCGATCACGGGCGCGCCTCCAGCCCGAAGTCGGCGGCGATGCTCGCGCCCGGGTAGTGGAAGCCGACCGGCCCATCGGCCTCGCCATGGATGAACTGATGCACGAGCGGATCGGTCGATTCGCGGATCTCGTCGGGCGTGCCCTCTGCGACGATGCGCCCCTCGGCGGCGATGTAGATGTAGTCGACGATCTTCATGGATGCCTCGACGTCGTGCGTGACCAGCACGGACGTCGCACCCAGCGCGTCGTTGAGCCGCCGGATGAGGTTCGCGATGATCCCGACGGAGATCGGATCGAGTCCGGTGAACGGCTCGTCGTACATGATCAGCATCGGATCGAGCGAGATCGCGCGGGCCAGCGCCACGCGCCGCGCCATGCCACCGGACAGCTCGCCGGGCTTCAGGTGCGCGGCCCCGCGCAGGCCGACGGCGTGGAGCTTCATCAGGACGAGATCGCGGATCGCCGGCTCGGGCAATCGCGTGTGCTCGCGCAGCGGAAAGGCGACATTCTCGAAGACGGAGAGATCCGTGAAGAGCGCGCCGAACTGGAACAGCATCCCCATGCGACGGCGCATCTTGTAGAGACCGGCGTGGTCGAGCCCGGAGACCTCCTGGCCCGCGACACGCACCGAACCCGCCGTCGGCTTCAGCTGACCGCCGATGAGACGCAGGATCGTCGTCTTGCCACAGCCGCTTCCGCCCATGATCGCGATGACCTTGCCCCGCGGGAACTTCATGCGGATTCCGCGCAGGATGGGCCGGCTGTCGTAGGAGAATTCGACGTCGTTCAGTTCGACCAGGGATTCGGAGGTCACGGCGTGAGGAAGTTGGAAGCAGGCCCGATTGTAATGGATGCCCGCGGCATCGCCTCCTGCCGCGTGCGGAACGCTCCGACTCTCTCGTCTTGTGAGGGTTCCGCGATTCCGATACCGTCCGGCCGCCCCTCCCCGAGCCGACCTCCCGCCGCATGATCGTCCGCCCCACCGACCCGCCTGCGCTGCGGTTCCAGGCCGTCGGAAAATCCTTCGGCACCGCCGTCGCGCTCCGCGACGTGGGCTTCGACGTGCCTGCCGGCGCCTGCTTCGGACTCGTCGGCGTGAACGGCGCGGGCAAGACGACGCTCATCCGCTGCCTCCTCGACGCGAATCGCGCGACCTCCGGCGGCGTGGAAATCTTCGGCGAGCCGGGCACCGCGACCGCGGCACGTCGCCACGTCGCCTTCCTGCCCGAACGCTTCAGCGCGCCGTTCTACCTGACCGGCCGGGACTTCCTGACCCTGATGGCGAAGCTGTACGACCACCCGACGACGGACGTCGAAGTGTTCGCAGCGCTCGACGCACTCGACCTCGCACGCGACGCCCTCGACCGATCGATCCGGACCTGGTCGAAGGGCATGGCGCAGAAGCTCGGGCTCGCCGCCTGCCTACTTTCGGGACGCGCCCTGCTCGTGCTCGACGAACCGGCCAGCGGCCTCGACCCCCGGGCGCGCGCCGCGTTGAAGGCTGCCCTGCGCGCACGACAGGCCTCGGGTGCGACGATCTTCCTGACGTCGCACGCGCTCGCGGACGTCGATGAGATGTGCGACCGGATGGCCGTCCTGCACGGCGGCCGGCTCCTGTTCTCGGGCACCCCCGCGGAACTGCGGGCGCGACACGGCGCAGCCAGTCTCGAGGACGCCTTCCTCGCCGCACTGGCCGCGGCGGAGAGCCCCTATTCGCGTGCTCGCTGAATACTATCCATCTGTCACAATCCGGCACCGATTCCCGAGAAGCGCAGCGCCGTGGAAGCCACCCGCCAGAAGCCGGAACTGCTGATCGTCGACGATGACCCGCTCATCACGGACACGCTCGACTTCGTGCTCGGCCGCGACTTCCAGGTGTTCGCTGCCGGCTCCCGCGCCCAGGCCCGCAGCCTGATCGCGCAGCTCGAGCACGTGCCCCGCCTCGCGCTCGTCGATCTCGGCCTCCCGCCCGTTCCGCACCGCCCCGACGAAGGCTTCCGCCTGATCGGCGAGCTGCTCGCTGCCGCGCCCGACATCAAGATCATCGTGCTGTCCGGCCAGAACGACGAGGCCAACGCCCGGCACGCCCGCGCCCTCGGCGCCGTCGATTTCGTCGCGAAGCCCTGCGAACCCGACGTGCTGCGCCAGCTGCTGCAGCGCGCGACGCGCTTCGACATCACCGAGACCGCCGCGCCGCCGGCCGAAAGCGGCATCATCGGCGGCAGCTTCGCGATCGGCCGGCTGCGCGAGCAGATCCGCCAGTACGCGGCGTCGCCGTTCCCCGTCCTGATCGAAGGCGAATCCGGCAGCGGCAAGGAACTCGTCGCCCGCGCGCTCCACGGCGACGGCCCCCGTGCCGCGCGTCCCTATTACGCCCTGAACTGCGCCGCGATCTCGCCGACGCTCGTCGAACCCACGCTGTTCGGCTACGCGAAGGGCGCGTTCACCGGCGCGACCGCAGCGCGCGCCGGCTACTTCGAGGACGCCGCCGAGGGCACGCTGTTCCTCGACGAGATCGGCGAACTGCCGCTCGAGCTCCAGGCGAAGCTGCTGCGCGTACTGGAAAACGGCGAATACCAGCGAGTCGGCGAGACGCAGTCCAGGGTGTCGCGGGCGCGCGTCGTCGCCGCGACCAACCGCGACCTCCGCGGCGAGACCAAGGCCGGCCGCTTCCGCGTCGATCTCTACCACCGGCTGTCGGTGTTCACCGTGCAGGTGCCGCCGCTGCGCGACCTCGGTGAAGACAAGCTCGGGCTGCTCGCGCACTTCGGCGCCTTCTACGCGAACCAGGCCGGCGTGGCGCCGTGCACCCTCGACGACGACGCCCGCACGCTCTGGATGGCCTACCCATTCCCCGGCAACGTCCGCGAACTGCGCAACATCGTCATCCGGCTGACGACGAAACACGCCGGCGAATGCGTCGGTCGCGAGGCGCTCGCCGAGGAACTCGACTTCCAGGCCCAGGCCGCGACCGGGCCGGGCGGTGCCGATCTGTTCGACGCATCGGTCGACCGCGCGCTGGCCGTGCTCGCGACGCGGCGGTCCGTCGATCTCGACACGAGCCTGCGCGCCTGGGAACGCAGCTTCATCGAGGCGGCGCTGCGGCTCACGCAGGGCAACCTTGCGCAGGCCGCCCGGATGCTCGGGATGCATCGCACGACGCTCTACAGCCGCATGCAGTCCCACGGCACCGTCGACGACACGCGCGCGCGTCCCGCGACCACAGGCTGAGCGCGCTCATGTACCACGCCTTCTTCGGCCTGCAACGGGCACCGTTCAAGATCACCCCCGACCCGGACTTCTTCTTCGAGGGCGGAAGCCGCGGTGCCGTGCTCGGCGCGCTGCTCTACGCCGTCGCTCAGGGCGAGGGCATCATCAAGGTCACCGGCGAGGTCGGCAGCGGCAAGACCATGCTGTGCCGCATGCTGGCCGAGCGCCTGCCGGGTGATCAGGTCGATCTGGTCTATCTGGCCAACCCCTCGTTCGGCCCGCGCGAGATTCTGCAGTCCCTGATTGCCGACTGGGGCCTGGAGCCCCCGGCCGAGGGCCAGCCCCTGGTGCTGACCATCCAGCCGGCGCTGCTGCAGCGCCACGCCCAGGGGCGGCGCGCCGTGGTGCTCATCGACGAGGCCCAGGCCA
>CAUJJX010000244.1 GCA_963205165.1 Pseudomonadota bacterium | reverse complement strand
CCGATGCAGTTGATCACGACGTCCGGCCGGACCTGCGCGAAGAGCCGCGCGAGGCTGTCGACGTTCTCGACGTCGACGCCGGTGACGACGCGCTCGCGGAGTTCCGCCGGGAGCTGCGCGAGCGTCGACGCCGACCGCGCCGAGCCGGACGCCTCGAAGCCGGCGCTCCGCGCGAAGAACCGCAGCACCGCGTTGCCGAGCATCCCGGACGCGCCGAGCACCAGCACCTTCTGTTTCCCGTCAGTCATCATCGCCTCGATTCACCACGTCTTCCAGCAACTGCCGCAGCCGCGCCGCGAGCACCGCCGGATCGAAATGCCGTTCGTAGTACGCACGGCCCTGCCGCGCCATCCGCTGCTGCTCTTCAGCGGGCAGCGAGCGCAGGCGCCGCACCGCCGCAGCCAGCGCCGCCGCATCCTCGGCGGGGCACGCGACGCCCGCCCCCGCATCTTCCACCACCCGCGCCCCTTCGCCGTCGAGCGCCGCGACGATCGGACGCGCCGCGGCGAGATACGCCTGCACCTTGCTCGGCACCGTCTGCGCCAGGATCGGATCGCGCGCGAGCGTCACGAGCAGCGCCGACGCCTGCGCGAGGATGCCCGGCATGGCCTGCGGCGGGAACCGCCCGGCCAGCTGCACGTTGCCGAGCCCGCGCCGCTTCACCTCGTCCGCGAGCCAGTCGCCGCGGCTGCCGCTGCCGACGATCACGAAGCGGATGTCCGGGACATCGCGCAGCAGCCCGGCCGCGGCAACGACGGTGTCGAGCGCCTGCACCGTGCCGAGGTTGCCGGCGAACACGACGTTGAATCCCGGATCGAGCACGAGGGCCGGCGGCGCATCGCTCGGCTGCGCCGAAAACGCCAGCTCGCCGGGATTCGGGTGATACACGACGGGTGTGCCGCCGGCCATCCGGGCAACGGGTTCGACGAAGGCCTCCGACTGCGCGAGCAGCAGATCGTTGCGGCGATAGATCCAGCGCACGAGCATCGCGACGGCCGCGAGCGCCTGCCGGTTCCGGACGAAGCCCGTCGCGCTGAGGCTCTCCGGCCAGAGGTCCTGCACCCACGTCACGAGCTTCGCGCCTTTCAGCCACGCGAGCCACACCGCCGGGATCGCCTGCAGGATCGGCGACGGGGCGTACACGAGGATCGCGTCGAACCGCCGGCCACGCAGCAGCCACGGTCCGAACACCGCGGCCGAGACGACGAACGACGCGTAGTTCGCGACGAGCCGCAGCGCGGACCCGCGACCGCGCGGCACGAGCGGCACGCGATGGATCGTCAGTCCGTCGCGGACCTGCGTGCGCACCGACAGCGCCGAATAGCCGTCCGCGACGACGCCGTCCGGATAGTTCGGCTGGCCGGTCAGCACCGTGACCTCGCAGCCCGCATCGCGCAGCGACTGCACGACCTCGGTGATGCGGAAGGTCTCGGGCCAGAAGTACTGGCTCAGCACGAGGAGTCTCACGCGCGGCCCCGCGGGGTCCTGCCGAGTTGCAGCAGGGCATCCCACGTGCGCGCCGCGGAATCGGTCCAGTCGAACCGCCGGCTTTCCGCGAGCGCCGCGTTGGCGACGGCTGCGGCGTGCGGTGCGTCCGTCAGGACCCGCGTCAGCGCGCGGGCGATGTCGTCCGGATCGAAGGGCGAGAAGTACTCGATGCACGGCCCGCCGAATTCCGGCATCGGCATCACGTTCGACGACAGCACGGGCCGGCCGGACGCCAGCGCTTCCAGCAGGATGTTCGGGCAGTTCTCGCACGACGACGCGAACAGCACCGCCTCGGCGTGGTGGTACACGGCGGGCAGTTCGGCGTACGGCACGGCCCCGAGGATCTGCACGCTGCCGGGGACGCAGACGTCGTCCTTGATGGCGGCGACGCGCGCGGCGTTCGGGTGATCGGTCTCGCCGACGAGCAGCAGCGTCACCTGCGATTGCAGTTCGCGCGGCAGCCGGCCGAAGCCGCGCACCACTTCTTCCTGATGCTTGTAGCTCTCGAACTTCGAGACGTAGAGCACGTACCTGCCGGCGGGCACCGACGCGGGTCGCGGCATCGCGCGGCCGTGCGTCCGGAAGGCCTCGCCGATGCCGTGCGGGATCGTGATCGCGTGCGGCACGCGGATGCGCGCCTCGATCACGCCGCGGGCGTGGTCCGAGATGAAGATGGTCAGGTCGGCGCCGGCCATGCTCTCGAGCATCAGGCGTTCGAGCAGCCAGTTGCGCACGCGCTGCAGGCCGAACGGGATCGCGGCGCGCGCCCGCGGATCGAACGGCGTCATGTTGCGGAACATCGTCGCCGTGCGGCAGCCCGCCGGCGCGCGCGTCGAGATCAGGCCGCCGGGGCAGAACAGCACGTCGGCGCGTTCCCGCGCGAGGATGCGCGGCAGCACGAGCTTCTCCCAGACGCTGCGCAGGATCGGATTCGTCGTCGGCCACGAGGTCGTGCCGCGACGGATGCGCGGGTCGTCCGGCAGGCGCAGCGATGCTGGCGCGTACACGACGATGTCGAGATCGGGCGCGGCCGGCAGATGGGCCAGGAGGTTCTTCAGATACGTCTGCCCGCCGCCGAGGCGCGCGGACAAGGCGTTGATGACGAGCTTCATCGCGGCGCGGACGAAGCCCGGGTCACGCGCGCGCGACGGGCCGACGCCCGCTGCCGACGACGCCGTTG
>CAUJJX010000243.1 GCA_963205165.1 Pseudomonadota bacterium | reverse complement strand
GACCGGGCGTTACGTGCTCTTCCGCGAGCCCGGCGCCGGCGGTGACGTGCGTGCCTCGGGGGCCGGGCACGACCGGTCCCGATTCCTCGCGCCGCGGGCATGGACCGTCCTGCCGGCCATGACCCTGGGCTTTGTCGTCGGCAGTTCGTCCGACATGCTGCTGGGGCCCATGGTGGGGTCGCTCCTGCGCGGCCTCGCGGGGGCGGTGGTCGCGCTGGTCTGCTGGATCGTCATCTACTTCGCGGTGTGGACGGTCCGGGAACGGCGGTTCGACAGGAACGAGCTGCCGAAACTGCGGGCGCTGGTCGACGGGCAGTACGGGTGACGTCCGACGCGTCCGGCGGGCGTGGCGTGTCTTTCGTGGCGTCGCGCGGGGGCACTGCGTTAGAGTCGACCGGCCAACACTGCGCGCTTCCGGGCGCACGCGAGCCACGGTGTCCGACGCATCAATCATCGACGACGATCTTCCCTTCGACCCGAGCCGGTTCTATGGCGCCATGGTCGAGAACGCCCCCGTCGGGATCTTCGCCCACGCGGACGACCGGATCATCTTCGTGAACCCGGCGGCCATCGCGATATTCGGCGCGACCAGCGCGTCCGGGATCATCGGGCGCAGCCGCTACGACCTCATCCACCCGTCCGAACACGCGTCCTCGCGCGATCGGGTCGATGCCATGCTGAAAGGCGATGTCGTGCCTCGCGTCGAGCAACGTTTCATGCGCCTCGACGGGACCGATTTCTACGGCGAGACCGCGGCCGCGGGCATCGATCTCGGCAACCGGCGGGGCGTCGTCGTCTTCGTCCGCGACGTGACCGAGCGGCGCGCCTCCATGGACCAGCTTCGCCGTGCCCGCGCGGCCGTCGACCTCGCGCCCGATCCGATCTTCCTCGTCGATCGCGAGACGCTCGCGTACGTCGACGTGAACGCGGCGGCCTGCAGGATGCTCGGCTACTCGCGCGAAGAATTGCTGGGCATGGGCGTGACGAACATCACCGTCGGTGCCGAGGCCGAGGGCCTGCGCGCGCTCTACGCGAAGCTCGTCGAGTCGGGCGAGCAGGTCGTGGCCGACGATCACGTCCTCCGGCACCTGCGCCGCCGCGACGGTGTCGTGATCCCCGTGGAGATCAGCCGCAGTGCCGTGCCGTCCGGTGGTCGCGACCTCATCGTCGCCGTCGCACGCGACCTGACGGAGCGTCGCCGCGCCGAGGAAGCACTGAGGCTGCGCGATCGCGCGATCGAGGCGAGCGACAGTTCGATCATCCTCGTGAACATGCTCGATCCGCTGCAGCCGATCGAGTACGTGAATCCGGCGTTCGAACTCATGACCGGGTTCACGCGGGAAGAGGCGGTCGGTCGCAACTGTCGCTTCCTGCATCGCGACGACGATCGCCAGCCGGAGCTCGACCGGCTGCGACACGCCGTCCGGACGGGCACCGACGCGCACGTCCTGCTGCGCAATTACCACAAGGACGGCCGGCTGTTCTGGAACCGCCTCAGCGTCTCGCCCGTGCGCGACGACGAGGGCAGGATCACGCACTACGTCGGCATCGCGGCCGACGTCACCGAACTCACGACCGACATCCACGAACTCGAGCACCGCGCCACGCACGACGCGCTCACGGGCCTCGCCAACCGGCAGCTGCTGGAAGACCAGCTCGAACTCGCGCTTGCCCAGGCGGAGCGCCACGAACGCAGTCTCGCGGTCGTGTTCGTCGACCTCGACGAGTTCAAGGGCGTGAACGACCGGCTCGGGCACGCGGCCGGCGACGAACTCCTGCGCGCCGTCGCGAAGCGGCTCACCGGCAGCGTGCGCGATGGCGACACCGTCGCACGCACCGGCGGCGACGAGTTCGTCCTCGTGCTGACCGACCAGACGACGACCGCGCAGCTCGCGGCCGTGCTCGAGCGCCTGCGTGTCTCGCTGTCGAATCCGTACCTCGTGGGTGGCGGTGACATCCCGATGTCGTGCAGCATCGGTGCGAGCCTCTACCCGAAGCACGGGACGACGGCGGCCCGGCTGATCCAGGAGGCCGATCGCGCGATGTATCTCGTGAAGACCGGCGGACGCAACGGCTGGCGAATCGCCGATTGACGACGCTGCTTTCGAACGACGCGGCGCCTGCGCCGGCGGCTGATTTCGCGGATCGCCTCGTGGCGTGGCAGCGCGTGCACGGCCGCCACGATCTTCCGTGGCAGCGCGACCGCGATCCGTACCGCGTCTGGCTGTCCGAGATCATGCTGCAGCAGACGCAGGTGTCGGCGGTGATCCCGTACTACGAGCGTTTCCTCGCGCGGTTCCCGGACGTGCGTGCGCTGGCCGATGCGCCGCTCGACGACGTGCTCGCCGCGTGGAGCGGGCTCGGCTACTACGCCCGCGCGCGCAATCTCCACGCAGCGGCGCGCGTCATCGCGCACGATCTCGGCGGGCGGTTCCCCGAGACCGCCGACGGATGGGCGGCGCTGCCCGGCGTCGGTCGATCGACGGCGGCGGCGGTCGCGGTGTTCTCGTTCGGCGTGCGCGCCGCGATCCTCGACGGCAACGTGAAGCGCGTGCTCGCGCGCTGGCGCGGCGTCGATGGCTGGCCCGGATTGCCCGCTGTCGAACGCACGCTCTGGACGCTCGCCGAGGCGCTGCTGCCGCGCGGCGATTTCGATCCGTACACGCAGGGGCTGATGGATCTCGGCAGCGGACTCTGCACGCGCAGCCGGCCGCGTTGCGACGCGTGCCCGGTGCGCGACGACTGCGTGGCGCGTCGGGACGGTCGGACATCCGAACTGCCCGCGGCGCGTCCGCGGAAGACGGCGCCGGAACGCGCGATCGCGCTCGTGATCCTGCTGCGCGAAGGGCGCGTGCTGCTGGAGCGTCGTCCGCCGGCCGGCATCTGGGGCGGACTCTGGTCGCTGCCCGAAGTCGAGACCGATGCGGATGTGCGCGCGACGTGCGAACGACGCTTCGGCATCGCGATCGAGTCGCTGCATCCGGGCGAAGCGTTCCGCCACGGGTTCACGCATTTCACGCTGTCGATCCGGCCGTGGATCGTGCAGGTGGCCGACGGTTCGCGCGCTGTTTCGGAGCCCGCTGCCGAATGGTTCGAACTGCGTGATGCGCTCGCAGCCGGATTGCCGAAACCGGTCCGGACGCTGCTGTCCGGGATCGCCGTCGAGGATCTGCTCGTCGACCGCAGCTGAAGCCGTCGTTGCGTCGACGGGCAATCACTACCCGCGCCGGATCACCTGCAGCATGCGATCCAGCCGCGCGCGCGGATCGTTCGTGACGAGCAGCCGCTGCTTCTCCATCGGATCGAGCGGCAAGGCCTCCGCGAGGCGATAGCCGACCCACGTCGCGTCGTCGAATGTGTGGGGCGGCGGAAACCATTCGTCGCCGGCGCGCTCGACGAGCCTGCGCAGGATCTCGGTGCAGAGAAAGTGTTCGTCGCGCACCGGCATCGTCGGCTCGGGATCCAGCATCACGACGTCGCCGTGCAGCAGGCCGTCGGGGTCGGCGCGGGTCGTGAGGATCCGGAAGCGCGCGCCGCCCTCGGTGATCACGTGGAGCAGTCCGGGTTCGGGTTCGGTGCATTCGACGATCGAGGCGAGGCAGCCGACATCGACCGGCATCGCCGTCGCGCCGACCTCGCGGCCGTCCTGGATCAGGCACACGCCGAATGGGGCGCCGTCGCGCACGCAGGCCCGGATCAGCCTGAGATAGCGGTCCTCGAAGATCCGCAGCGGCAGCCGGCCACCGGGAAACAGCACGGTGCCGAGCGGGAAGAGCGGGATCTCGCGGCGGTGCCCGTTGTGCATGGTGGTGCCTGTCGGCTCGGGCATCCGTCGTTCTCCCGCAGGCCCTACGCGCTGCCGCTGTCGTCCGGCGGGATGTCTTCGCCCCAGCGCGGCATGAGCGCGTGCGGTACGCGGAGCTGGTCGAGGATGCGGGCGACGACGAAATCGATGACCGCCTCGACGCTCGCCGGGCGGTGATAGAAGCCCGGGTTCGCCGGCAGGATCACGGCGCCCGCGCGCGACAGCCGCAGCATGTTCTCGAGATGCAGCGCCGAGAAGGGCGTCTCGCGCGGGACGATCACGAGCGGGCGGTTCTCCTTGAGCGACACGTCGGCGGCGCGTTCGATCAGGTTGTTCGCGAGCCCGGCGGCGACGGACGCGAGCGTTCCCATCGAGCAGGGGCAGATCACCATCGCGTCGGCCGGATTCGAGCCTGACGCGACGGGCGCGTACCAGTCGTCGCGTCCGAAGACTTCGAGGCGGTCGGCCGGTGCCTCGAAGCGTTCGAGGAAATAGCGCTTCGCCTCGCGCGGCTGCACGGGCAGGCGGAGGTCGAGTTCCTGGTGGGCCACGACCTGCGCCACCTGCGAGTACACGAGCCACACGCGCACGTCGGCCCGCAGCAGGCATTCGAGCAGGCGCAGTCCGTAGGCCATGCCCGACGCGCCGGTGAAGGCGAGCGTGACGGTCGCGGGTGTCGGATGCGTCATCGTGCTTCGGTCGGCGTCTGTTCGGTCGACGGCGCGGTCGGTGCCGTCGGCACAGTCGGCACAGTCGGCACGGTGGGCGCGACCGGCGCGGTCAGGGCGGGCGATGCCGGTTGCGCCGTCGCAGCGGGCGCGGTGACCGGTGCGACCGCTGGCGCGGCAGCCCCCGGCGTACCCGCAGCGGCGGGCGGTATCGGTGTGGCGACGGCGGCTGGCGGTGCGGCAGGTGCGGTCAGCGCGGCCTCGAACCGCATCCGGTCGATCGCGGCTTCGAGGCGGTCGATCTCGGCCTTCAACTGTTCGAGGTCCTTGCGGCGGGTGGCGAGCTGCGCCTCGTCGCGGGCGATGTCGGCCTCGCGCCGGCGGCGGGCCTCGACGAGCCGGCACATGACGTCCTGGAAGCGGTCGCCGACGGTCTCGGGAACGATGGCGATCGCGACGATCTCGGCCTCGGGCGTCGTGCTGGTCTCGAGGACACTGCCCTCGTCGGCGAACAACTGCCACGCGAGTGCCTTCAGCGTGTGGTCGCGGCAGTGGATGCGCTCGTGGTAGAGCGCGCTGCGGGCGAGGCCGACGCGCACGCGGACCGGCTTCGGGAACACGACGCGGCGCCAGTACGTGACCTCGTCGCCGCGGATCGCGAGCTTCGAGCGGTCGTAGCTGTGGGCGTCGGTGCCGACGGTCTCGACGCGGGTCCAGTCGGCCGCATCGGCGGCGGTCGCGACGAGCAGCGCCGCGAGTCCGGCGAGTCTGCGGCCGCGCGGCGTCATCGCTTCGGCAGAAGCTCGACGGCGGACAGTTCGCGATGGCGCAGC
>CAUJJX010000242.1 GCA_963205165.1 Pseudomonadota bacterium | reverse complement strand
CGCCGAGCGCCGCTTCGATCTCGGCTACCGCGCCGTGCCGGATCACAAGCAGTGCGAGTGCGGCGCGATCCTGCGGGGCGTGAAACAGCCGACCGACTGCAAGCTCTTCGGCACCGTCTGCACGCCGGACAATCCGATGGGTTCGTGCATGGTCTCCAGCGAAGGATCGTGCGCCGCGGTCTACACCTACGGCCGTTTCCGCGACGCACCGGTGCCATGAGTCGCGACTACCAGCGGCCGCTCGACATCCGGCACGGTCGCATCGACATGAACCACGGCGCGGGCGGCCGGTTGTCGGCGCAGCTCATCGAGGAAGTGTTCCTGCGCGCCTTCGACAATCCGCTGCTGCGGCAGGGCAACGACGGCACCGTGATCGACGTGCCGCCCGGGCAGCGGATCGTGATTGCGACCGACGGACACGTGATCTCGCCGCTGTTCTTCCCCGGCGGCGACATCGGCTGCCTCGCCGTGCACGGCACGCTGAACGACGTCGCGATGATGGGCGCGACGCCGCTGTACCTCACCGCGAACTTCATCCTCGAGGAAGGCTTCCCGCTCGCGGCCGTGCGTCGCATCGCGGAGTCGATGGGCGCCGCCGCGCGCGACGCGGGCGTCGCCATCATCGCCGGCGACACGAAGGTCGTGGAGCAGGGCAAGGGCGACGGCGTGTTCATCGGCACGACCGGCCTCGGCGTGCTGCCCGCGGGGCGCTCGATCGGCGGTGCGAATGCCCGGCCCGGCGACGTCGTGCTGCTGTCCGGCACGATCGGCGAGCACGGCGTCGCGGTGCTGTCGAAGCGCGAATCGCTGGAATTCGAGACGACCATCGAGTCCGACACGGCGGCGCTGCACACGCTCGTCGCGGCGATGCTCGTGGCCGTGCCGGAAGGCGCCGTGCGCGTGCTGCGCGATCCGACGCGCGGCGGTCTCGGCACGACGCTGAACGAGATCGCGCGGCAGTCCGGCTGCGGTTTCCTGCTGCAGGAATCCGCGATCCCCGTGCTCCCGCAGGTCGACGCGGCGTGCGAACTGCTGGGCCTGGACCCGATGTACATCGCGAACGAGGGCAAGCTCGTCGCGGTCGTCGCGCCGGATTGCGCCGATGCCGTGCTCGCCGCGATGCGGGCGCATCCGCTGGGGCGCGCCGCCGCCCGGATCGGCGCGGTCACGGACGATCCACGGCGCTTCGTCCAGATGGACACGACACTCGGCGGACGCCGCATCGTCGACTGGCTGAGCGGCGAGGCGCTGCCGCGGATCTGCTGAACCGCGGTGGGCGCCGCACCGCGCGCAGACAACCGATCGCCGTGACAGGCGCGTCACCACGACGTGCGGAGCACCAAAGGAAAAGGCCCGCATCTGCGGGCCTTTCTTTCAGCAGCGTCGGGCGACGCCCGGTTCGGTCGTCGCCCGGAGGGCTCAGCCCCGGATGCGACGCGAAGCGGCCAGGGCAGCCACCGCGATGCCGGCGAGCATCAGCGAGGTCGGTTCGGGGACGCGTGTGCCGTAGTTCTCGACGGCCAGGAACGTGGACCCGTTCAGCGAGCGGTACAGGGACGTACCGCCGGCGACCCGTGACGTCGCCGCGTACTCGAAACCCGCCGTCCCCGCCGTGAGGGGATGGGCATCGATCAGGGCCGGGTTGAAGCCTGCATCCAGGTTGTCCGCCACGATCGACATGCTGCTGCCGAGCGCCGCGAGCAGGCTGTTCAGGTTGGCGTTCTCGGCGGGGAAGCTGGCGTTGTCGCCCAGCAGGAACAGCGTGCCGCTGCCGGCAAGGAAGGCAGACAGTTCGGTCACACCTGCGGCGCCGATGGCTGCTTCCGGGACCGCAATCACGAAGACGTCGAAGCCGGCCAGGGAACCCGCCCCGATCGGGCCGTTGATCAATGAGGCGGTGACCCCGGCCTTGGCGTCGTAGTAGCTGACCACCCGGTCGTCGGTGGTTCCGAGGCAGCAGAGCGACGGGTTCGTCGAAAGCACCCCCACGGAGCTGCCGGAGCCCAGGATGTTGTCGAAGAACGCGTTGTTGCCGGCGTTGATGTCGAGCCTGTTGATGAGGTTCGCATCGCCGGACAGGATGAGCGGACCGGCCTGGGCCATTGCCGAGGCGAGCAGCGCAGACAGGCAGACGAGCTTTCTGAGGGATCGGATCAGCATGGCGGAGTTCCTTTTCGGGAGGTCAGGCGATGGGGCGGTGAGACGAGTGTGTTCGCACGGCTCGACGCCGGCCGTGCGCGCGTCGATCAGGTCTTGCGGCGGCGGGCCATCAGACCCAGCAGGCCGAGGCCGGCGCCGAGCATCGCCCACGTGCCGGGTTCGGGCACCGGCGCCGTCGGCGTCGCGTTGTAGAAGTACAGCGAGGCGTGGATCTGCATCGAGCCGTTCATGGTCTCGCCGGTCTGGTTCGAGAACACGGCGAACATCGTCTCGTTGGCCGGTGAACCGGGCGACGCGCTGAAGTAGCCGCTGGAGTTCTGGAGCGAACCGCCGACGACGCCCGAGACATTGGGGCCGCTCACCGCGATGCCGCCGTACGCACTGCCCGACTCGAAGCCCGTCATGTCGGCGACGGAGCCCGTGCCGGTCACCGAGAAGACGGCGATGGTGTTCGCGCTCAGGCTGAACTCGTAGCCGCGCTGGCTGTAGGCCCAGATCTCGTGCGAGGACGGTTCGCCCGCGACGCTCACCTGCAGTACGTCGTCGTTCGCCATGGCAATGACGGAGCCCGTGGCCGAGAGGGCGTCGACGTGGCCGGAGACGGAGGCGCTGTCGACGGCGCTGCCGGACTTCGCGAAGGTGTCGGTGCCCGTGCTGGTCCACTGGAAGGCTGCGTCGATGCCGTCGAGGGGATTGGTGTCGACGAGGTAGAACGAGAACGACGTCCAGTCGATGGTCGCCGTCGCGGTCGCGCCGGCAGGCATCACGGTGGCGTGGGCAGCGCCCGCGCCCAGCAGGGCGAGTCCGGCGAGGCCGGCGGCGAGGGTGGTCTTGATCATGATGGGGTCTCCCGAAGCGTGTTCGATGCGCGGACGCCGGCGAACAGCAAGTTCCGGGCGGGCATGCCCCGGCCGTTCATCGTCGTAGTGAAAACAGAAGGTTGCGGGGCGCGGGCCGGTCGATGGCCGGTCGCGCGCGAAGGGGTTGTCAGCCGTCCCGACAGTCCGCAGGCGTGGTCGACCCTGCCTACGTCGTCGACCTTCGCATCGCCCCGACGGTGTCCCCGAGCCGGACGCCGCCCACGCTGATCGGCTGCGACAGCACTTCGGGTGGTGCGAGCGCGAGCAGTTCGTACAGACGGGCGAGGCTCGCGCGGTACACGTCGTCCATCGAGCGGACCGATTCCGGCGGGTTGTAGTCGCCGAACCACCAGCACCAGTCCGAGCCTTCGCAGACGCCGAGCTGGCGAGACGCGGCCTCGCGTTCGGATTCCGACAACCGGCCGCTCGCCATCACGAGGTCGTAGCGGCCCTTCGCTTCACACAGCAGATCCCAGGCGACGTTCTTGTCGCGGCTGCCGATCCAGGTGGCGAGGTTGCCGTAGACCCAGCTGCCGGCGACGAGGTGGTCCAGCCGCTGCCGGTGGGCTCCGGACGCGACGACGTCCGAGCAGGTCGTGGTGCGGATCGTGGCGTGTGCTTCGAGCGACGCGTAGAGATCGTCGAGGAAGTAGAAGCCGTTGTAGGGGTAGTACTCCCAGGCATTCTCGCCATCGAGGATCACGCTCACGACCGGCACTTCGTCGGCCGGTGCCGCTGCGGCGATGTGTTCGAGCTGCTTGATGAAATCGGCGGCGGCGTCGCGGCCGTGCCATTTCGAGTATTCGAAGCCGATGCGGTCGGAGAGGCGATCGTCGCGGAAGAATCCGGTCACGCCGGAGTCGCCGATCAGCCAGGGGCGGTAGAGGAATTCCTCGCGCGGCAGCGACTTCCCGGAGGCCGTCAGGCTCGCGGCGAGCACGGCCTCGCCGGACCCCGTCCAGCGGAGGCCTTCGCGGCCGAGCATGTCGACGAACGGACCGGAGACCGCGCCCTCCGCCGGCCAGAGCCCCGCCGGTGCGTGACCGAAGCGGCCCGCGTGGGATTCGAGTGCCCAGCCGATGTGCCGCGCGAGGCGTTCGCGTCCGCCGGGGTAGCGCGCGAAGCGGGGCAGCGGCGCCGTCGGGTCGGTCTCGTGGGCCGCCGCGAAGTCGAGCATCAGCGGACCGATCGGATGGTATTGCGGTGTGCTGGACACCTCGACCTGGCCGCGATCCGCGAGTGCACGCCAGCGCGGCATCACGCCGCGGAGCACGTCGCCGATCACGCCGAGCAGGGCCTGTCGATCGGCGAGCGTGAAGTTCGCGCCCTTGGTCATCAGCTCGACGACGAGCGCGTGCTCGCGCCGGACCGTCTCGCCGGTCCAGGCGAGGTGGTACCACGTGACGAGATCGGCGAGATAGCGGCCCGACAGGTAGTCGAGGCCGGGGCCGCCCTGCGCCTCCGAGAAGCGGAAGTACTCGAGCAGCCGCCGGTAGGCCGGGAACGGCTCGATCATCTTCGAATGGTTCGCGCGGAAGCAGCGGTCGAACAGCAGCTCGCGCCCGGCGGCGTCCAGCTGGTCGAGGTCGGGATGCACGAGCAGCGCGAGCAGCGGATCGCGCAACTCGCCCGTCGCGAACTGGCGCTCGTAGTCCTCGATCTGGTCGAGCAGCACCGGCACGAAGTTCACGACGGCCCGCACGCGCGGATGCCGTTCGAGGTGCGCCGCCATGTCGGCGTAGTCCTTGATGGCGTGGAGATAGACCCACGGCAGGCGGAACTCGCCGCTCGCGCTGTCGCGGAAATCGGGCTGGTGCATGTGCCAGAGCAGGACGAGCTCCAGCGGACGCGTGGTGTCGGTCACGGTCAGCGCTGGTGGAAGACGGGCTGGCCGAGCATGTCGGGCGTGATCAGCGTCACGCCTTCCTCGGTGACGTGGAAGCGTTTCGCGTCTTCCACCGGGTCGAATCCGACCTCCAGCCCGGCGGGCAGCTCGCAGCGCTTGTCGACGACGCATTTGCGCAGCTTCACGCCGCGGCTCACGACGACGTCGGGCAGGAGCACGGAGTCCTCGATGCTGCCGAAGCTGTGGACCCGGACGTTCGAGAAGAGCACCGAGCGCGTGATGAGCGAGCCGCTCACGATGCAGCCACCCGAGACGAGCGAGTCGACGGCGGCGCCGCGGCGGTCGTCCTCGTCGAACACGAACTTCGCGGGCGGGAGCTGCTCCTGCCACGTCCAGATGGGCCACTCGCGGTCGTACAGGTTCAACTCGGGATCGACCGACGCGAGGTCGAGGTTCGCGGCCCAGTACGCGTCGACGGTGCCGACGTCGCGCCAGTACGGGGCGACGCCGGAGGGCCCGACGCAGCTGTCCTGGAAGCCGTGGGCGAACACGCGGTTGCGCGGCACGAGGTACGGGATGATGTCCTTGCCGAAGTCGTGGCTGGAGCCCTCGGCGTGGGTGTCGCGTTCGAGCTGGTCGAACAGGAACTGCGTGTCGAACACGTAGATCCCCATGCTTGCGAGCGCGACGCCCGGCTTGCCGGGGACGCACTGCGGATGCTCGGGCTTCTCGACGAACTCCCGGACGCGCATGTCGGCGTCGACGCCCATCACGCCGAACGCCGTCGCCTCGGCCAGCGGCACCTCGATGCACGCGACCGTGAGTTCGGCGCCGTTGCGCACGTGGTCGGAGAGCAGCCGGCCGTAGTCCATCTTGTAGATGTGATCGCCGCCGAGGATCAGCACGTGCTTAGGGGCGATGGCGCGGAGGATGTCGAGGTTCTGGTAGACGGCGTCGGCCGTGCCCGCGTACCACGCGTCGTCGAGACGCTGCGAGGCCGGCAGGACGTCGACGAATTCGTCGAAGCGGCCGTCGAGGAAGCTCCAGCCGCGCTGGATATGGCGGATCAGGCTGTGCGCCTTGTACTGCGTCGCGACGCCGACGCGCCGTACGCCGGAGTTCACGCAGTTGGACAGGACGAAGTCGATGATCCGGAACTTGCCACCGAAGGGCACGGCCGGCTTGGCGCGCCAGTCGGTGAGGTTGCGGAGCCGGCTGCCCTTGCCGCCCGCGAGCACGAGCGCATAGGTGTCCTTGACGAGCTTGCTGACGAAACGCGGATCGGTCTGGCCCATCGTGCGGTCCCATTCGGTCGGATTGGCGATGGCGGCCGAAATGAACGCGGCCGGCGAAAGGTGCGTCCCTATAATAGCTGCCGCATGCACTCATCGCGCGGCTGCCGCCGCGCCAAATCCGTGAAAGATCATCGCCTGGACGCACTGCACGCCGGCCGCTGCCACGATCCCCTCGCCGTCCTCGGCGTGCACGCCGTCGCCGACGGCTGGATCGTCCGGCACGTCGACCCTCTCGTCGACAGCGTCGCGCTTCGCGACGGCGAACGGCTCCGGCCGCTCACCCGCGTCGTCGGCGGCCTCTGGGAACTGAAGTGCGCCGACGAACCGTCGCGTCCGCTGCGGCTCGTCCTCACCCGCGATGGCGGCAGCCACGAGATCACCAGCCCCTGGACCTTCGCGCCGTCCGTCAGCGACGACGACCTCTTCCTGTTCAACGGCGGCAAGCTGCATCAGGGCTGGAAGGTGCTCGGCGCGAACCCCGTGACGCGCTCCGGCACGGCCGGCGTGCGCTTCGCGTGCTGGGCGCCCGATGCCGAGCGCGTCAGCGTCGTCGGCGAGTTCAATCACTGGGACGGCCGGATCCATCCGATGGTCTCGCGCGGCGCGAGCGGCCTCTGGGAACTGTTCATCCCCGAGCTGCCGCCGGGCGCGCTCTACCGCTTCGAGCTGCGCAATCGCCACAGCGGCGAGGTGTTCACGAAGATCGATCCGTACGCTCGCGAGTTCGAGCTGCGTCCCGGCACGGCCGCGCGCGTCCCCGCGCCGCAGACGTACCGCTGGGGCGATGGCGACTGGCTCGTCCGCCGTGCCGGACACGACTGGCTGCACGCACCGCTCAATGCGTACGAGATGCACGTCGGTTCGTGGAAGCGGCATCCCGGCGGGCGGTTCTACACGTACCTCGAACTGGCCGACCACCTGATCCCGTACCTGCTCGACATGGGCTACACGCACGTCGAGCTGCTGCCGGTCTCCGAGCATCCGCTCGACGAATCGTGGGGCTACCAGAGCACGGGCTACTTCGCGGCGACGAGCCGCTTCGGCACGCCCGACGACCTGCGCCAGTTCGTCGACCGCTGCCACCAGGCCGGCATCGGCGTGATCCTCGACTGGGTGCCCGGCCACTTCCCCCAGGATGCCTGGGCGCTCTCGCGCTACGACGGATCCGCGCTGTACGAACACGAGGACCCCCGCCTCGGCCTGCACGAGGAATGGGGTACGCACGTCTTCAACTTCGGTCGCAACGAGGTGAAGAGCTTCCTGATGTCGTCCGCGGCGTTCTGGCTCGACGAGTTCCACATCGACGGACTGCGCGTCGATGCCGTCGCGTCGATGCTGTACCTCGACTACTCGCGCCGCGAGGGCGAGTGGATCCCGAACCGCTTCGGCGGACGCGAGAACCTCGAGGCCATCGACTTCCTGCGCGAGCTGAACGCGATGGTCCACCGCGAGTTCGCCGGCGCGCTGACCTTCGCGGA
>CAUJJX010000241.1 GCA_963205165.1 Pseudomonadota bacterium | reverse complement strand
CTTGCTTATGCCGGATCGTGGATAGCGCCGAACGGCGGCCGGCGGGGTCATGCGGCAGAATCGGCCTTCGTCCACGCATCACGGGGAATCCCATGCAGAAGAGAAAGCTCGGCCGCTCCGGCCTCGAAGTGGCACCGCTCGCGCTCGGCGGCAACGTGTTCGGCTGGACCGCCGACGACGCGACGTCGTTCGCGATCCTCGACGCGTTCGTCGCGCGCGGCTTCAACCTCGTCGACACGGCCGACATGTATTCCACGTGGGTCCCCGGTCATCTCGGCGGCGACTCCGAGGCCGTGATCGGCCGCTGGATCGCGAAGCGCGGCCGCCGCGACGACGTCGTGATCGCGACGAAGGTCGGCATGCAGATGGGTGACGGCAGCAAGGGGCTGTCGAAGGCGCACATCGTCCGCTCGGTCGAAGCCTCGCTGACGCGCCTGAACACGGACTACATCGACCTCTACCAGTCGCACGTCGACGATGCGGAGATCCCCCTCGACGAGACGCTCGAAGCCCATGCGCAGCTCGTGCGCGACGGCAAGGTGCGCGCGATCGGCGCGTCGAACCACACGGGCGATCGCCTCCTGCAGGCCCTCGCCGTGAGCCGCGAGCACGGCATCCCGCGGTACGAGACGCTGCAGCCGCTCTACAACATGCTGGAGCGCTCGGACTTCGAGACGAACCTCGCGCCCGTGTGCCTCGCCGAAGGGCTCGGCGTACTCCCCTACTTCTCGCTCGCGAGCGGATTCCTGACCGGCAAGTACCGCTCGGAAGCCGACCTCGGCAAGAGCCCGCGCGGCGCGTGGGTCGCGAAGTACCTCGATGCGCGCGGCCATCGCGTGCTCGCGGCACTCGATGCGGCGGCCGCGAAGCACTCAGCGACGCCGTCGCAGATCGCGCTCGCGTGGCTGATGGCGAAGCCGGCCGTGACGGCACCGATCGCGAGCGCGAGCACGCTGCCGCAGCTGGAGGAGATCATGGGGGCGGTGAACGTCGCGCTGGACGCGGGGGATTTGGCGGCGCTGGATGGGGCGAGCGGGGGGTGACGGTGGAGGCTACGAATTCCGGGGCGATTCGATTGCTGTGGAAATTGCGTCGTAGTGGTTGTGAAACCTGACGTTTGACATGAGACGCGCCACCCGGCTTGCCGGGTGGCGCCCTCTAGATGGAAGGGTTAGGTGGCTAGCGGAAGACGACAGGACTCATGGAGCACCTCCATCACGAAGATTGTTGGCTCAATGTAAACAGGACCGGTTCGTTCCAGTTCGTAGCAATAGCGCCAATCAACAAACGTGTTGTTCAGGTCTTTTAGGTAGGCCACAAAGTCTGCTTTTCCTGTGAGCCCTCTGTTCTCCGCACATCGAGGAGTGACCGACTCGATTTCGAGGAGAGCTTTTTGAGGAAGTGCTTTGTGCAATTTAACAAGCTCATGCCCTCGTAGACTCAAGCCATGCTTCTGCGCCAGCGCTTTCAGATATAGCTCGATGCCAAAGGCGGCATTCACCACAAAAGGTGCTGTACTTCTGCCGTTTCTTGGCTGGCGCCGTAGGTCCCGCTCGTAGAGATATGCAGAGGTGTTTGCAAAGGCGACTGCTTGATTGAACATCGCTTGAAAGCGCGTCGTCTCCTTGTAAAGACCTTTGCCTTTCAAAAACTGGCGAACGGCCTCGCTGTCTTTTTCGACATCGCCTGTCGAAATGACTTCACCAACAACGATCCCGTTGAGAAGAACTGTCTTCGGCCCTGGAGGAATCGCGCTCATAGTTGAGGATGCCTAATGTGACAGCTGTGCGGCCGGTCCGAACCAGGGCCATGTTGGAGCTTGGCAGACGCAGCGTACCGTCCAAACACTCAGTCATCTGCATCCACGGAGCCACCTGCTCCCATTTCGCTGCCAGATGCAACCAGGGGCGCGTCATTGAGGATGCCGCCGTCTGTGGCTGCGAGGCTTGCGTGCCCGTCACGCAGGCGCCATGCGGAAATTGCGCATACGACAAGCGACAACATTGCCACGACGTAACAGAGCAAACGGCCAACGCTTCCGCGGGGCAAGGCCGTCGGAACCATGAGAAACAATACCCCGATGCCTGCCGAAACTCGGGACAACAGCGACCAGTGGCGAACAGTGGCCATTTCGGCTCCAACTGGAAATAGCTCTTAGTCTGACGGACAACACGTCCCCTTCCATTGGACGACGTGAAAGAACACGTCGATCGACGGATAAATGCAGCCGGTCGCCCTCTACCCTACCGCTGGAAACAGTCATCCCGAATCGAAGCCGGCGGCGCGACGACGCCATGCCAGCTTGGACTTATGAGCTCAGTCCATCGATCCGCGCGCGCCAACGCCACTCGGCGCACATCGCAACGCCCGACCACCTTCGCCCCGCTCACGCCGGCATCACCCGCACCCGCACCACCGCCTCCCGGATCGGCAGATTCACCACCGCCGCGCCGAGCGCGAGCACGATGTCCGCGTACCACATCCACGTGTAGCTACCGGTGTTCACGACGGCCAGCCCGCCGAGCCACGCGCCGAAGAATCCGCCGATCTGGTGGGACAGCAGCGTGAATCCGAAGAGCGTCGCGAGGTAGCGCGTGCCGAAGAGCTTGCCGACCAGACCCGCGGTTGGCGGCACCGTCGACAGCCACGTCAGGCCGAGCACGAACGCGAAGACGTAGAAGGTCGCGGCCGTCTTCGGTGCGGCGAGGTAGATGCCGATCGCGACGGCGCGCGTCGCGTACATCCAGAACAGCAGCCACTTCATGCGGTAGCGGCCGCCGAGCGTGCCGGCGATCAGGCTGCCCGCGATGTTCGCGAGTCCGATGATCGCGAGCGATGTCGCGGCGATGCCGGCGGAGAGCCCGCAGAGCTGCACTTCGCCCGGCAGGTGCGTCACGAGGAAGGCCACGTGGAAGCCGCACGTGAAGAATCCGGCGTGCAGGCACCAGTAGCTGCGATCGCGCGCGGCGATTCGCAGTTGCGCGACGAGGCCGATGCCCGGCTCCTGCACGTGCGCGCCGGGTTTCGCGGCCTGCGGGTGTGCACCGCCGGTCGTCGGCGCGTGCGCCTTCGGGACCAGCCGCGACGCGAGCGGAATCGTCGCGAGCGCCGCGACCGCCATCGACAGCAGCGCCGTGACCCAGCCGAAGGCGCCGATCAGCGCCTGGTTGAGCGGCGCGAAGAGGAATTGTCCGAAGCTCCCGCCGGCATTGATGAATCCCGAGGCGAACGCGCGCTTCTCGGGTGGCAGCCGCCCCGACGTCGCGCCGATCAGGATCGAGAAGCTGCCCGCGCCAGCGCCGGCCGACGTGAGGAGTCCGATGGTGACGAGCAGCATCCACTGGCTCGTGACGAACGGCGTGAGCGCCACGCCGACGGCCAGCAGGACGGCCCCGACCATCAGCACGCGCGTCGGACCCCAGCGATCGGCGATCGCGCCGAACAGCGGCTGCGACACGCCCCACGTGAACTGCCCGATCGCCATCGCGAAACTGATGGCGACGATGCCGAGGCCCGTCGCGGTGTTGAGCGGCGAGATGAAGAGACCGAGCGACTGGCGGATGCCCATCGTGATCATCAGGATCGCGGCGGCCGTGATCAGCAGCGGCCACACGGAGCGCGCGGCGGCCGCGTGCGGGTAGGTCGTCATTCGGATTCTCCTTCGAGGCCCGTCGCGGGCCGGAACAGCGGGACGCAGCCGTCGAGCAAGGTGTGGAGGGTGGCGAGATCGTCGGCGCCGATCGCGGACGCCACGTCGTGCTGGGCCTGCTGCCACAAGGCACGCGCGGCACGCCACTGCGCCTCGCCGGCCGGGGTCAACCGGACATCGCGTCGACGGGCGTCCTCGGGACTCGGTTCCACGCGGACCCAGCCCGCCGCGAGCAGCGGACCGAGGTTGCGCGTGAGCGTCGTGCGGTCCATGTCGAGGCGCTCCGCGAGATCGGACATCGAGACGCCGTCGAGGCCGCGCAGATTCGCGAGCAGCGAGTACTGCGTGACGCGCATGCCGGCGGCGGCGAGCGCGCGATCGTAGACGGCCGTGACGCGGCGGGTGAGTCGGCGCAGCTTGGAGCAGGTGCAGCCGGTGACCGCGGTGGCGCGGCTGGCAGCGGACGAGTGGTGAGCATTCATGGCACGGATTATCCGTGCATATGCACGTATATGCAACGCAGCAGAGCCCTGCGCGCGTCGCCGCGGCGAGGGTCCGACGACGAAGTCACCGTGCGATGGACCGCGTCGTCGATCGCGTCGAAGTGGAGGGGGACGATCAGGAAGCCGCGTTGCACCGCGACCCGTGCGGGCCGCGATGCAACGGGCGGAGGTCTATCGCGCGGGAACCGGCGGCATCAGGAACGGACACGCCGTCTCGTACGCCCGCGCGGCGCGCAGCACCGTGCGCTCGGCGAATCGCGCACCGACTAGCTGCATCGCGACCGGCAGTCCGTTCGATGCGAAGCCGCAGGGCACGGACGCCGCGGGCTGCTGCGTGAGATTGAACGGGTACGTGAACGGCGACCATTCCCACCAGCGCTTCAGGTCGCTGCCCGGCGGCACTTCGTGATTGGCCTCGAACGCCGTCGTCGCGAGCTGCGGCGTGACGAGCAGGTCGTAGTCGCGGTGCAGGAGGTTCATGCGCCGGCCGAGCGTCTCGCGCTGCCGCTCGATGGCGCGGTACTCGAGCGCCGAGAGGCCGAAGCCCGGCTTCGCGAGTTCGAGGAGCGGCGGATCGAGCAGCGCGCGCTGCGCCTCGGTCATCGGATCGACCCCGATCGCGAGCGCGACCGACCACAGCGGCTGCATGATCTCGATCGGGTCGTCGAGCGCGAGATCGATCTCGTCGACGTGCGCGCCGAGGCTGGCGAGCATCGCGACGGCGCGATCGACGCACGCCGCGACTTCCGGATCGACCCTCGCGTAGCCGAGCGTGCGGCTGTACGCGATGCGCATGCCGGCGATGCCCGCGTCGAGGCCGTTGCGGTAGTCGATGCCGAGCGTCGGACCCGCGTAGAAATCGCGCGGCTCGGCGCCGGAGATCACGGTCATCATCAGCGCCGCGTCGTGCACCGTGCGGGCGATCGGCCCCTGGTGCCACAGCGTCAGGGGCGGCGGATGCGGATGCACCGGCACGACGCCGAACGTGGGCTTGAATCCGAAGAGGCCGCAGAACCCCGCGGGGATGCGGATCGATCCGCCGCCGTCGGTCGCGACGTGCATCGCGCCCATGCCGAACGCGGCTGCGACCGCCGCACCGCCGCTGCTGCCACCGGGCGTCATCCGGGTGTTCCACGGATTCACGGTGAGACCGCTGAGCGGACTGTCGGTGACGCCCTTCCAGCCGAACTCCGGCGTCGTCGTCTTGCCGAGGAACACGGCGCCCTGCTCGCGCATGCGGGCGACGGACGCGCTGTCTTCGTCCCACGGCTGGTCGGGGTTCACGGTCAGCGAACCGCGCCGCGTCGGCCAGCCCTTGCAGAGCAGGAGGTCCTTCACGGTCGTCGGGAGGCCGTCGACGAGGCCCAGCGGCCGACCGCTCTTCCAGCGCGCCTCGGAGGCTGCGGCCGAAGCCAGCGCGGATTCCGGATCGACCACGACGAATGCGTTGTAGACAGGTTGCAGGTGCGCGATGCGATCGAGCGCCGCCTGCGTGACTTCGACCGGCGAGAGCTGGCCCGAACGATAGTGTTCGATCAGCGTCGCGGCAGACAGCGAGAGGATGTCGTCGGACATGGGGACGCCGCTTGGCAACTGGGTGAAGAAACCGGCACCGGAGGCGGCTGAAACGCCGCCCCCGGACCGGCGGCCTTGTTCGGGGCACATCCGCACGACCGGATACGGGAGGACACCGGTCGTGCGGACTACCCCGACTGTCGACGCCACGTCCGCGAATGCTGCGGACGTGGCGCCGGAAGACCCTAGGCCTTCAGGGCCTTCAACGCTTCCAGCACGGCCGCGGGCGTGATCGGCAGGTGCCGAACCCGCGCACCGGTGGCCGCGAAGATCGCGTTGGCGACGGCCGGCGCGACGATCGTCGATGCCGGTTCGCCCACGCCCATCGGGTGCCGACCGGACTCGATCAGCTCGATGTCGAACTCCGGCACATCGACCTGCCGGACCGGCTTGTACTCGTGGAAGTTGGACTGCTTCAGCAGGCCGTTCTCGAAGTCGAGCCGCTCGGACAGCACCTGACCGGCGCCCCACAGCGCGGAGCCCATGATCTGGGCCTTCACGTTGTCGGGGTTGATCGCGATGCCCATGTCCATCGCGATCGTCAGCTTGTTGATCTTGTACGCACCGGTCGTCGTGTCGACCGTGACCTCGGCCACGCCCGCGACCCACGTGGGGCTCTGGCGCTCTTCGGCGGACGACACCGCGAGACCCATCCCGGTGTTCTTCGGCAGCTTCTTCGAACCCCAGCCCGACTTGCGCGCCGCGACGCGCAGGCAGTTGGCGAGCCGCAGCGCGCCACCGACCGTGCCGGACTCGTACTCGGGCCACGACTTGTCGGTGGGCCAGGGCAGCGAGATCCAGATCTGGTCGAGGTAGTAGTCCGACTTCGTGCCCGGCGGGTGGCCCGTGTTCGGGATGCCGCGGTTGCCGCCCTTGCCGTTCAGCATCGACAGGCGGAACTCGAGCGGATCGCGACCCGCCGCGTGCGCCGCCTCGTCCATGAAGGACTCAACCACGAACATGTTGTACGAGTTCGACACGGTGCGAAGCGCGCTCGCCTGGATCGCCCACGTCGTGCGGTCGCTGTTCCACGCGCGGACGCGATGGTTCGGCACGTGGTACCAGTGATCGCTGCCGCCGACGGACCACTGGTCGATGTCCTGCTTCTTGTCGTCCCAGGAATCGAGCTGCAGCCAGTCGGTGCCGTTGTTGAACTTCTTGCCGACCGCGAAGCGCGGACCCATCCAGCCGCTCACCATGTCGTGGCTCATCGCGGCCAGCTTGCCGTCCTTGATGCCGGCCTTCAGGCGGTGCAGCGTCGGCGTCCGCGGATGCGAGACCGCGAACTGCGATTCGCGCGACTGGATGAACTTCACGGGACGTCCGAGCACGTGCGCGCAGTAGGCCGCCGCGAGCACGTCGTCGTAGTCCTGCTTGCCGCCGAAGCCGCCGCCCACGAGGTACTGGTGGACGAACACCGACAGCTCTTCCTGCTTCTTGCCCAGGACCATCGAGAGGTACGCCGTGAGCGTCATGCGTGCGAACGACGTGCTCTGCGTCCCGACGTGCACGTGCCAGCTGCCGTCCGCGGCCTGCATCACCGTGCAGTTGATCGGCTCCATGAAGGCGTGGCAGATCATGTCGCTCGAGTACTCCACGGCGAGCGTCTTGTCGGCGCCGGACATGGACTTCTCGACGTCGCCTTCCAGCACCCAGTTGGCACCTTCCTCGGGCTTGTTCATCAGCGCGACGAAGTCGGCCTTGATGTCGTCGAGGCTCAGGCTGCCGTACGGGCCGGCGTCGGTCTCGATCTTCAGCGCCTTCGAGGCGGCGAGCGCCGCAGGATAGGTCTCGGCGAGCGCCACGACCCAGCCCATGCACTTGTTCATGTGATCGGGGATCACGACGGACTTCAGGTAGCCGGGGATGCCCTTCGCGGCGCTGTCGTCGACGGAGAGCACCTTCGAGGCGTGGCGCGTGCGCGGAATGGCAAGTGCGCCGTACGCCATGTTCGGCAGGAAGACGTCCATCGCGTACTTCGCGGAGCCGTTGGTCTTCGCGGGGATGTCGAGCGCCGGCACCGACTTGCCGATCACCTTGTAGTCCTTGCGATCCTTGAGCTTCACGCTCCTGAAGTCGGCCGGATACGCGAACGACTTCTCGAGCTTCACCTTCTGCAGGATCTCGCCGTAGCCGATCGAACGCTTCGACGCGCGGTCGATCACGCGGCCCGCCGAGGCGTAGCACTTGTCGAGCTTCGCGCCGAGCAGCTTGGCACCGGCCTCGACGAGCGCCATGCGGCCGAGGGCACCGGCGCGCGAGAGACGGTCGAACTCGGTCGTCACGCTGCCGCTGTTCACGGTGTACGCGAGACCGTAGATGCCGAAGTTCGCGGCGCTCTCCAGCGGCATGTCGAGGCGCACCTTGTCCCACGGGACTTCGAGTTCTTCCGCGATGATCTGCGCGAAGGCGGTGCCGATGTGCTGGCCCATCTCGGCCTTCACGATGTGCATCGTCGTGACGCCATCGGGCGTGATCGTGAACCAGATCGACGGCGTGTAGGCCGGCGTCGCGGCCATCGCGGCCTGCGCATCGCCGATGCCGAGTGCGGGTGGCAGCGCGATGCTGAGGAATCCGGCTCCGGCGAGCGTCGTGGAGCGGACGAGGAAACTGCGGCGGCCGGCGTTCGGCAGGAGTTCGTCAGACATGCTTCTTCTCCTTCATCATCTGGGCGGCACGCTTCACGGCGCCGGCGATGCGGGGATACGTGGCGCAGCGGCACAGGTTGCCGTTCATGGCGTCCTGGATCTCCGTGGTGCTCGGGCTCGGGTTGTGCGCGAGCAGCGCGGCCGCCTGCATGATCTGGCCCGACTGGCAGTAGCCGCACTGCGGCACCTGGATCTCGATCCAGGCCTGCTGCACGGGGTGCGCGTTCGACGGGTGCAGGCCTTCGATCGTCGTGATCGCGCCGGCGCCCACCTGTCCCACCTTGACCTGACAGGAACGTACGGCCTGCCCGTCGATGTGGACGGTGCACGCACCGCAGACGCCGAGACCGCAGCCGAAGCGGGTCCCGGTGAGACGCAGTTCCTCGCGCAGCACCCAGAGCAGCGGTGTGTCGGGTGGAGAGTCGGAGGCGAGGCTCCGACCGTTGATGGTCAGGTTGGTCATGGGCGGTGCTCCTCAGCAAAGGAACGAAAAAGACGGCACGCGCCCGGCCCGGACTGCAGACCGGACGCGCACCGACGACGGGAAAACGACCTCGACGCGACGCGAATGGAATCGCCCCGCGCGGACTTCGGATGCATGGCGCATCGCTGCATCGTCGTGCTCACTTCGGCACCGGCGACCGACTGGCCATGAAGTTGTTGAACGTGGCCTCGGCGATGCGATACCACTGCGTCTGCTCGTAGCGGAACTTCCGCCATGGCACGAGGAACTTCCGGAACACGGGGTTGCGTGCGGCCTCCTCGTCGTAGAGCGCTTCGGCGGCGGCGAGCGCGGCCTCGAGCACATCCTTCGGATACGGATGGAGCTGCACGCCCGCCGCGACGAGCCGCGCGAGCGCCTGCGGATTCTTCGCGTCGTACGCCGCGACCATCCGGACGTTCGCCTCGGCAGCCGCGACCTCGAAGGCTTCGCGATACGCGGGCGGCAGCGCGTTCCACTGCTTCAGGTTCACGATGAAGCTGATGCACGAACTGCCTTCCCACCAGCCGGGGAAGTAGTAGTGGGGCGCCACGCGGTAGAAGCCGAGCTTCTCGTCGTCGTAGGGGCCGACCCATTCGGCGGCGTCGATCGTGCCTTTCTCGAGCGCGGGGTAGATGTCGGCCCCGGGGATCGTCTGCGGCACCGCGCCGAGCCGCGCCGCGATCTCGCCGGCGATCCCGGGGATGCGCACCTTGAGGCCCTTCATGTCCGCGAGGCTGTGGATCTCGCGGCGGTACCAGCCGCCCATCTGCGCGCCGCTGTTGCCCGCCGGGAAGAACGTGCATTCGTGCTGCGCGTACAACTCGCGCACGAGTTCGAGCCCGCCGCCGTTGTAGAGCCATGCGTTGTGCTGGCGCGAGTTCAGTCCGAAGGGCAGCGCGCTGTCGAACGCGAACGCCTTGTTCTTGCCGATGTAGTAGAAGCCCTGCGTCTGGCCGCACTCGACGGTGCCCTGCTCGCAGGCGTCGAGCACCTGCAGCCCCGGCACCAGCTCGCCGGCCGCGAACACCCGGATCTCGAAGCGCCCCTCGGTCATCGCGCTCACGCGGCGCGCGAGCAGCTCCGCCGCGCCGAAGATGTTGTCGAGACTCTTCGGGAAGCTGCACGCCATCCGCCAGCGCACGCCCGGCGTCGCGGCGACGGCGGGTGCGCCGCCCGCGAACGTGCCGACCGCGCCGGCGGATGCGGCCGCGAGGAAGTTGCGACGGGTCGTGCGATCAGCGGTCATGGGACGGTGCGCTCCGCGGGACGGGATCGGGTTTCAGTTCGAACACGGTCGGCGGGTACTCCGGGTTGTCGAGGAAAGGCATGTGGTCCTGCACGGCAGTGTCGTGCGCCTTCGCGGCGTCGCGATAGCTGGCCAGGCCGGGAAACGCCATCAGCGTCGCGACCATCCCGATCTGGATGATCACGAACGGGATCGCGCCGCGGTAGATGTCGCCGGACGTCACCGACTTCGGCGCGACGCTCTTCAGGTAGAACAGCGCGAAGCCGAACGGCGGGTGCATGAACGACGTCTGCATGTTCACGGCGAGCAGCACGCCGAACCACACGAGGTCGATGCCCAGCTTCTCGGCGACCGGCGCGAGCAGCGGCACGAGGATGAAGGCCAGCTCGAAGTAGTCGAGGAAGAACGCGAGCACGAACACCAGCAGGTTCACGACGATCAGGAAGCCGAGCGCACCGCCCGGCAGCCCGGTCAGCAGATGCTCGACCCAGAGGTCGCCGTTGACCCCGCGGAACACGAGTCCGAACACCGTCGAGCCGATCAGGATGAACATCACGAAGCACGACAGCCGCGTCGTGCCGTCGAGCGCCTGGCGCAGCAGGCTCCAGGAGATGCGCCCCTTCGACAGCGCGAGCAGGAGCGCGCCGCAAGCGCCCATCGCCCCGCCCTCCGTCGGCGTCGCGATGCCGAGGAAGATCGTGCCGAGCACGAGGAAGATCAGCACGACCGGCGGCACGAGCGTCGCGAGGACGCGCTTCAGGAGCACGCCGGGCGCCTGGTGCCGCGCCTCCGCCGACAGGGCCGGCGCGGCGGACGGCTTCACGATCGACACGATCAGGACGTACGCCGCGTAGCAGCCCGTCAGCAGCAGCCCCGGGACGAGCGCCGCGCGGTAGAGATCGCCGATGGGCCGGCCGAGCTGGTCGGCCATCACGATCAGGACGAGCGACGGCGGGATGATCTGCGCGAGCGTGCCGGACGCCGCGATCACGCCGGCCGAGAGCCGTGCGCTGTAGCCCTGCCGCAGCATCACGGGCAGCGAGATCAACCCCATCGAGATGACCGACGCGGCCACGACGCCGGTCGTCGCGGCGAGCAGCGCACCGACGAAGATCACGGCATACGCGAGCCCGCCGCGGATCGGTCCGAAGAGCTGGCCGATGGTCTCGAGGAGATCCTCGGCCATGCCGCTGCGTTCGAGGATCAGCCCCATGAAGGTGAAGAACGGGATCGCGAGCAGCGTCTCGTTCTGCATGATCCCGTAGATGCGCGCCGGCAGCGCCTGGAGCAGCGCGATGTTGAGCAGGTCGAGCTCGATGCCGATCGCCCCGAACGCGAGGCCGATCGCCGCGAGCGCGAACGCCACCGGATAGCCGAGCAGGAGGAACAGCACGAGGCCGGCGAACATCAGCGGACCCATGGCGGAGATGAGCCATTCCGTCATCTCAGGTCCGGACGCTGTCGGCGTCCGCGTGGGTCGCGAACGGCGCGTCGACAGGCAGCGCACCGCGCAGCGCCGCGATCGTCTTCACGACCTGCGACACGCCCTGGAGCAGCAGCAGCGCGAACCCCGCCGGCACCAGCAGCTTCACGGGCCAGATGACGAGTCCGCCGGCGTTGATCGACACCTCGCGCTGCGTGACGGCGTCCATGAAGAACGGCACGCCGTGGCGCAGCACGATCAACGCGAAGGGGAAGAGGAACAGCAGCGTTGCGACGAGCTCGATCCAGAGCCGCGTGCGAGGCGTGAGACGTGACGACAGCACGTCGATGCGGACGTGACCGTTGCGCTGGAGCGTGTAACCGGCCGCGAGCAGGAAGACGGCAGCGAAGAGGTACCACTGGACTTCGAGGAAGGCGTTCGAGGCGACGTTGAAGGCCTTGCGCGAAACGGCGTTCGCGGCGCTCACGACGGTCATCGCGAGGATCAGCCACGAGACGGCGCGGCCGACGCGCCGGTTGAGCGCATCGATCATCGACGACAAGCGGAGCCAGGCTGTCACTCGCGCACTCCAGGAAGGTCATGACCGTGGCGGATGCCACGCCCGGTCCGATGCGGAATCGCATCGCGGCGGGTGACGCGTGATCGCAGGATCGATGCCGACGCCGCGTCGCCGCGCGCAACCACGCGGGCCGTCCCTGTCGATCGCTTCGTGACGTCGGTTGCCATGCCGTTCGAGTGCTCCCGATCGGGGCGCGGGGCGATGTTCGCGCCCCTTGCCGGTGCGCGGGACATGCCATTGCGGTGACCCTGACACGACGCAGTCTGCGGCCGGCCCCGCGGGTCCGCATCGGGCGGACGGGGGATTCTGGACCACCGTTCGTGTGACGTGCGGGTCACCCGAAAGAGGGAGGCGGAGACCGTGCGTCGGTCGCGATCGCGGCACCCCCGACGAACGCCGGGGTCCGGCAGCGGACTTCGCACCCGCCACGGTCGGACCGGATTCCAGCTTGCGCTGGAATGACGGGAGTGAGCAGTCCCGTGCATGCCGTGATCGGCGTCAGGACGGGCGTTGTTCGCATCGCATCGCGGCGCGACGCCGCCGGCTGGATCCTCGGTACCGGGCATTGCGCATTCCGTCACCCCAGCGAACGCTGGGGTCCGGCAGCGGACATCGCACCGGCCACGGTCGGACTGGATTCCAGCTTGCGCTGGAATGACGGGGATGACGGGAGGGGGTGAGCCGTCCCGTCGGATCAACGCGGAGCACGTGATCCGACCGGACGGTCGTGTGAGCGCCGCCGTCGGATTACGCGGCTAACGCCGCTGATCCGACCTACCCGAACTCGGCATCCCTCGTTGCGACAGGCCCTAGAACTTCACCAGCCCCCGCCGCGCCGCAAGCGCCACCGCCTCCGCGCGACTCGTGACGTCGAGCTTCGCGAAGAGGCTCTTCAGGTGCGTCTTCACGGTGCTCTCGGAGATGTTGAGCCCCTGCCCGATGCCGCGATTGCTGCGACCCTCGGCGAGGAGATCGAGGATCTGTTCCTCGCGCTGCGTGAGCGCCTCGTCGTGGACGCGCTGGAAGAGCCTTGCCGCGAGCTTCGGCTGCAGGTACGCCTCGCCCGCGTGCACGTTGCGGATGCAGCGGAAGAGTTCTTCCGGCTGGACGTCCTTCAGCAGATAGGCCTTCGCGCCCGCCCGGAGGCCGGCGTAGATGTCCTCGTCGTGGTCGAAGGTCGTGAGCACGATGATGTTCGCGTGCGGGTCTTCCGCGCGGATCTGGCGGATCGCCGGGACACCCTCGAGCCGCGGCATCCGGAGGTCCATGAGCACGACGTCCGGACGCAGGCTGCGCCACAGCGCGACGGCCTCCTCGCCATCGCCGGCCTCGCCGATCACGGTGGCGTCCTCTTCCATGTCGATGATCGCGGCGAGCCCCCGGCGGACGAGCGAGTGGTCGTCCGCGATGAGCACCCGGATCGGCGTGTGCGCGCCCTCGGTCGCGGGGCGCGGCGGGGTGCGTTCGGACGGGCGACGGGTCGGCATCGTCACCGCCCCCCGGTCGCGAGCCGCGTGTACACCGTCGAGCCGCGGCCCGGCGCGCTCGTCACGTGCAGGCTCGCGCCGATGCGTTCCGCGCGCTCGCGCATGCCCACGAGTCCGAAGCCGTCGTGATGCGCGGCGGGGTCGAAGCCGATCCCGTTGTCGATGACCGAGAGCGAGACGGCGTGCGGACCGTAGTCGAGCACGAGTTCGACCTCGGCGGCGCGCGCGTGCTTGAGCGTGTTCGTGATGCACTCCTGGGCGATGCGCAGCAGTTCGGCCTCGGCATCGGCCGGCAGCGCGTAGTGATCGCCGACGATGCGCAGGCGCGACTGCGCCCCGCTCGCCTCCATGCGCCGCGCCTGGGCGTCGAGCGCGTGGCAGAGATCGACGCGCTGGCCGCTGTCCGGACGCAGCGCACGCACCGACAGCCGGGCCTCGTCGAGGCAGGACTGCGCGAGTCCGCGGGCATGGTCGATGTGATCGAGCGCGACGTCGCCGCGTTCACGGCGCAGCGCGCGGCTCGCGGCCTCGAGGTTCACGACGACGCCCGTGAAGCCCTGCGCGAGCGTGTCGTGGATGTCGCGGGCGATGCGGTTGCGCTCCTGGAGGATCGCGGCCTGACGCGCCTGCTCGCCGAGCCGCGCCATCTGCACGGCGAGCGTCGCCTGCCCGGCGAGCGCCTCGGCCATCGGGATCTTGGCCTCCATCTCCTTGGGGTCGCCGCGGCTGCTGCGCACGCAGATCCAGCCGACGGTCTCGCTGCCCAGCACCATCGGCACCGTCAGCAGCGTGCGCACGCCGAGCGAGTTGATGTACGCGCGGTTCACCTCGGGCATGCCGACGACGGCGTCGTGCATGAGGTACATCTCGGGACGATCGGTCGGGAAGGTCGAGATGCCGCGCCCGCCGACCGGCAGCGGCTGCACGACGGCGGGATGGCTGGACTCGTGCGCCGCGATCATCCGCGATCCGACGTACTCGAGATGCAGCCGCGCCGACGCGTTCGCGGGGTCGGGAAACCACAGCGTGCCGCCGATGCCGTCGAGCAGTTCGACCATCACCTTCAGCACGTGGCCGAGGAACTGGTCGACGTCGGGTTCGGCCGCGAGCACGCCGAGCGACTCGATGAGCATCTGCGCCTGGCCGTGCGCGAGCGCCTCTGCGCGGCGGTGCTGCTCGACCTCGGCGGCGAGGGCGCGGTTCGCGTCTTCCAGCGCCGCCAAGCGGTGACGCAGCGCGTCGTCGGCGCTGCCCGGCATCGCGTCGCGCAGCACCGCATCCGCCTGCGGACGGTCTGTCGCGCGACCGCCCTCAGGCGGCGGCATGAATGTGATCGGCGAGCGGGACGAGCGCGCCCTGCGCATCGAACGCCCACGGCGCGGGCGGCGCGATCAGCTCGAAGCGTTCCGGCTGGCGCAGCGCCTCGTCGAGCATCGACGCCGACACCTCGATCTCGCCGAGGTGCAGCGTGTTGCGGATGCGCACGATGCGGCAGTTCCCGGGCTTCACGCGCACGACCGATTTCACGGCGAGCGCGATGGCGTCGTGGTCGGTGTTCATCACGATCGGGATCATGCCGCCGTCGAGGTTCATCGACGTGATCACGTTCGCGTACGTCGAGGCGATGTCCAGCTCGCGGAAGATGCGCATCGTGATGACGTCGGCCGCGCCGATGCCCGTCGCGTTGCCGTGCGTGATCCGGGTGAGGTTCAGCACGACGATCTTCTTCACCATCGGCTTCGCGGGCCACGAGACCGAACGACGATTGCGGCCGACGATGTTCGGATCGAAGCCTGCGCCGGAGATGTTCTTGCCCATCTCGTCGATGACCAGCACGTCGATCTCGTCGAAGAAGATCTGCGGCATGTTCTTCTTGGCGAGCACCTGCAGCGCGGGCTCGCGCGCCGCGAGCTGGTCGGCCGGCACCAGCTCGATCAGCGCCGTCTCGTCGTAGGCGTTCTCGACGATGCCGACGCCGAAGAGCACGTTGCGCTGCGTGATGTTGACGTCGCGGACCTTCGGCAGCAGCTCGGGGAACGAGTCCATGCCGTGCATGTGATACGTCGACGCGCCGATGATCTTGCCGATGCCGATCGCCAGCATCTTCGTGAGCCCGCTCTCGGTCGCGCCGCGGAAGGCCGTGTGCGGCTTGATGCGGTTGATCACGACGATGGCCTCGGCCTCGGCCGCGTGACGGTCCATGTGGACGGGCGTGCCGTCGTCGAGATGGCCGGTGATCACGGTGTCCATCGTCGCCCGGATCGGCACGCCGGTGGATTCCTCGGTGATGCCGTAAGCCTCGAGCACCTTGCGCTGCCCCTCGGCCGTCGCGGCGCCGTGGCTGCCCATGCACGGGAAGATGAAGGGCGCGGCACCGAGCGCCTTCAGCTCGGCGATGACGGTCCGGACGATCAGCGCGATGTTCGCGACGCCGCGGCTGCCGCACCCGACGGCGATGACCTGCCCGGGCTTCACGCGGTCGCGGATCTCCGGCTTCGCGAACTCCGACCGGATCGCGCCCGGGATGTCCTCGAGCTTCGCGGGATCGAAGATCTGGCGGACCCGCGCCATCGGCGGCAGCGGAATCTGCAGCCCGCCGGAGACGTTCACCTCGATGTGATCTGGAATCATGGACTCGACCTTCCGAACGGGTTGCGCATCCGGTCCGGCGGCGATCTCGTCGCGCTGCACCACCCGGAGCATGGGGCGCCAAGCTTTGTCTTCCGCGGCCGCTGCGTCAAGGTGGAACGGCACGCGGACGGCCGCGGGATCCGGCGCTGCTGCCGTGTCACCGCCTTCGCACGGACGGCCCCGGGGACCTGCACGGACCCGACGGGCTGCAACGCCGCACGTGGCAGCGCCGACGACGCGCGCCGCACCGTGCCCCCGCTGGTATCGTTGGACGTCGAACTCCACCTCGCCCGCGACCCGTCCATGCACATCGTCCTGCGTTCCGCCGCCCTCCTCGCGTCCCTGCTCGTCGCTTCGACCGCGTCCGCCGCCCCGCCGTACCAGCGCCCCGCCGGCATCGCCGACGACCGGGAGCCGCTGATCGTCGCGGGCTATCGCGCGCTCTTCACGTGTTCGGCGCATTTCTTCGCGGGCCGGCCGCTCGACGACATCAAGCGGGTCGAGCTGGTCGACGTGGAGGGCCTCGGCTACCGGGACCCCGTCATCGACGAGAAGCGCCGCCTCGTGACCGCGACCGACACCACCGGGAAGATCGTCCGGACGGCCGTGTTCCGCGACACGATGGGCTGCACGATCCTGCCGCCGCACTGGACGACGGCCGACATCGGCCGCCTGCCCTACGTGCCTTACGCGCCGGCACCGGACGTCTCGATGCTGCCCTTCCCCGCCGGCGACGTCGTGGATCTCGGCACCGACGGACTCGCGACGGAATACGCGGCGCTCGGCCCCGTGCTCGACCGTGCCTTCGACCGCGTGCGCTACGGTCGCGAACCCGGCGTCGTGACGACGGCAGTCATCGTGATCCAGGGCGGACGCATCGTCGCCGAGCGCTACCGCCCCGGCTTCGGCATCCACAGTGACTATCGCACGTGGTCGACGACGAAGAGCATGACCGCGGCGCTCACGGGCATCGCCATGCAGCAGGGGCTCCTGAAGAGCGTCGACGAGCGCGTCGCGATCCCGGAATGGAGCCATCCCGGCGATCCGCGGCAGGCGATCACCTTCCGTCACCTGCTCACGATGTCGAGCGGACTCTTCAGCGGCGGCGCGAACACGGCCGCGATCTACTTCGGCGGCCAGGACGTCGAGAGCGCGATCACGACGACGCCGCTCGACGTGCCGCCCGGCACGCGCTGGAAGTACGCGAACAACGACACGCTGCTCGTGCAGCGCGCCCTGCGCGACCGGCTCGGCGACGACTGGCGGTACCTGCGCTATCCGTACGACGAGCTGCTGCACCCGCTCGGCATGTACCACACGCGGATGGAGACCGATCATCTCGGCCGCTTCGTCGGATCGAGCCAGACGTACACGACGGCCCGCGACCTCGCGCGCTTCGGCGTGCTGCTCGCGAACGACGGCGTGTGGAACGGGAAGCGCCTGCTGCCCGAGGGCTGGGTCGATTTCCTCGCGACGCCCGCCGCGACGAAGCCGCGCGTCGCCGGCGAGTGGGGCTACGGCGCGCAGGTCTGGCTCCTCGACACGATGCCCGGTGTGCCGCCCGGCACGTACTCCACGGCCGGCAACAAGGGGCAGTACGTCACGGTCGTCCCCGGTCACGATCTCGTGATCGTGCGCACCGGCGTCGAGCCGGACGGCCACCGCTTCGAGCAGGACCGCCTCGTCGCCGACGTCGTGACTGCGCTGAAGCGATGAAGCCCGCGCATCCACGGACCTGGCCTCGGTGCCGCCGATGACCCTCTCCACGCTCTTCGACGCGCAGACCGTCGGCACGATCGTGATCGCGATCGCGATGGGGCTCGTGCTGCGGACGCTGCGGCCCGTCGACCGCGGCAGCGCCGTCAACGCGCTCGTGCTGCTCGCTGCCGCCGTGATCGCACGGTTCGGCGCGCTGGCCGCCGCATCGATGGACCACGTCCGCGCCGCGGAGACGCTCGCGGATGCCGGGATGGTCGTGCTCGGCATCGTCGTGATCCGCCTCGGCGGGCTGCTGCTGTTCCGGGTCGCGCTGCCGGCCGTGCGCTTCCGGGTCGTGCAGATCGCACAGGACCTCGTGATCTTCGCGGCGGTCATCGGATGGGTGTTCGTGTGGCTGCGCACGGCGGGCGTCGACCCGACGAGCCTCTTCACGACATCTGCCGTCATCACGGCCGTGATCGCGTTCTCCATGCAGGACACGCTCGGCAACATCCTCGGCGGCATCGTCCTGCAGCTCGACGACTCGGTGGAGGTCGGCGACTGGGTCCGGGTCGACGAGGTGAGCGGACGCATCGTCGACATCCGCTGGCGCCACACGGCCATCGAGACGCGCAACCGCGAGACGGTGATCGTGCCGAACAGCTGGCTCATGAAGAACCGCTTCACGGTCGTCGGTGCGCGCGACGACGGTGCGATCCGCTGGCGTCGCTGGGTGTGGTTCAACGTCGACCTCGACAGCGCACCGTCGGAAGTCTGCCGGGTGCTCGTGAAGTCGGTCGTCGAGTCCGACATCCCGCACGTCCTCTCCGAACCGGCGCCGACCGCCGTGCTGATGGACACCGCCGACGGCTACGGCCGCTACGCGCTGCGCTACTGGCTCGACGAACCCCGCGAAGACGATCCGACCGATTCGCTCGTCCGCGCCCACGCGCTGACCGCACTCGCGCGCCATCGCATGCGGCTCGCCGTCCGGCGCGAGGAACACTTCCTCGTGAAGGAGAACGAGGCGCGCCACGCCGCCCTCGAAGCGGCCGAGACGGCGCGACGCCGCGCCGCGCTCGACGGCGTCGACCTCTTCGCGCCGCTGTCGGACGACGAGAAGAACCAGCTCGCCGCGCACCTCGTCTACGCGCCGTTCGCGAAGGGCGACGTCGTCACGCGGCAGGGTGCGATCGCCCACTGGCTCTATCTCGTCGTCGCGGGCGAGGCCGACATCTGGTTCGAGAACGACGCCGAACGCACGCACGTCGCCGTGCTGACGCCGGGGACGATCTTCGGCGAGATGGGCATGCTCACCGGCGAGCCGCGCCGCGCGACCGTGACGGCGCGCACCGACCTCACGTGCTACCGCCTCGACAAGGCCGGCTTCGAGATCATCCTGCGCGGCCGCCCGGACATCGCGGGCGAGATCTCCGGCGTGCTCGAAACCCGGATCACGCAGCTCATGGCGAAGCGCGACTCGGCCCGAAACGGTCAGCGCACTGCGCCGAAGCACGCCGACATCCTCGAGAAGATCCGGGAGTTTTTCGGGCTGGATTGACGGTCGCGGCAGCGCATCGCGATCTCGACGCCGACGCGATTGCGAAATTCATCGACGCATACCGCCGCATCGACGCCCCGACGGTGCGCCCTGCTGGTTAGAATCGGGTGGTTCCGGAGCCCCGGCACAGACCCGCACCAGGAGGAGAAAAAAGGCCATGGCAAAGAAGTCCGTCACGAGAGATCCCGCGAAGCTGCGATCGCGCCAGTGGTTCGCGAATCCCGACAATCCCGACATGACGGCGCTCTATCTCGAGCGCTACATGAACTTCGGTCTGAAGCGCGAAGAGCTCCAGTCCGGCAAGCCGATCATCGGCATCGCGCAGTCGGGCTCCGACCTGTCGCCGTGCAACCGCCACCACCTCGAACTCGCCCACCGCACGCGTGACGGCATCCGCGAAGCCGGCGGCATCCCGTTCGAGTTCCCCGTGCACCCGATCCAGGAAACCGGCAAGCGCCCGACCGCGGCCCTCGACCGGAACCTCTGCTACCTCGGCCTCGTGGAACTCCTCTACGGCTACTTCATCGACGGCGTCGTGCTGACGACCGGCTGTGACAAGACGACGCCCGCGCAGCTGATGGCGGCCGCAACCGTCGACATCCCCGCGATCGTCCTGTCGGGCGGTCCGATGCTGAACGGCTGGTTCCGCGGCGAACGCACCGGTTCCGGCACGATCGTCTGGAAGGCGCGGCAGCTGCTCGCCGCCGGCGAGATCAACCACGAACAGTTCATCGAGATCGTCGCGTCGTCCGCGCCGTCGGCCGGCCACTGCAACACGATGGGCACGGCGTCCACGATGAACTCGCTGGCCGAAGCGCTCGGCATGTCGCTGCCCGGCAGCGCCGCGATCCCGGCGCCGCACCGCGACCGCTACGCGAACGCGTACGAGACCGGCAAGCGCATCGTCGAGATGGTCTGGGAAGACCTGCGCCCGTCGAAGATCATGACGCGCGAAGCCTTCGAGAACGTCATCGTCGTCAACTCCGCGATCGGCGGCTCGACGAACGCACCGATCCACTTCAACGCGATCGCGAAGCACATCGGCGTCAAGCTCGACTGCGACGACTGGGAGAAGGTCGGCTACGACATCCCGCTGCTCGTGAACATGCAGCCGGCCGGCGAATACCTCGGCGAGGAGTACTACCGCGCCGGTGGCGTGCCCGCCGTCGTGAACGAGCTGCTGAAGGCCGGCAAGATCCGCAAGAACACGGTCACGGTGAACGGGAAGTCGCTCGCCGAGAACTGCAAGGGCACGCCCGTCCAGGACCCGCTCGTCATCTGGCCCTACAAGAAGCCGATGAAGTCCGAGGCCGGTTTCCTGAACATGAAGGGCAACCTGTTCGACAGCGCCATCATGAAGACCAGCGTGATCTCGCAGGCCTTCCGCGACCGCTACCTCTCGAACCCCAAGGACCCGAACGCCTGGGAAGGCCGCGCAATCGTGTTCGACGGCCCGGAGGACTACCACCACCGCCTCGACGATCCGAAGCTCAAGATCGACGACAACTGCATGCTGTTCGTCCGCGGCACCGGCCCGAAGGGCTACCCCGGCGCGGCCGAGGTCGTGAACATGCAGCCGCCCGCGGCGCTCATCAAGGCAGGCGTCACCGAGCTGCCCTGCATCGGCGACGGACGCCAGTCCGGCAC
>CAUJJX010000240.1 GCA_963205165.1 Pseudomonadota bacterium | reverse complement strand
CGATCCGGGTTGCAAATCCTCGCCGGGTGTCCAACCCGGCTCGGGTTTGCGCCTTGCTCGAAGCGTTCGCGCCGGCAACGCATCTGGCATCCGTAGTATTAACAGGCCCTAGCGCCTGAGGTTTCCATGGAACTCGAACTGTCCGGCAAGCGTGTCCTCATCACCGGTGGCTCCCGCGGCATCGGCTACGCCTGCGCGCAGACCTTCGCGCGCGAAGGCTGCGAAGTGCATCTCGTGTCCAGCTCGGAAGCAGCGCTCGACGCCGCCGTGGCGAAGCTCCGCGACGCGACGGGCGTGGCGGCCGTGCCGCATCGCGCGGATCTCGCGAACCCTGCGGACGTCGCCGCGTTGCAGCCGATCGTCTCGACGGTCGACATCCTCGTGAACAACGCCGGCGCAATTCCCGGCGGCGGCCTCGACGCCATCGACAGCGACCGCTGGCGCGCGGCCTGGAACCTCAAGGTGTTCGGCTACATCGATCTCACGCGCATGGCGCTCGCCCCGATGATGGCGCGCGGCAGCGGCGTGATCGTCAACGTCATCGGCATCGCCGGCGCGGATCCGCGGCACGACTACATCTGCGGCTCCACTGCGAACGCCGGACTCATCGCGTTCACGAAGGGCGTCGGCGGCCACAGCACGAAGCGCGGCGTCCGCGTCGTCGGCGTGAACCCGGGGCCGACCGAGACCGACCGCCTCGTCCGGCTCTATGAATCGCGCGCACTGGCCAGCCTCGGCGACAAGACGCGCTGGCCGGAACTCCTCGCCGATCTGCCCTTCGGCCGTCCCGCCCACGCGGACGAGATGGCCGACCTCGTCGTCTTCCTGGCGTCGGCGCGCGCTTCGTATCTCAGCGGACTCGTCATCGATGCCGATGGCGGCGCGATGTACCGCTGACGGCGCCATCAGCGTGATCGCGCAACTCACCTTGCCGGACCTGCCCGACGCCGCCGCGATCGGCGGCACGGGCGCATCCCTGCCGCGCATGCCAGGTGCAGGCGCGATCGACACCGACATCCCGATTCCGAAACACGCATGACCTCGAACGCGAACTTCTTCGAAACCGCCGTCCGTCCGTGGCTCGGCACGCCGGACGCGCCGTGCCTGCTGACCGCCGACGGCGTCCGCACATACGGCGACATGGACCGCCTGTCGGCGCGCTTCGCGTCGCTGCTGCGCGATCTCGGTTGCGAGCCCGGCACATGGGTCGCGGTGTGCGCGGAGAAGTCGACGGAATCCCTCGCGCTGTACCTCGCATGCCTGCGCGGGGGGCTCGTCTACCTGCCGCTGAACACGGCGTACCAGCCGGCCGAGCTGTCGTACTTTCTGGCGGATGCGTCGCCACGAGTCTTCGTGTGTGCGCCGGCCCTCGCCGCATCGTTCGGTGAACAGGCGCGCTCGCTCGGCGTGCAGCACGTGCTGTCGATCGACGAGCACGGACGCGGTTCCCTGATCGACGCTGCGGTCGATGCAGGCGACACGTTCCCGGTCGTGCAGCGCGCCCCGGACGATCTCGCTGCCGTGCTCTACACCTCCGGCACGACGGGTCGGCCGAAGGGCGCGACGATCAGTTGCCGCGCCGTCGCGTACGCCGCGCGCACGCTCGGCGAACTCTGGGCATTCACACGCGACGACGTGCTGCTGCACGCGCTGCCGATCTTCCACGGCCACGGGTTGTTCGTTGCCTGCAACGTGGCGTTGATGGCCGGCGCGCGGATGATCTTCCAGCCGCGCTTCCAGCTAGACGCGATCCTCGAGGCACTGCCGCGCGCGACCGTGATGATGGGCGTGCCGACGTTTCATCACCGCATCCTCGGCGACCCGCGCTTCACGCGCGAGTCGTTCGCGCACATGCGCCTCGTGACGTGCGGCTCGGCACCGCTGCCGCCGGAAGCGCAGGCGCGTTTCCGCGACCGCTTCGGCCTCGACATCGTGCAGCGCTACGGCACGACCGAGACGATGATCCTCACGTCGAATCCGCTGCACGGCGAGCACCGCGCGGGTTCGGTGGGTCAGGCACTGCCCGGCGTGGATCTCCGCATCGCGGACCCCGACGATCGTGCGCTGCCCGACGGCGAGATCGGCTCGATCCAGGTGCGTGGCGACGGACTCTTCTCCGGCTACTGGCACATGCCGGACAAGACGGCGGAAGACTTCACGGCCGACGGGTACTTCCGCACGGGCGACCTCGGCGTGCGGTCGACCGACGGCTACGTGTCGATCACGGGCCGCGCGAAGGACCTCATCATCTCCGGCGGCTACAACGTCTACCCGGCGGAGGTCGAGGCCGTGATCGACGCGTGCCCGGGCGTCGCGGAATCCGCGGTTATCGGCGTGCCGCACGCAGATTTCGGCGAGGCGGTGACGGCCGTGGTGATCCGCCGGCGCAGCGACCCCGAGACGACCGCCGACGAGATCATCCGCCGCGCGAAGGGCCTGCTCGCGAACTACAAGGTGCCGAAGCACGTCGTGTTCGTGAACGACTTCCCGCGCAACGCGCTCGGCAAGATCCAGAAGAACCTGCTGCGCGAGACGTACGCCGGGCTGGGCGAGACGAGCACCGCCGGCTGACCGGCCCAATTCCCGCCGGCCGGCCGATGCGTCCGCGAGCCCCGATCCCTCCCTCCAGACAGTCACCCATCCGATGAGAGCACTCGACCATCCCTTCGATCCCGCCGTCGACATCGCAATGGTCACGGGGGCGGGCAACGGCATCGGCCGGGCGATCGCGCAGGCGCTGGTCGGCGAAGGCGTGCGCACGCTGTTCGTCGATGTGAACCCGGACACGGTGGCCGCGGCCGTGGCTGCGTCGCCCCGACCGGACCTCGGCATCGCGTGGACCAGCGACCTCGCGGAGCGGGCCGCATGCGATGCATTGATCGCGCACGCCCGCGAGACACTGGGTCCGGTGTCGCTCTTCGTGCACAGCGCATCGCCACCGCGGCGCGAGTCCGATCACGCACTCGCGGTGTCGGACGACACGTGGATGCGGATGCGCGCGGTCAACGTCGATGCAGGCTTCCATCTGGCGCGCGCGCTCGCACGCGACCTGATCGACGCACACAGGCCCGGGTCGTTCCTGATGCTCACGTCGCTGCACGCAGGCACGCCGCGCAACCTGCCGCACTACAGCACGTCCAAGGCCGCGCTCGCGATGCTGGTGAAGGAACTCGCGAAGACGCTCGGACGTTTCGGCATCCGCGTGAACGCACTCGTCCCCGGGGCCATCGCGGCAGGCGGGTTCGTGGCCGATCCCGCGCTCGCGCGGCACGTGCCGCTGGGCCGGATCGGCCGCGCGGATGACCTCGTGCCCATGGCCCTCGCGGTGCTGTCGAACCGGCTCGCCGCGTACGTGACCGGTGCGGCGATCGTCGTCGACGGCGGCCTGTCGCTCACCAACTGGTTCGAGCCACCGGTTCTCGACGACTTGTGATTCCGTCCACGGGATCGTTCGTTCGCTCCGCGTCGCGCGCGATTCCCGCCCAACTTGCCTCGCCAGAAGGAGCAGCGCCATGAGCACGACACCCGATTCATCCGACCGGACGAACGCGACGAGCATCGCAGCGGCGGCCGACCTGATCGACAACGCGGCCGGCGCGTACCGTATCCTGCCGAGCGGTGCCGCGTACTGCACGGGCATCGTCCCGCACGAAGGATTCGAGGTGGTGCGCGTCCAGCTCGAACCCTGGTTGCCGCTCGACGAGGCCTACCCGTTCATCGAGCGCCACCTCGCGAACGCGGGGCGCCCGATCCAGGCGTTCTGCGGAATCGAGATCCGCCAGCCCGGGCCGCTGACGCGAGATCGCTGGGCCGGATTCAACGTTCCGTATCTGGCGCAGTTGCGCCGCTGGGGTCTCATGCACGGCGACCTGAGCCTCGTCTGCCGCTCCAACATCGCGCTCGCGGTAGCACCACCGTCGATCGCTTCGGTCTGCGCCTTCAGCTACACGCGACCGGCAACCTCCCGTCACACCAGCTTCTGCCTGTCCGGCACTGCCGACATCGATTCGCAGGGAAACATCATCGCGGAGGGCGACACGTCGCCAGCCGCGATGCAGCAGCGGGCGCGGTACACGATCGACGTGATCGGATCGAGCCTCGCCCAGCTCGGGCTGTCCTGGCAGGACACGTCGCAGATCGCGATCTTCCACGTGCACGACATCCCGGATCTGTGGGGCCCCTCGCTGCTCGGCGCCACGGGCGACGCGCTGCGCCGCGGCGTGCTGGTGTATCGCGCGCGGCCACCGATCGCCGGCGGCGAAGTGGAACTGGAAGCCCGCGGCGTGCGCCACGAGACGGTCGTTTCGACGAGGTGATGACCCCGCGCCGGGTCGCTCTGCGTGAGCGCGACGCGGGCAACTGGCGAGCGGGATTCCGAGAGCACGGATCGGCCATCCACGCGGAGCCGGCGAAGGCGCGGCGTGGCGCGTCCAATCGAGAACTGGTGGGCCCCCTGGGAGTCGAACCCAGCACCAACGGATTATGAGTCCGTTTTACTGACCTCCAAGGAAGTTTTAGACGGTCCGACTCAAGTACTTTTCCGTTGTTTTGTCATGCTGTTAGCAATATCCTTTGGCCGAGAAGGTCCGAGAAGAATCGGCGGAAGCCAGTTTCATATCGGGACCCATATCGGGACCAGATCGGGACCGCACCGGGACCAAAGGGAGGCAAGGCATGGGCAAGCCCGCGGTTGTTCACAGCGCATCGGCGCCACTGACGGAACGGGCGATCCTCGCCCTTCGCCCCGGTCAGAAGAAGACCGACGGTGCCGGAAAGCCGAAGGCCGGGCGCCTGATCGTGCGCGCCAAGGAACGGAAGAACGGCGGCAAGCCAATGACCATCCGCGAGTTCTTTTTCCGCTACTGGGACGCCGATGGCACCGAACGGGCCTTGCTGATCGGCGTGCATGGCGAAAAGAGTCTTGAGGACGCCCGTCGCGACGCGCGCGAACTGCGCGACCTCGTGGCGCGCGGCATTGATCCACGCCAGAACCGCGAGCTGGTCGCAATCGCGCAACGCGAGGCCGACAAGAAGTCGCTGGAAGACGCTGCGACCGAAGCTCTCAAGGGAACGCTTCAGGACCTGCTAGACGCCTACGCGGACCATCTGAAGGGGCAAGGCAAGGTCAGCGCGGCCGACGTGCGCTCAACGCTTCTAAAGCACGTAATCAAGCCCTTTCCCGAGTTAGCTGCCCGCAAGGCCCGCGACATCACTGCCGACGACATCAGCGACATCCTCGCCCGCATGATCGCGAAGGGCATCGAGCGGCGGACCAACATCGTGCGCTCGCTGCTCCGCGCCGCGTTCGCGTTCGGCGCCCGACAGGACAACGACCCGGAGCGGAAGGCCGAAGCCCTTCGCAACGGCGCGACAGCGGCAACCAAGCGTTTCGGCATCACCGGCAATCCGGTTGCGGACGTGGCGCGCATCGGCCGCTTCGACAAGGCGGGCGACCGCACCCTGACCGACGCGGAACTGCGCGCGTACTGGAAAAGCCTCGACGGCCTGAACGACGCTATTCGCGACAGCCTGCGCACGGCCCTGCTTCTCGGCGGTCAGCGCATGTCGCAATTGCTACGGGTCACATGGGACGACTACGACGCCCAGGACCGCACGCTCCGCATGATCGACGCCAAAGGTCGCGGCGGTGCCCGTGAGCACGTCTTGCCAGTCACGGACAGCGTCGCCGAAATCCTCGACGAACGCCTGAAGCCCAAAGACGACAAGGACAAGGGCAAGCCCAAGGAACGCGGCCCGTTCATCTTCTCGACGACAAACGGGCGGCGCCCGGTTGACCTGTCCACGCTATCGAACGCTGTATCGACCATCGGCCGCGCAGCCAGCCCGGACAACCCGGAAGCCGCCTACACGGCAGCCGACATCCGCCGCACGGTCGAGACGCGCCTAGCGGCGCTGGGCGTACCGAAGGAACACCGCGCCCTCGTGCTGTCGCACGGACTCACGGCGGACGTTCAGGCGCGGCACTACGAACGGCACGACGACATCCCCACAAAGGCCGCTGTGCTCGCCCTGTGGCAATCGCACATCGACGATGTCGTCGAAGGCAAGGCAACCGGGCGCGTGATCCGGGGCCGATTCCGCGCAACCACGACGCCCGCATAATCCCTTCCGTCGCGCCTAGCCTTTGGCCGGGCGAAGAACCGCTTCCCTTGGCGGTCTGGCGCGACCTCCCATCACCAAGGGTCGCGATAAGGGCCGCGATGCTAAAACGCTACTTTTCCATTGGGGAAGCCGCTTCGTTCCTCACGTTTCGTGAACACCACCTGATACATGAACAGGACATCTACGAACTCGCCTGCCGGGGTGATGTTCGACTTTGCTTCTGGTTTGAAGGGCGGTTGTACCACCTAGCGGCCGACATCGACGAACCAGGACTGGTTTGGCGGAAACGCGCGGACTACCGGTTTCGCGGATATCTGCAGATTCCTCAAGCGCGACTGTCTCCGGCCGGCGGCGTAATCGAATTCGGAGATGCTGAAATCGTGGAAGCGATTGGCACAACGGAACCCGCGATGCCGGCCAAGATGGTTGACGACGACCCGTGGACACCAGTGCATTTCGGTTTTGCCACATACGACAACATCTG
>CAUJJX010000239.1 GCA_963205165.1 Pseudomonadota bacterium | reverse complement strand
TGGATGGTCATGTTCGAGCGAGGACACGCGTGCGTCGCGAGCGATGTCGTGCACGCGAGGTGCCGGTCGATTGTACGGGGCGGGGCATGCGGGGGCGGTGCGTGATGCGCGCCGTGGAATCCGTCCGCGACCGATCGATGCACGCGCACGATGTTCGTAGATCGGGGATGTTCGCAGGTCGGGGATGTTCGTACGTCGGATCAGCGCACAGCGCGTGATCCGACGCCGTCGCCCGCAGAACCGTTCGCGTCGGATTACGCGACGTCGTCGCTGATCCGACCTGCTCCGCTGCCCCCCCGTCATTCCAGCGCAAGCTGGAATCCAGTCCGGCGGTGGCCGGTGCGAAGTCCGCTGCTGGACCCCAGCGTTCGCTGGGGTGACGGAATGAGCAATGCCCGGTACCGGAGATCAAGCCGGCAGCGTCGCTCCCCGACGCGATTCGAACAACGCCCGTCTTGACTCGGATCACGGCATCCACTCCTACCCGACCACGTACCGCCGCATGAACCCGCGGTCGATGCGGTCCTTCCAGCGCCAGACCCACTTCCCCGCGACGGCGATCCGCCCCCACGACGCGATCGCGCGCCCATCGCCCGTCGCGAGCAGCGCGAGCGTGCGCGACTGCGGTGCGTACGACCGCAGCGCCTGGCCCGCGAGCACGCGTCGCAGGTTCTCCGCGAGCCGCGGACCCTGACGCACGGCGTACACGCCCGACTTCGGACGCGGCGCTGCGACCATCGACGCGATGTCGCCCGCCGCGAACACCGCCGGATGCGACGTCGACCGCAGGTACGCGTCGACGGCGACGAAACCCTCCGCATCGGTGGCGAGTCCGCTCGCCGCGATCCACGGCGGCGCGGCCGCGCCGGTGGTCCAGACGATCCAGTCGGCGACGACGCGGGCACCATCCGCCAGCACGAGCCCATCCGCGTCGCAGGCCGTGACGCGGGCACCGCGCAGCAACTGCACGCCGCGCCGGAAGCACGCGGCTTCGATGTACTTCCGCACGCCGCCGGCATGCCCGGGCAGCAGGCCGTCCGGGCCGGTCACGAGCATCACGTTCACGCCGCGCCCGAGGCGCCGCAGCCGCGCGTCCATCGCGAGCGCGATCTCGACGCCGCCCGCGCCACCGCCGACGACGGCGATGCGCCGCGTGCGCGCCGGCGACTCGGCGAGGATGTCCGACCACGCCGCGAGAAACCGGTCGACGGGCTTCACGGCGATGCCGAATGTGTCGGCCCCGCGGATCGTCCCGCGCGGCGGCACCGATCCGGTGTCGAGCGACAGGACGTCGCAGCCGACGACGCGCCCGTCGTCGAGACGGATCGTCCGCGCGGCCGGATCGACCGCCGTGACGGTCGTCCGGAGGAATCGCGCGCGGGCCGCGCCCGCCAGCGCATCGAGATCGATGTGCGCATCGGCCCACGCGTACCGCCCGGCGACGAGTCCGGGCAGCATTCCCGAGTACGGCGTGTGCGGATGCGGGCTGACGAGCACGAGCTCGACGTCCGGCGGCGCATCGGCCGCGAACCGTCGCAGCACCTCGACGTGTGCGTGTCCGCCGCCCGCGAGCACGAGGCGCTTCACGCGGCCCCCATGGCACGGACCCGCGCGAGCAGATCGCCGACGAGCGGTGCCGTCGCCGGGTCGCGTTCGAGCGCGTGGAGATCGTCCGGGCGGTCGATGTCGGATTTCAGCGCGAGATCGTGCGTGGTCCAGCCGAGCCGCGCGATGCGTGCCCGGGTCGCCGCGAGGACCGTCGCAGTGCTCCATTCGATCCCGTCGAACAGCGTCGGCACCGCGTGGCGGACACCGATCAGCCAGTAGCCGCCGTCGGTCGCGGGTCCGAGGACGACATCCGCGCCGCCGTGCAGCGCATCGCGCGCGGCGACGAGATCGTCGACGTGGAGATCGGGCAGATCGGTCCCGACGAGGATCGCGGTGTCGGCACCGTCGAGTGTCCGTGCGAGCGCGCGATGCATGCGCTGCCCGAGATCGCCGTCGCCCTGCGGTGCGAGTGCCACGCCGTGGCGCCGCCGGCAGACGTCGAAGAACACGTGGCCGGTGTCCGGCGCGCAGACGAGCGTCACCGGCCCGACGGCCGCGCGCGTCGCGGTGTCGAGCGTGCGTCGCGCGAGCCGCGCCGCGAGCACGGCCGCCCCGCCTTCGCCGAGCGCGGGAATCAGCCGCGTCTTCACGCGCCCTGGATCAGGTGCCTTGGCGAAGACGAGGACGGACGTGGATGGGCGGGACGACATGGCGGTCGTGGCAGCGCGCGGGATGCGGACGGCGCGAGGGTAGCGCCAGCGCACGTCGCGTGCGCGCCGGAATTGCAGGGGATCGTCGGATGGCACGCCGGCAGGCGCACCGACGGCGTCTGATGCGTCGGGCGCGCCGCTTCGAATCCGCCGACGGCCGGGTGCATCGACGGCGCGCCCCGATCGTCACAGCGCCGTCGGGCGCGCCCCGTCGTCCGTCGTGTCGACGGACGCTACTTCGCGGACTTCCTCACGCTGATCGTCAGCGTCCCCTTGTTGCCGGCGACGTCCGAGGCGGTCGCGGTCAGCGTCGAGGTGCCGGAGCACTTCTTCGGGTTCGCGCACACCTTCCACGCGTAGCCGAGCGTCGATCCGGTGCCGCTCGCGACCTGCCTGCCGTCGATGGCGAGGGTGATCTGCGTG
>CAUJJX010000238.1 GCA_963205165.1 Pseudomonadota bacterium | reverse complement strand
TGCCGTCGTCCGTTCGTTCAGGCGCGGCTTGAGCGACGCGGCGACGCCGTCGAAGTTGAGGTCCTCGTCCCACACGAGATCGGTGGGCCAGAACCACGGGTTCGGCATGCGCCCGCCCATCGCCGACAGCCACGGCTGCGGGTCCCACTTGAGGTACGCGCGATCGAGCCCGAGCGACGATCCGCGGAAGCTGTTGCCGAGCGTCATGTTCGTCGACACCGGACTGCCGCTGCCCGTCGCGATCCGGAATCCTGCACCGAAGGTCTCGGAGATCTTCGCAAGCATCCCGAGACGCACGCGCATCCGCCAGAGGTTGCGGTCGCTCTGCGTGTCGGGCAGCGCTCCGGCCTGACCCGGCGCGAGATCGGGCTCGGCGAGCTGGCGATACGTGAGGATGTCGATGTTGCCCGGCTGGAAGTTCTCGCCCTGGTAGCGCAGCCGCAGATCGCCTTCCCAGACGATGCGGTCGAGCCATTCGGGCAGCGTCCCCGGCTCGGCCCAGCGTTCGGACTTCGCCTGGGCGAAGACCTCCTGCCGGAGCTGGTCGCGGATCTCGTTCTTCACCGTTTCGGAGATGTACGGCACACGCACGGTCTGCGCCTTCTTCCGGCGGCTGCCGGACGGCGTCGCGGGTGCGTCGACCGCGGGCACGCCGTCCGCCGTCGCCGTGGACGAGCCATCCGCCACCGTGGAAGAGGCATCCGCCGCGGCGACGTTCGCGCCCGACGAGGTCGGCTTCGGCGCGGGTTCGGGCAGCGCGGCACCGTCGGCCTCGCCGAGCAGCAGCTTCGCCTTGTCCCTGGGCAGCAGGCCTTCCTGCACCATCATCCGGATCAGGTTCACGGTCGTGCCGCGGAGCGCCTCCACCTCGGACCGTTCGCGCTGCAGCTGCTCGCGCGCGGCCGCGACGTTCGCGGCCTCCGGGTCGGCGATCGACGGCGCGGCGGCCACCTTCGCGCGACGCGTCGTCGCGTCCTTCGCGGCCTTGCGGGCGGGCACCGGCTTGCGGACGCCGGCCGGCTCGGTCTTCGGCTCGGGCACCGCGGACGTCTGCGCGAACGCGGGCGTCGACGTGGCGAGCGCGACGCACAGCGCCGCCGGCAGGAATGGGGTGAATCTCATCGAGGTCTCTTCGTCGTCTGGCGCGGCCGGTCTGGATAGCCGGCTCGTGCGCCTGTTCGGGGGTTCACACGTGCGTTGGCGGAGTCGCTAACCCGCACCACGCGATGTCACCTGCAGCTTCACGGGCTGCGGCATCTCGGGCGGGGGCGGCTGCTTCATCGGCGCGGCGTCGGCGATCGTCTGGCGGAGCGCCGCATCGACCGTCGCGTCACCGGAGCCGTCGACGAGTTCGACGCGCTGGATCCGGCCGTCGGCCGCGAACCAGACGCGCACCGTCGCGCGGTAGTCGGCGGCGCGCAGGCGCCTGTCGCGGCCGAGCGCTTCCTGGAGATGTGTCTGCACGAGGCCGCTGTAGAACGCGTACTGCGCGCGGCCGAGCCCCGTGCCGTCGCCGGTGCCGCCGATCGTCGTGATGTCGCGTCCGCCGGGGCGGCCCTGGAGTCCGAAGCCGTCCGAGCCGGCGCCGCCCTGCGCGTCGATCCCGAGGTCCTGTGCGGGCGGCGGCTCGTTGTCGGCGGCCTTCGGTTCCGGCGCCGGATCGGGGAGCTTCACCTCCTCCTTCTTCAGCTCCGGTTCCTTCGGCTTCTCCTGCGGCTTGGGCGGAGGCGGCGGCGGTTGCTGACGCAGCACGGCGATCTGCTGCGCCTTCGGACGCGCGGGCTTCGACGGCTTCGACAGGTAGTGGAAGATTCCGTAGCCGGCGCCCGCGAACAGCACGACGGCCGTGATGCCGACGATCAGGTTGCGCCCTCGCATCGCGTCACTTCACGAGCCGCTGCGTGACGAGGCCGAGCTGCGTGATGTCGAGCCGGCCGCAGAGGTCCAGCACGTCGATCACCTTCTCGTACTGCACGCGCGCGTCGCCCTTGATCACGACGGGAAACTCCGGCGTCACGGCCTTGAACTGCGTGAGCTTCTGCTCCAGCTCGGCCATCGTGACGGGGTACGTGTCGAGGAACACCTGCCCGTCCTCGCGGATCGTGATGGCCTTCGTCGTGGGCTTCGCGAGGCTGGGCGTGTTCGACGCCTTCGGCAGGTTGACCTTGATGCCCTGCACCGAGGCCGTGGTCATGATGATGAAGATGACGAGCAGCACGTACGCGAGATCGAGCATCGGCGTGACGTTGATCTCGTCGTACGGCTCGTTGCCGTCCTGGACCTTGGCGGACATGGCGGCTCGTCAGTCCGCGTAGCGTTCGGCGATCCGCGTCGTGACCTCGTCGACGAACACGTGCATGTCCGCCGAGATGGTCTTGATGCGGCTCGCGAGGTAGTTGTAGCCGAACAGCGCGGGGATCGCGACGGCGAGGCCCGCGACCGTCGCGACGAGCGCCGCCGCGATGCCGGGGGCGATCGAGTTCACGTTCACGTCGCCGGCCGCGGCGATGGCCGCGAAGGTGATCATCACGCCGACGACGGTGCCAAGCAGCCCGAGGAACGGACCGCCGGAGATCGAGATCGTCAGCAGCACCATCTGGCTGTTCAGCCGCGCGCTCTCGCGCACGACCTGCGCATCGAGGCTCGCGCGGATCGCGTCGATCGCCTTGCCCGACACGACGGCGCCGGTGCCCTGCGTGCCGACGCGCTTGCGCAGTTCGCGCGACGCGATCTCGTAGAGCCGGGCGAGCGACGCGTGCTGCTGGCCCTTCGTGTCGCCCGTCGCGTCGAGCAGGTCGACGATGTCGGCGAAGCGCTTCTGGAAGGCCTTGTTCGCGCTGTCCATCCGCGCGAGGAACACGCTCTTGAGGATCATCACAGCGAAGCTGACGACCATCATCACCATCAGGATCCCGATCACGATCCAGCCGTCGAGCGTCACGGCGGACAGCAGGATGCCGAGGTAAGACGCGTCCTCGCCGCCCTCGCCCGCCTCGGATTCGGTCGACACCTTCACGAGCTTCGCGGCCTCGCCCTGCGACGCGACGGCGGCGGCGATCCAGGCGGCGCTGCGGGGGACATTCGCGAGCTGCAATTCGTCGATCTCGCCGGCGAATCCCGCTCCGATCGTGACCTCGCCCGTCATCTCGACGGCCTTCGCGGCGGCGCTGCCAGCCTCGATGCCGTCGACGTACAGCACGGCGCGATCACCGACGGTCAGCGCGACGTGATGCCATCCGCCGACCGGCAGATCGACCTTCGCCGTCTCGACGCCGAGGACGCGTGCGAACACCTTGCCCTGCTCCACGAGCACCGCGATGGCGTTCGTGCCGTCCTGCTGGGCGAAGAGCGTCGCGGACCGCGTCGCATCCGCCGGCTTCACCCACGCGCTCGCCGTGAATCCGGCCGGCGTGATCTTCAGCGCAGGGCCGGTGACCCGGACATTTCCATTGCCATCGAACAGTGCAGCGCCGTCGGCAACGCCCGTCCCGCCGCCGCGACCGGCTGCGCATACGCCGTCGCATCCTTGAACGCGCCGTCGGGTTCCGCGAAATGCAGCACGAGCGTGTGCGTCGCGTCGTACGTGCCCTTCGCCTCGCCGGCCGGCGGCGCCTTGTCGTTGCCGTAGTAGAGCCAGACGTGGCCGGTGGCCGAGTTGGGCGCGAGCGTCGGCACCTGCACCCACACGAGCGCGAGTTCGTTCACGCCGTCGAACTTGTCGACGTGGAATTTCAGCGGCGTCTTGTCGTCCTCGGCGACGAAGCGCAGGTCGTTGCCATCCATGTGCGCTTCGGCGAACGGGAAGTTGCCGGTGTGCAACCGCACGAGCACGGGCACGGTCGCGAGCCCTTCCTGCACGGCGGCGCCCTGCGCGGACGTGTCGAGCGTGATCTTCTTGCGACCGGTCCATTCGGCGTTCCACCACGCGTGGGACCACGTGGGGGCGAACAGCAGCACGGCCGCGATGAACGGCAGCAGACGTCTCATGGGTGACTCTTGGATCTTGTTGGAAGGTCTCTTCTGCCGGGGATTCTCGGCGGCGCGTGTTGCATCGCCGTGAACGCGACGTGACAGGGGGTTGATGCTTTCGGGAGGGGGCGGCGACCGATGCCGGAGGCGTAGGTCGGATCAGCAGCGCAGGCGCGTAATCCGACGCCATCGCCCGCACAACTGTCCGCGTCGGATTACGCGACTTCGTCGCTGATCCGACCTACCCAACTGCTCACCCCCGTCATTCCAGCGCAAGCTGGAATCCAGTCCGACGGTGACCGATGCGATGTCCGCTGCTGGACCCCAGCGTTCGCTGGGGTGACGGAATGGGCGATGCCCGGTACCGGAGATCCGGCTGGCAGCGTCGCTCCGCAATGCCGACAACGCACGCCTTGACTCGGATCACTGGTATCTGCTCGAACGGCCCGCCTGCCCCCGCTGCGCAGCCCTACCGCCGCTTCTCGTCGTCCCCGTACCCGATCACCTGCACCGTGATGAACGACGGCTTGAGCGACGTCGCGGACGCCGACGA
>CAUJJX010000237.1 GCA_963205165.1 Pseudomonadota bacterium | reverse complement strand
CGGCCGCCGCCGCCCGGACTGGCCGCCCGGGCAGCACGCACACCGCGCCCTTGGGCGTCGTGTCGTTCGTTCCCCCCGGGTTCCCGCCCCGATCGCTCCGCGCATTGCTCGTGGCGATCGGGCCGGCAGCGCATCTGGTATCCGGGGTATCAACAGGCCCTGTCATCGGCCAGGATGAGGTCGGCGGCGCGTTCCGCGATGACCATCACGGCCACCTGCGTGTTGCCGGACACCATCGTCGGCATGACGGACGCGTCGACGACGCGCAGCCCGGCGAGCCCCTTCACCCGGAGCCGCGGATCGACGACGGCGCCGTCGTCCTCGCCCATCCGGCACGTGCCGACCGGGTGGTAGATCGTCTGGCCGTTCTCGCGCGCGAAGTGCAGCCACTCGTCGCGCGTCGCGACGCCCGCACCGGGGCTCTTCTCCGCCTCGACGTACTTCGCCAGCGCGGGTCGGCCGACGATGCGGCGTGCGATCTCCATGCCGCCGATCAGCGAATCCCGGTCGACGTCGGAGGCGAGGAAGTTCGGCCGGATCACCGGCGCGGCGAACGGATCGGCGGACCGCGCGTGGATGCTCCCCGCGGATTCCGGCCGGAGCTGCGTCACGCCGATGGTCATGCCCGGATGGCTGTCGAGGATCCGCTTCGACGCGTCGGCGTAGCTCGCGTGCATGAAGAAGTACTGCACGTCGGGCGTCGGGAGTTCCGGCTTCGAACGGACGAAGCCGTACGCGAGCCCGGTGCCGAGCGTCAGGATGCCGGAGCGCTTCGAGAAGTACTCCGCGACGGCAAGCCCTAGCCGCCAGCCCTGCGCCTGCTCGTTGAGTGTGTACGTGCCCTTCACCTTCCAGTTCATCCGCGTGCAGTAGTGGTCGAGGTAGTTCTCGCCGACGTTCTCGAGCGCGTGCTTCACGGGAATCCCGAGGGATTGCAGCAGCGACGGCCGGCCGATGCCCGAGACCTCCAGGATCTGCGGCGTCTGGATGGCGCCGGCGGCCATGAGCACTTCGGCGCCCGCGCGGGCCGTGACGTCGCGGCCGCCCTGCCGGTACGTCACGCCGACGCAGCGCGAGCCCTCCAGTTCGAGGCGCAGCACGTGCGCGCCGGTCTCGACCTTCAGGTTGGCGCGACTGCGCGCGGGGTCGAGATAGCCGTCGACGACGGTCCAGCGTCGGCCGCGATGCTGCGACGCCTGGTAGTAGCCGAAGCCGGACTGGTCGCCCACGTTGTAGTCGTCGTTGAGCGGCTGGCCGTCCTCGACGGCGGCGGCGACGAACGCCTCGGTGATCGGCGCCCGGACCCGCACCGGCGTCACGCGCATGGGGCCGTCCTTGCCGCGACGGGCGCCGCCCTCGGGGAAGTTCTCCACCTTGCGGAGGTAGGGCTCCATCGTCGCGAAGTCCCAGCCGCGCGCACCGGCCTCGACCCAGCGATCGAAGTCGCTGTCCTGGCCGCGGACGAAGATCATCCCGTTGATGAGCGTCGAGCCGCCGAGCCCCTTGCCGCGCGGCACGGCGATCTTCCGGCCGAACGTGTTGTCCTCCGGCTCGGTCTCGAAGCGCCAGTTGTAGATCGGGTTCACGAGCAGCTTGCTGAAACCTGCCGGAATCGGGATCCAGCGTCCGGTGGGTTCGCCGCCTGCCTCGAGCATCAGCACGCGATGGCGACCGGACGCCGTCAGGCGGTTCGCCAGGATGCAGCCGGCCGTGCCGCCGCCCACGATGATGTAGTCGAACTGTTCCATGCGCCCTCTCGGGATTGCGGTCGGCGACGCCTGCCCCCATGTGCGAAGGCCTCGGTCGCGGAAGGCGCGGAGGCTAGCATCGGTCCCGCTGCGCGCCTATGCCGGAGGTCATGAACCGGATGCGGCCGCGATCGCATCGAACCTCCGCGTTCGACGGCGGTCGACCGTCGCCTGCCCCGCCGTGACGGCGCGGCATACCGAGGCCACGGACCGGCCGGCCGACGCCGAACGCATGCGGATTTCCGCGACGATCTGAGACAATCCCGACCCTCCCGAAAACCAACGACAACGGCGAACGATCCATGGCAGACATCAAGCACAGCCGACTCCTCATCCTCGGGTCCGGCCCGGCCGGCTACACGGCCGCCGTCTACGCCGCGCGGGCGAATCTCTCGCCCGTCCTCATCACCGGCATGGCCCAGGGCGGCCAGCTCATGACCACGACCGACGTCGAGAACTGGCCGGCCGATCCGCTGGGCGTCCAGGGCCCCGAACTGATGGAGCGCTTCCAGCAGCACGCCGAGCGCTTCGAGACCGAACTCGTCTACGACCACATCCACACGGCCGACCTCTCGGTGCGTCCGTTCCGCCTCGAAGGCGACTCGGGCGTCTACACGTGCGACGCACTCATCATCGCGACGGGCGCCTCGGCGAAGTACCTCGGGCTGCCGTCCGAAGAGGCCTTCATGGGCCGCGGCGTCTCGGCCTGCGCAACGTGCGACGGCTTCTTCTTCAAGGGCCAGGACGTCGCCGTGATCGGCGGCGGCAACACCGCCGTCGAGGAAGCCCTGTACCTCTCGAACATCGCGAAGTCGGTGACGGTCGTCCACCGCCGCGACCGCTTCCGCGCCGAGGCCATCATGATCGACAAGATCCTGTCGAAGGCCGCGAACGGCAACGTGCGCATCGAATGGAACCAGACGCTCGACGAGGTCGTCGGCGACAAGTCCGGCGTGACCGGCGTGCGCCTGAAGTCGGCCCGCGGCGACGCCACGAAGGACATCCCTGTGACCGGCGTCTTCGTGGCGATCGGCCACTCGCCGAACACGCAGCTCTTCGAAGGCCAGCTCGACATGCGCAACGGGTACATCGTCACGCGGTCGGGCCTCGACGGAAACGCGACCGCGACGAGCATCCCCGGCGTCTTCGCGGCGGGCGACGTCCAGGACCACGTGTACCGCCAGGCGATCACGAGCGCCGGCACGGGCTGCATGGCCGCGCTCGACGCCGAGCGCTACCTGGAGCACTCGAAGTAGGTGAACCCGCTCACGCTGCGGCGTGAGCGGACACCGAACCTGCCCCATGAACGCACCGGACGACGACGACCTCGACGTGTTCCGCGAAGCCATCCGGGATGTCGCACCACTCAAGGTGCCGCCCCGGGTGGAGAAGCCCGTCGTGCGTCCGCCGCCCGTCCCGGTGCAGTCGCTGCTCGATGACGCCGCCGTGCTCGTCGACAGCCTCTCGGACCCGCTCGAATCCGACATCGGACTCGAGATCGGCGAGGAACTCACGTACCGCCGCGAAGGTGTCCCGCCGAACGCGCTCAAGCGTCTGCGGCGCGGCGAATGGGTCATCCAGGACAACCTCGACCTGCACGGCATGACGGTCGACGCGGCGCGCGGGCTGCTCGCGAGCTTCCTGCACGCGGCCGTGCGGCGCGGCATCCGCTGCATCCGGGTCGTGCACGGCAAGGGCTATCGCTCGGTCGGTGGCATGCCGGTGCTGAAGGGCAAGGTCGCACACTGGCTCCGGCAGCGCGACGAGGTGCTCGCGTACGTGCAGGCACGCCCCGAGGACGGCGGCGGCGGCGCCCTGCTCGTCCTCCTGAAGAGCGGCACCCGCGCCCCGGCTTGACGCTCCCCGGGTGAGTCGATACGGTCCGCCGCCTCGATTCACCCCCCCGCCAGAACGCCCCGCGTGCCCACGCTCCTCTCCTCGATCCTGCTCGGATTCCTGCTCGGCATGCGCCACGCGACCGACGCGGATCACGTCCTCGCGATCGCGACGATCGTCGGTCGCGAGAAGCGGATCGGCACGGCGGCACTCATCGGCGCGCTCTGGGGCCTCGGCCACACCGTCACCGTCGCGATCGTCGGCGGCGCGATGATCCTGACGGGCATCGTGATCCCCGACGGCATCGCGCAGGCCATGGAGTTCGGCGTCGGGATCATGCTCGTCGTGCTCGGCGCGAACGTCCTGTGGGGCATGCGGCGCGCGGCCCCGATCCGGTATGTGGCGACCGCGAGCGCGCATCCGCATGTCCGGCCGGCGACCGCCGCCAGGCGCCATGCCCACGTCCACGCCCACGGCGACTACGCCCACACGCACCGGCACGGCCACGCCCACGAGGACCACGGCCATCCGGAATCCGCGACACCGACGGCCTGGCTCGACCGGCACCTCGGCCGCCTCGGCGTCTACCAGTCGATCCGCCCGATCGTCATCGGCGTCGTCCATGGCCTCGCGGGGTCCGCCGCGGTCGCGCTGCTCGTGCTCGGCGCCATCCGCGACCCCTGGTGGGGCCTCGCGTACCTGTTCGTCTTCGGGCTCGGCACCATCGCCGGGATGATGCTGATCACGGCGCTCATCGCCGTGCCGTTCTCGCTTTCGTGGGCGCGGCTGCCGCGCATCAACCACGCGCTGCGACTGGCGTCGGGCCTGCTGTCGCTCGGCTTCGGGCTCTTCCTGATCTACCAGATCGGCATCGCGGACGGCCTGCTCGCGTCTCTCGTCGCGTGACCCGTCCGGCCGATTTCCGCACGTCGCCGACCGGCACGTTTTCCGCGGAATTCGCGCGTTGACCGGCCTGCGTCGAGCGCATAGATTCCGGGCTCCGGAAGCTCAACGGATACCCCACCCTTGACCAGCGTGAAACAGATCGGCGTCGTCGTCCTGGCCGGTGGACTCGCAGTGATCGCAGGCGTCGCCGCGCTCCGCGACAAGCCTGCCCCGCAGGTGCCCGTTCCCGCCGTCGCACCGGCCGCCCCGATGGGCGAGAGCCACGACCGCGCACCGCTCGGCGCCGACGACGAGCGCTACGCCCACGGCCTCTGGAAGATCCACTCCACTGTTCGCACCGAAGCCGTCCGCATGAGTTTCACCGGTCTCGCTTACAAGACCGGCGAGATCAGGAAGGAAGCGGTGCGCGAGCGCATCGCCCCGCTCGTGAAGGTCTTCGAATCCGCCGCGCACGACGTCCGCGCGATCGAGACACCCGCATCGATGGAAACGACGCGTGCCATCTACCTCGACGCCCTCGCGCTCTACCGCGACGCGGCCACCGAGATGGTGAAGGTCGCCGCGGACGGGTCCGACGAACACCTGATCAAGGCGCAGGAGATGAGCTCCAGCGCATCCACCCGCCTGCTCGAAGTGAGCGAGAAGCTCTGGCCGGGCGAGTACAAGCCCAACTGAGCACCTTTCCGGTGGCCGCGTCTCACGAGGACGCGGCCGGCGGCTGCAGTCGCTGTCGTACGCGACCACCGACACACACGAACAAGGAGAGAGCGATGAATTGGGAGGTCAAACAGATCGTCGGCGCCGTGGGTTTCGCGGCCGCCATGACATTCGGCACTGCCGCACAGGCCCAGGTGTGCTCGGCCTGGCTGGTGGAGAGCAGCCGGTTCATGAACGTGCCGTTCGGGATGTTCCATCCTGACCGGTCCTTCGTGCAGGGCAGCAACAACCCGCGCAACAACGTCAACACGGTCGACCTGCCGGTCAACGTGGGCGTCATCAAGTGCGGCAAGGAACTGATCCTGTTCGACAACGGCTGGAATGCCACCGACTACCACAAGGCCACGGGCACGGGGCACTGGGCGCCGCTGTCGCAGCAGATCGCGCAGCTCGGCTTCGACGCGAAGGACGTCTCGAAGATCATCGTCGGCCACGGTCACTGGGACCACGCCGGATCGATGGACGAGTTCCCGAACGCCGTCCTGTACATCCAGAAGGAAGAGCTCCGCGGCATCGAGTGGGCGCTCAACTACCCGGGCCACGAGCGCATACGCGCCGTGAACGACTCGCCCGGCGGCTGCAGCCGTACCCCGGCCTGCGGCTATCCCGCCAAGACCGTCGACCAGATCTACGGCAAGGTCCTCCGCGGGAAGGCCGTCATCGTCGACGGCGACATGGAAGTCCGTCCCGGCGTGAAGATCCACGCTGCGCACCGCGCCCACACGGCCGGCTCGCAGCTGCTGGAAGTCAACACGTCCGTCGGCAAGCTGATGTTCGGCTCCGATGCCTACTCGTCGTGGGAAGCGATCCGCGACTGGGAAGTGGCGAACGTCCAGCAGACCGACTCGGTGCAGCAGTTCCTGGCGTACGAGAAGTGCTACAAGGTGACGGGCGGCTATCAGAACTGCGTGGCCGCGCACGAACCCCTGTCGTACTCCGACAAGTACCCGCTCACGAAGAACTGGTGGGCCGGCATCAACGGCGGACGTCTCGCCGAGATGGCCCTGGCCCCGGGCGAACCGTCCCGCAAGCCGAAGTGATGTCGTTCGCGGATCGCACCTGATCCGCGCCGGCGGGCATCCCATCGGACGCCCGCCGGACCATCCCCCCGCGAGGCGTCGGCCACCCCGGCGCCTCGCGGTGTTTTCACCACCCGGATTCGCCGAATCTTCCCGGATATCCCGATGCTCCCGATGGCACGCATCACGGCCGTGCTCCTGTCCCTGCTCTGCCTCGCGACGCCGGCCGTCGCGCACGATCCGAGCGCCTGGGGCGGGCTGTTCCGCAGCCGCGACGACGGCGGCTCCTGGCTGCCCGTCGATGCCGATCTCTTCATCGGCGCCGCGCTCGCCGTGGCCGTGAGCCCGACCGATCCGAACCACCTGCTCTACGCGACCGACTCGCGGCTGATGCGCTCCCGCAATGGCGGCCGCGACTGGAACCACGAGGCCGCCGACCGCGTCTTCGGCCCCACGCTCGCGGTTGCATTCGGCGCGACCGGAAAGACGATGCTCGCGTCCGGCGGCAGCGGCCTCTTCCGGTCGCAGGGCGACGCCCGCTGGGACGCCGTCGATGCGCCTCGCGGCGTTGCCCCGGCCCGCGCGATCGTCGCGACCGGCGACAGCCAGTTCGTCCTGGCCGGCCCCGGCGGACTCTTCCGCAGCACCGACGACGGACGCACCTGGACGCGCGCCAGCGGCGCACCGCCCGAGGCACCCGCGACTGCGCTCGTCGTCGTGTCCGCGAAATCCTCTGCGCACCTCGTCGCCGTCGTCGGCGGCAACGCGTGGGAAAGCCGCGACGCCGGCGCGACCTGGACGCCGGTCGTGTCCGGACTCCCGGCGGGCCGCGTCGAGGCTGTCGTCCCCGACCCCGCCGGTGCCGGCCTCTGGGCCTTCGCGGCCGACCGCGTCCACACGACGATCGACGGGGCATGGCAACCGCGCGGCGCCCCGCTGCAACCGGCGGGCACGTCGGTCCGCGGACTGGCCGTCGCCGACAGCGGAAAGACACTCGTCCTGGCGACGCACCGCGGACTGCTCCGCAGCACCGACGGCGGTGTCACGTGGGCGCAGGTCCAGGGCGCGCTGCCGACGCATCTCGAATCCGGCATCCTGCAACGCGATCCGCACGACACCCGCACGCTCTACACCGGCTTCGCGCTGAACCCCTACCCCGAACTCTGGCGACGCGCCGAGGAAAGCGCGGCCCGGCTGAACCGCATCGATCCGTGGAACATCGCGGGCGGTGCCGCCGTCGTCGGCCTCCTGCTGATCGGCGGCGTCAGTGGCGTGCGATACCTCCGGCGCAAGCGCGGCTGAGCCGGCGCACGAACGCTGCCGATCCCGAACGAACGACCCCGCCGCCCAAGGCGCCACGACACCGACGGACCACCCGATGAACCGACTGTCCCGCCATCCCGCCACCGGCCGCGCCCATCCGGCCGTGCTCGTCCTCCTGACCGCAGCGGCCGTCGCTGCGGGCATCGCGATCTTCTGGATGCGTGCGCCGGCGCTGCGCATCGTCGAGATCCCGATGCTCGAACACGACGACATGCCGGTCGCGATCGCGCCGGCGCCCGACGGATCCGTCTGGTTCAGCATCGACTTCGCCAACGCGATCGGCCACCTGCGCGGCGGGAAGATCGAGCGCGTCACGAAGCACGGCAAGAACGTCGACGCCCTGGGACTCGCCGTCGATGCGCAGGGCAACGCGTGGTACGCCGACGCGCCGGCCGCGGCGATCCTGAAGGTGACACCGGCGCACGAGGTCACGGCGACGTCGCTCGGGACGCCCATCGCACGGCTCGGCCGGATGGCCGCCGCGCCGGACGGCGCTGTCTGGTTCGCGGAGAGCACGACGTACAGCGTCACGCGCCTGAGGGACGGCGAGCTGAAACGCTTCGAGATCGAATCCGAGCGCGGTGGTCCGTTCGGTGTCGCGGTCGCTCAGGACGGCACCGCCTGGGCGACGCTGCAGAGCGCGAACGCCCTCCTGCGGATCGGCACCGACGGGACCATGGAGACGCTCGAGATCCCGACGCGCGGCGCCGGTCCGAGCGACATCGCGGTCGCCGCGGACGGAACCGTCTGGTTCCTGGAGTTCCGCACGAATCGCATCGGCCGTTACGCCGCGGGACAGTTCTCGGAAGTCGCGATCCCGGAAGGCATCGGCGCGCTGTCCGGCCTGACGATCGCACCGGACGGCAGCGCGTGGTTCGGCGCGATGCGCGGTGCCGCGCTCGGTCACGTCGAAGGCGGGAAAGTGACGATGCACAAGCTGCCCCGCGACGACGCGAAGCCGTTCAGCGTCGCGGCCGATGCGCAGGGCCGGATCTGGTACGCCGACATCCGCGGCTACATCGGTCGCGTCGAATCCGGGCGCTGAGTGCGGGGCCGCAACGACGTCGGGCGGGCGACGTCGTCCTCGGCCCGGAGCCTGCTTCCTCGCCCGCCGGCGACGCGCGTCGCGCCGCAGGACATCCCTCGAACCGGGGCGGCACGATCCGCCCCCCACACCCGGCGACAACGACGACCATGCACATGACCTCCTTCGCTCCCCGTTCCGTCCTGCGTCCCCTGATGGCGCTGTGCCTGCTGGTCGCACCGCCTGCGATGGCCGGCGTGAACAAGTGCACCGGTGCCGACGGCAAGGTCGTCTACACCGAAAGCCCGTGCGAGCAGAACCAGACCGTCACGACCATCCGGACGCCACCTCCGGCCCCCGCCGCGGTACCTGCCCCGCGCACGTCGGGCGGCGCGGGACGCCTGCCGCCGAAGAA
>CAUJJX010000236.1 GCA_963205165.1 Pseudomonadota bacterium | reverse complement strand
CATGCGCGACGGAATGGTCGCGTTGTAGATGTCGACGATGGCGGTGAGGTCGGCCGGACGGGCGTCGCGCCGATACGACGCGTCGGCAGTCATGGGGTGAAGACGATGCAGGTCGTCGTGCCGTGCGCGATGAGCTTCCCGTCGGCGTCGCGGAGGAAACCCTCGGACGTCGCGGCCTGGCGACCCGCATGCAGGATGCGGCCTTCGGCGAACACCGTGCCGGTCTGCGGCGACATCGCGCGGACGTAGTTCACCTTGATCTCGAGCGTCGTGTAGCCCTGCCCGGGTGCCAGCATCGAGTGCACCGCGCAGCCCATGCAGGAGTCGAGCAGCGTGGCCGCGTATCCGCCGTGGACCGTGCCGAGCGGATTCAGGAAGCGGGCGTCGGGCGTCCCGGAGAACATCACCCGGCCGCGTTCCACCTCGACGAGCCGGAAGTCGAGCGCGGTGCCGATCGACGCCGGCGGCAGGCGTCCCTCCAGCCAGCCGCGCAGGAGATCGAGACCGCTCATGGTCATCGCAGTCTCTCGATCGACGACACCAGGTTGCAGCGGGGATCCAGCGTATTCGCTCATGGTCTCTCCAGAAGACGAAACCCGGCGCGAGGCCGGGTTTCGGGGTCATGCCGTTGCGCGAAAGATCAGTGCGCCTGTTCCGCCGCGGCTGCGGTGGGCGGCAGCGTCGCGAGATCTTCTTCCAGGTAGGGCTTGTGGACACTGCGCGCGAGCACCGAGTAGATCGTCGGGATCACGAACAGCGTCAGCAGCGTGCCGACGACTAGGCCGCCGACGATCACCCAGCCGATGGCCTGCCGCGATTCGGCGCCGGCCCCGGTGGCGAGCGCCAGCGGGATCGCACCGAGCACCATCGCCGCGGTCGTCATCAGGATCGGGCGCAGGCGCAGCGTCGAGGCCTCGATGATCGCCTCCATGCGATCGACGCCCTTCTCGCGGAGCTGGTTCGCGAACTCGACGATCAGGATCCCGTGCTTCGTGATCAGGCCCACGAGCATCACGAGACCGATCTGGCTGTACACGTTCAGCGTCCCGCCGTGCTCCAGCTTCGCGTTGATGTACATCATCAGCGCGGCGCCGGCCATCGCGAGCGGCACCGTGAACATGATGACGAGCGGGCCGACGAAGCTCTCGAACTGCGCTGCCAGCACGAGGTAGATGAACACGAGCGCGAGCCCGAAGGTCATCCAGAGCTGGCCGCTCGATTCGCGGAACTCGCGCGACACGTTGTCGAGGTCGGTGCGCGTGTCGTCGCCCAGCTCGGTCTTCACGAGGCCGTCGATGTGGTCGAGCACCTGGCCGAGCGAGTAGTTGCCGGCGACGTTGCCGTTGATGATCGCGGCGCGGAGCTTGTTGAAGTGGTTCAGCTCCTTCGGGCCGACGGTCTCGTCCAGCGTCACGAGGTTCGACAGCTGGTGCAGCGTGCCGTCGTTGCCGCGGACGTAGATCGACGTGAGGTCGCTCGGCTGGCGGCGCTTGTCGTCCTCCATCTGCACGACGACGTCGTACTGCTTGCCGTCCTTCTTGTAGCGCGTGACGTCGTAGCCGCCGAGCAGCGTCTCGAGCGTGTGGCCGATGGTCTCCATCGACACGCCCAGGGCCGAGGCCTTGTCGCGTTCGATGCGCACCGAGAGCTGCGGCTTGTTCAGCTTCAGGTCGGTGTCGAGACCGGTGATGCCGGGGAAGTCACGCAGCTTGGACATGACCTTGCCGACCTTGGCCTGCAACTCCTCGTAGCTGGTCCCGTAGATGACGTACTCGACCTGCTTCGACAGGAAGTTCTGGCCGAGGGACGGCGGGTTCAGCGCGAACGACATGGCGCCGGGGAGGCCGCCGAAGAGCTTCGGCGTGAGTTCCTTCGTGATCTGCTGCTGGCTGCGCGTGCGCTGTTCCCACGGCTTCAGCACGGCGAACGCGATACCGAGGTTCACGGGGTTCGGACGCTCGAGACCCGGCGCCACGACGGCGAACATCGTGTCGATCTCGGGGACGCCCTTGGCGATCTCCTCGACGGCGCGGACGTAGCTGTCGGTGTAGCTCATGCTCGACCCTTCGGGCGTGACCACGAAGGCGAGGAAGAGGCTGCGGTCCTCGACGGGGGAGAGCTCCGACTTGAGCTGCGTGAACAGCCAGTACATGCCGCCGATGACGGCGACGAAGATCACGCCGATCACCCAGCGCTGACGCAGCGTCGCGGAGAGCGCGCGGCGATAGCCGTTCACGAGGCCGGCGAAGAACGGTTCGGTCTTGTGATAGATCCAGCTGTGGTCGTGCCGCAGCATCTTCGAGCACATCATCGGCACGAGCGACAGCGCGACGAATCCGGACACCATGACCGACGTGGCGACGGTCAGCGCGAACTCGGTCATCAGCTTGCCGGTGTTGCCCTGCGCGAACGAGAGCGGCATGAACACGGCGGCGAGCGTGATGGTCATCGCGATGACCGCGAAGCCGATCTCGCGCGTGCCGACGAGCGCGGCCTTGAAGGGCTTCATGCCCTCCTCGATGTGCCGGTGGACGTTCTCCAGCACCACGATCGCGTCGTCGACGACGAGGCCGATCGACAGCACGACTCCGAGCAGCGTGAGCGTGTTGATCGAGAACCCGAGCATCTTCAGGATCGTGAAGTGGCCGATGATCGACACCGGGATCGTGATCGCCGGGATCAGCGTCGCGCGCACCTCGCGCAGGAAGAAGAAGATCACGAGCACGACGAGCGCGAGTGCCTCGATGATCGTCGTGTACACGGCCTTGATCGACGATTCGATGAACTGCGACGTGTCGACCGCGACCCAGATCTTCATGCCCGGCTGGAGCGATGCCTCGAGCTTCGGCAGCATCCCCTTCACGGCCTGCGCGACCTCGAGCGTGTTGGCCGTCGACTGCTTCACGATGCCGAGGCCGAGGGCGTCCTCGCCGCGGACGCGCACGACCTTGCGGTTCTCGTAGGGGCCGGGGCCGGCCCAGCCGACGTCGCTCACGCGGATCGGGTAGCCATTCACTTCCTTGATGATCAGGTTGTTGAATTCTTCCGGCGAGCGCAGGTCGGTCTGCGCCTGCACCGTGAATTCACGCTGCGTGCTCTCGATCCGCCCGCCGGGCGATTCGAGGTTCTGGCGGCGCAGCGCCTGCTCGACGTCGAGGGCGGTGAGCCCCTGCGCCGCGAGGCGTTCGCGGTCGAGCCAGACGCGCATCGCGTAGCGGCGCTCGCCGCCGATCACGACCGACGCCACGCCCGGCATCGCCTTCAGCGGGTCGGTGAGGTAGCGGTCGGCGAAGTCGGTCAGCTCCATCGGCGAATGGCGGTCGCTGGTGAACGCGAGCCACACGATCGGCTGGGCATCGGCCTCGATCTTCGAGACGACCGGGTTGTCGGCCGCCGCGGGGAGGTTCTTGCGGACCCGCGCCACGCGGTCGCGGACGTCGTTCGCGGCGCCCTCGATGTCACGCTCGGTCACGAAGGTGACCGTGACCTGGCTCACTTCCTCGCGGCTCTGCGACTTGATCGTCTTGATGCCTTCGATGCCCGACAGGGCATCCTCGAGCGGCTGCGTGATGGCGGTTTCCATCACCTGTGCCGTCGCGCCCTTGTAGACGGTGCGCACCGAGACGACGGGCGGATCGATGTTCGGATACTCGCGGACGGCCATGCGAGTGAACGAGAGGTAGCCCAGCAGGATGATGAGCAGGCTCATCACCGTGGCCAGCACTGGGCGCTTGATCGAGAGATCGGACAGAACCATGACGTGTGTCTCCTGTCGCTCGCAGCGTCAGCTGCCGGCCTTGGCCGGGGTGGCGGCCTGCGCGCCGGGGGCGGGCGCCGGCGGGGTCATCGGCAGCACCATCACGGGCGCGCCGTCCTTCAGCTTCATCTGGCCGTCGGTGACGACGATGTCGTTGGGCGAGAGGCCATCGATGACCTCGACCTGGCCGGGACGGCGCACGCCGATCCTGATCTTCGTGAGCACGGCCTTGCCGTCGACGGCGCGGTACACGAACGTGTCACGACCCTGCGGCCAGATGGCCTGTTCGGGGACCGTGATCGCCGTCGGACGCGATTCGAGCAGGATGTTCACGCGGCCGAACATGCCGGGGCGCAGCTTGCCTTCCGCGTTGGGGACTTCGGCACGCGCCAGGATCGTGCGGGTCTTCTCGTCGACGGCGGGGTCGAGCGCGTAGATGCGGCCCGTGAAGGTCTCGCCGGGGAAGGCGTCGGTGCGCATCGACACCGTCTGGCCCTGCTTCAGCTTCGAGACGAACACCTCGGGAACCCGGAAGTCGAGCTTCAGCGTGCCGGTGCTCTCGATGCGGACGATGTCGTCGCCGGCCTTCACGTAGGCGCCGGGGCTGATCAGGCGCAGCGCGACGGTGCCGGTGAACGGGGCCTTGATCGTGGTCTTCGCGAGCATCGCCTCGTCGGCCTGACGCTTCGCGATCGCGCGCTCCATGCTGCCGCGGGCGACGTCGACGGCTTCCTGGCTGATGAACTTCTGCTCGAGCAGTTCGCGGGACCGCTGGTACTTCTGCATCTCGGTGCGGGCGTCGGCGCTGCTGGCGGCGAGCTGCGCCTGGTACTCGGACGCGTCGATCGACACCATCTTCTCGCCCTTGTGGACCGGCCGGCCTTCCTGGAAGTGGAGGCCGACGACGCGTCCGGCGATCTCCGGCCGGATCAGGACCGACTCGGAGGCCATCAGCGAACCGACGGCGGCCAGGTCGCTCTGCACTTCGCCCACGGTGACCGGTTGCGCCTTGACCGGCAGGCCCTTCGGCTTGTCGCCACCACCGGCCGCGGACTTGGCGTCGCCCGGCTTCGCGGCGCCCGGCGCCTTGCTGTCGGACTTGGAACCGCAGCCCGCCGCGAGCGCGGCGACCATGGAGATAACGAGGATCGAAACGCGGGGCGAAAGGCGCGAACTCATCAGGGCGGACCTCAGGACATGCAGTGTGTTGTGGAATCCGGGATGGCCGGTCGACGCCCGGCACCCGGTGACCCGTCGTTCCGCGCCGCCTTTTGCGGGCCGGTTAGCTGACCGACGAGTCAGTAAAAATCGGCGGCAATGATAAGCCGGTTCCACTGCCGGGTCATCGGAATTCAACGCTGCCCGGACCTCCGGAAGCCGCCGGCGATGCGGTCCC
>CAUJJX010000235.1 GCA_963205165.1 Pseudomonadota bacterium | reverse complement strand
AGATGTCCTTCACCCTCCACGGCATCGGCGTCTCCGGCGGCATCGCCATCGGCCACGCGCACCTCGTCTCGCACACGCAGCTCGAGGTGCCGCACATCGAGATCACGGCGAAGTCCGTCGTGCGCGAGCAGGAACGCTTCGACATCGCGCTCAACAAGGTGCGCCGCGAACTCTCGGACCTCGCCGACCACATTCCCGGCAACGCGCCGGCGGAGTTCGGCGCCTTCCTGAATGTCCACCTGCTGATCCTCGGCGACGCCACGATCTCCGAAGCGCCGAAGACGATGATCGCGGAGCAGCGCTGCAACGCGGAGTGGGCGCTGAAGCAGCAGATGGAGACGCTCCTCGCGCAGTTCGACCAGATCGACGACGCCTACCTCCGCGAACGCAAGACCGATGTCGTGCAGGTCGTCGAACGCGTGCTGCTGGCCCTCGTGTCCGATGCGGCACCCGAGAAGCCGGCCGCGACGAGCGTCCCCCGCGACGGCAGCATCCTCGTTGCGCACGATCTCTCGCCCGCCGACGTCATCGTGTTCAAGCGACACCGCTTCGCGAGCTTCGTCACCGATCTCGGCGGCACGACCTCGCACACCGCGATCGTCGCGCGCAGCCTCGGCATCCCGTCGATCGTCGCGCTGCACCAGGCGCGCCGGCTGATCCGCGAATCGGACACCCTGATCGTCGACGGCACGCAGGGCGTCGTGATCGTCGATCCGGACCCGAAGGTCCTCGAGGAATACCGGCTCCGCCAGCACGAATGGGCGCTCGACCAGCAGAAGCTCCGCCGCCTGACGAGCACCCGTGCCGCCGCGATCGGCGGCACGCGCATCGAGCTGCACGCGAACATCGAACTGCCCGACGACGTGGCACTCGCGCGGGCGAATGGCGCGGCCGGCATCGGACTGTTCCGCACGGAGTTCCTGTACCTCAACCGCCGCGACCTGCCCGGCGAGGACGAGCAGTTCGAGGCCTATCGCCGCGTCGTGACCGACATGGGCCGGCTGCCCGTGACGATCCGCACGTTCGACCTCGGCGCGGACAAGGCCCTCGTCGGCGCCGAGCGCGTCTCGGCGAACCCCGCGCTAGGCCTCCGCGCGATCCGGCTGTGCCTCGCCGAGCCGCAGATGTTCCACCGGCAGCTCCGGGCGATCCTCCGCGCGTCGGCGTTCGGTCGCGTCCGGATCCTCGTGCCGATGCTGTCGTCGTCGTCCGAACTCGACCAGACGCTGCTCGCCATCGCCGCCGCGAAGCGCAGCCTCGACGACGACCGCATCGAGTACGACCGCGATGTTCCGGTGGGCGGGATGATCGAGGTGCCCGCCGCGGCGCTCGCGCTGCCGATGTTCGCGCGGAAGCTCGACTTCCTCTCGATCGGCACGAACGACCTGATCCAGTACGCGCTCGCGATCGACCGCACCGACGAGGCCGTGGCGCACCTCTACGACCCGCTGCATCCGGCCGTGCTGAACCTCGTGTCGTCGATCATCCAGGGCGCCGCGCGCGCCGGAAAACCCGTCGCGGTCTGCGGCGAGATGGCCGGCGACGTGCACCTGACGCGGCTGCTGCTCGGCCTCGGGCTGCGGCAGTTCTCGATGCATCCCGCGAACCTGCTCGCAGTGAAGCAGGTCGTGCTGAAGACCGAACTGTCCGAGGCCGCCCAGCAGGCGAAGCGGATGCTGCGCAAGGACGACCCCGACGCGATGCGCGGCCTGCTCGACAAGATGAACGCGCACTGACGCCGTGACGATCGACTCCGAACAGCTTCCGCGGCAGCTCGAGCGCGGGCTCGCACCGCTCTACACCGTCTTCGGCGACGAGCCGCTGCTCGCGATCGAGGCCGCCGACCGCATCCGCGCCGCGGCCCGCGCGCGCGGCCACACCGAGCGCGACGTGCTCACCGTCGAGTCCGGCTTCGACTGGAAATCGCTGTGGCTCACCGGCGCCAGCCTGTCGCTGTTCGCCGAGAAGCGCATCGTCGAGCTGCGCATCCCGACGGGTGCGCCCGGCGTCGAAGGCTCCGAGGCGATCGTGAAGTACACGTCCGACCTGCCGCCCGACACCGTGACGCTCGTCGACCTGCCGAAGATCGACAAGCGCTCGCGCGACGGCAAGTGGTTCACGGCGCTCGACGGCGCCGGCGTCACCGTCGAGGTGAAGCGGGTGCGTCCGGAAGACCTGCCACGCTGGCTCGCAGGCCGGCTCCGCCTGCAGGGTCAGGACGCTGACCCCGCGACGCTCGAATTCCTCGCCGACCGCGTCGAGGGCAACCTCCTCGCGGCCCACCAGGAAGTGCAGAAGCTCGCCCTGCTGTTCCCGCCCGGCCGGCTCGACGAAGGTGCGCTGCGCGAAGCCGTCATGGACGTCGCGCGGTTCGAGGTCTTCGATCTCGGACCGACCGTGCTGAAGGGCGACGCCGCGCGCTTCATCCGCATGCTCGACGGACTCCGCGGCGAGGCGACCGGGCTCCCGCTCGTGCTGTGGGCGCTCAACGAGGAGGTCCGCGCGCTCATCGACGTGCACACCGCGACGGCGCGCGGCACCGCCGTCGCCCAGGCCATGCGCGACGCCCGGATCTGGGGCGATCGCCAGAAGGTGCTGCCGCAGGCGCTGCGCCGGGTCAGCGCCTCCGGACTCGCCGCCGCCGTGCATCACGCCGCCCGCATCGACCGGATCATCAAGGGTGTGGCGCCGGGCAACGCGTGGGACGAACTCCGCGCACTCGGCCTGCGCATCGCCGCTCCCGACATCCCGCTGCCCACGCCGGTCGACGCCTGACGGTCACCGCCGTCCACCGGACCGCCGCCGCGCCGGATTTCAGCGCACCCCCGGAATGCCGGGCCAGCCTCCGCGGCGCCCCGCAACCGACGCCGTCGACACGTCTCCGGCGACCGTCGATGCGCACCCGTCGCCCCGGCGAACGCCGGGGTCCGGCCCGGGCCGATCGGCTAGAATCCGGCCTCGTTCCCCAGCCCCTCCGCCCGGATCCTCCATGGACGTCCAGAGTTACATGCATGGCATCGGACGCGCCGCCCGCGCCGCGTCCCGCGCCATGGCCCGCGCCGAGACGCGCGCCAAGAACGACGCCCTGATGGCGATGGCCGCGGCCATCGAACGCGATGCCGACCGCCTCCTCGCCGCGAACGCGGAAGACCTCGCCGCCGCGCGCGCCGCCGGGCTCGAACCCGCGATGGTCGACCGCCTCGCGCTCACGCCGGCCGGTGTCGCACAGATGGCCGAAGGCGTCCGTCAGGTCGCCGCGCTCGCCGATCCGGTGGGCGAGATCTCGGACCTGCGCTACCGGCCGAGCGGCATCCAGGTGGGCCGGATGCGCGTGCCGCTGGGCGTCATCGGGATCATCTACGAGGCGCGTCCCAACGTGACCGTCGACGCCGCCGTCCTGTGCCTGAAGAGCGGCAACGCCGCGATCCTCCGCGGGGGGTCGGAAGCGATCCGCGCGAACCAGGCGATCGCCATGTGCGTGCACGAAGGCCTGCGTGCCGCCGGGCTCCCCGCGACGGCCGTGCAGGTGATCGAGACGACCGACCGCGCGGCCGTCGGCGAGCTGATCACCATGAAGGACTACGTCGACGTGATCGTCCCGCGCGGCGGCAAGGGCCTGATCGAACGCATCTCGGCCGACGCCCGCATCCCCGTGCTGAAGCATCTCGACGGCGTCTGCCATGTCTACATCGACGACCGCGCCGACCTCGACAAGGCCGTGCGCATCGCCGACAACGCGAAGACCCACCGCTACGGCACGTGCAACACGATGGAGACCCTGCTGGTCCACGCGGACATCGCCGCGCGCGTGCTGCCGCCGCTCGCCGCGATCTACGCCGGGAAGTCGGTGGAACTGCGCGGCTGCGATCGCGCCCGCGCCATCGTGCCGATGCTCCCCGCGACCGACGAGGACTGGGCGACCGAGTACCTCGCGCCGATCCTCGCGGTGCGCATCGTCGACGACCTCGACCAGGCCATCGACCACATCACGGCGTACGGCTCGATGCACACCGACGCGATCGTCACCGAAGACTATTCGCGCGCGCGCCGCTTCCTCCGCGAAGTGGATTCCGCGTCGGTGATGGTCAACGCGTCGACGCGCTTCGCCGACGGCTTCGAATTCGGCCTCGGTGCCGAGATCGGCATCTCGACCGACAAGCTGCACGCCCGCGGCCCCGTCGGGCTCGAAGGCCTCACGTCGCTGAAGTTCGTCGTCCTCGGCGACGGCCAGGTGCGGGTCTGATCCGATGGCCTGGACCACGCTGCTGAAGGCCGCGCCCTGGAAGGAGATCGTGAAGATCGCCGCCCAGGCACCCGAGTTCGTGCGCGAATTCCGCAAGGGTCGCGAGGGCGCGACGGGTGCGGGCGACGCACCGTCCGCGCCGCCGGCGGGCAACGCCCCCGGCACCGATCTGGCCGCCGACATCGCGCAGCTGCGCTTCGAGATCGAGCTGATGAAGACGAATCTCGAACGACTGCGCGGACACTCCGAGACGCAGGCCAAGGCGTTCGAGGCGCAGGCGAGCCAGATCGCCGAAAGCTTCGGCGCCGTGTCCGCGCGGCTGCGCACGCTGTCCTGGATCGCGTTCGCGGCGCTCGTCGCCTCGATCGCCGCGCTGGCGCTCGCACTGCTGCGATGAGGCCGCGCCACTGAATGAAACGGACGCGGTTCGCCGCGTCCCGGGAAACGAAATCGCCGCAGCCCGCGACGCGCATCCGCACCGACCGGCCGGCATCGAACACAACAGGAGCCCACGTTGAGCCAGACGCTGGAAGTGAAGGTCCCGGACATCGGTGACTACAAGGACATCCCCGTGATCGAGGTGCTGGTCAAGGTCGGCGACACGCTCGCCGCCGAAGACCCGATCGTCACGCTCGAATCCGACAAGGCGACGATGGAAGTCCCGTCGCCCGTCGCCGGCACCGTCAAGGAATTGAAGGTGAAGGTCGGCGACAAGGTCTCGCTCGGCTCGCTGCTGATCCTGCTCGACGCGGCCGATGCCGGCGCCGCGAAGCCTGCCGCCTCGACACCGTCCCCCGCTGCTGCACCTGCCGCAGCCGCAGCACCGGCCCCCGCGGCCGCCCCGGTACCGGCGCCCGTCGCCGCACCGGTCGTGTCCGCCGGCCCCGTCGTGAAGGGCGACGTCCACGCCGACATCGTCGTGCTGGGCTCCGGCCCCGGCGGCTACACGGCGGCGTTCCGCGCGGCCGACCTCGGCAAGAAGGTCGTGATGATCGAGCGCTACGCCACGATCGGCGGCGTGTGCCTGAACGTCGGCTGCATCCCGTCGAAGGCGCTGCTGCACGCGGCCCGCGTGATCTCCGAGGCCGACGAGATGTCGCACTTCGGCGTGAAATTCGGCAAGCCGGAAGTCGACATCGACGCGCTGCGCGGCTGGAAGGACGGCGTCGTCGGTCGCCTCACGAAGGGTCTCGCCGGCCTCGCGAAGCAGCGCAAGGTCGACGTCGTCACAGGTGTCGGCCGCTTCACGTCGGCAAACATGATCGAAGTCACGGCCGCCGACGGAAAGAAGTCGACCGTCTCGTTCGACCACTGCGTGATCGCCGCCGGCTCGTCCGTCGCGAAGATCCCCGGCTTCCCGTACGACGATCCGCGGCTCGTCGATTCGACCGGTGCGCTGCAGCTCTCCGGGATCCCGAAGCGGATGCTCGTGATCGGCGGCGGCATCATCGGTCTCGAGATGGCGTGCGTGTACGACGCGCTCGGTGCGCGCGTGTCGGTCGTCGAACTCGCCGACGGCCTGATCCCCGGCGCCGACCGCGATCTCGTGAAGCCGCTGCAGAAGCGTCTCGAGAAGCGCTACGAGGCCATCCTGCTGAAGACGAAGGTGTCGAAGCTCGAAGCGACCGCGGCCGGCCTGCGCGCGACCTTCGAGGGCGAGGGCGCGCCCGAACCGCAGATCTACGATCGCGTGCTGCTCGCCGTGGGCCGCCGCCCGAACGGCCGCGAGATCGGCGCCGAGAACGCCGGCGTCGTCGTGAACGAGCGCGGCTTCATTCCCGCGGACAACCAGCAGCGCACGAACGTCGCGCACATCTTCGCGATCGGCGACGTCTGCGGCGAACCGATGCTCGCGCACAAGGCGACGCACGAGGGCAAGCTCGCCGCGGAAGTGATCGCCGGGCACAAGGTGGCGTTCGACGCACGCACGATCCCGTCGGTCGCGTACACCGACCCCGAGATCGCGTGGATGGGTCTGACCGAGACGCAGGCGAAGGCGCAGGGCATCGAGTACGAGAAGGCGTCGTTCCCGTGGGCCGCCAGCGGCCGCGCGCTCGCGACGGGCCGCGACGAGGGCATGACGAAGCTCCTGTTCGACAAGGACACCCGCCGCATCCTCGGCGCCGGCATGGTCGGACCGAACGCCGGCGAACTGATCGCCGAGACGGTGCTCGCGCTCGAGATGGGCGCCGACACCGAGGACATCGGCCTCACGATCCACCCGCATCCGACGCTGTCCGAGACGGTGTTCTTCGCGGCCGAGATCGCCGAGGGCAGCATCACCGACCTCTACATGCCGAAGCGCCGCTGACATGCTGCTGAACGCACCGGGCTTCGTCCCGCTCATCTCGCCTCCGGAGACGGTCGAGGGCGATGCCTGGTGGTTCGTCTACCGCGGCACGACGATCCTCGTCCGCCAGGACCCGTCGAGGGTCGAGGTCCCGTGCGTCGCGCATCCGCGTGACCTCGGACTCGACGCACCGCACGTGCACTACCTCGGCACGCTCGACGGCCGGCACTGCTTCTCCGCCGAATGCGCGGAAGGCGCCGAGGCGCCGGACGGCTTCGTGTGGGCCGGGCTGCGCAGCCTCTTCGGCGCGATCGACGACAGCACGTTCCTGCTGGCGGGCCGCGCCGTCCAGATCGTCGACTGGGACCGCTCGCACCGCTTCTGCGGACGCTGCGGCACCCCGACCGAACGCAAGATCCACGAGCGTTCGCGCGTCTGCCCGAGCTGCGGACAGACGCACTACCCGCGCCTCGCGCCCGTCGCGATGGCGCTCGTGACCCGCGGCGACGAGCTCCTGCTCGCGCGATCGCCGCACTTCCCCCCGGGGATGATGAGTGCGCTCGCCGGCTTCGTGGAACCCGGCGAGAGCCTCGAGGAATGCCTCGTCCGCGAAGTGCGCGAGGAGGTCGGCGTCGAGGTGGACAACCTGCGCTACTTCTCGAGCCAGCCCTGGCCCTTCCCGCACTCGCTGATGGTCGCGTTCCACTGCGATTACGTGAGCGGCGAGATCGTCCCGCAGGAAGGCGAGATCGAGGCCGCCGGCTGGTTCCGGATCGACGACCTGCCCGTGCTCCCGCACCGACTGAGCATCGCCCGGCGCCTCATCGAGGACGCGCTCGCGCGACTGCGCGCGTCTCGAGTCCCGGGGACGTGACCGACCCGCTCGGCGTTCTCCGCGAGGTCTTCGGCTACCCGGCCTTCCGCGGTCCGCAGGCCGCGATCATCGAGCACACGTGCGCCGGCGGCGACTCGCTCGTGCTCATGCCCACCGGCGGCGGCAAGAGCCTCTGCTACCAGATCCCGGCGATCGCGCGGCATCGCGACGGACGCGGCGTCGCGATCGTCGTCAGCCCGCTGATCGCGCTGATGCACGACCAGGTCGGCGCGCTGGAAGAAGCCGGCGTCCACGCGGCCTTCCTCAACTCGACGCTCGATGCGGCCGAGGCCCGCGCCGTGGAAGAGGAAGTCCGCACCGGACGCCTCACGCTGCTCTACGTCGCGCCCGAACGCCTGCTCACGCCGCGCTTCCTCGCGATGCTCGACTCGCTCCGCGAACGCGGCCTGCTGTCGCTCTTCGCGATCGACGAGGCGCACTGCGTCAGCCAGTGGGGACACGACTTCCGCGAGGACTATCTCGGTCTGTCGGTGCTGCACGAACGGTTCTCCGGCGTGCCGCGCATCGCGCTCACCGCGACCGCCGACGCGCACACCCGCGAGGACATCGTCGCGCGGCTGCAGCTCGAAGACGCGCGGCTCTTCGTCAGCAGCTTCGACCGGCCGAACATCCGCTACACGATCGTCGAGAAGGACAACGCCCGCAGCCAGCTGCTGCGCTGGCTGCGCGACGAGCACGCGGGCGACGCCGGCATCGTCTACTGCGGCAGCCGCAACAAGGTGGACGAGACCGCGACGTGGCTCGCGGCCGAGGGCTTCACGTCGCTGCCGTATCACGCCGGCCTCGACGCATCGGTGCGCCGCGATCACCAGGACCGCTTCCTCCGCGAGGACGGCGTCGTGATGGTCGCGACCATCGCGTTCGGCATGGGCATCGACAAGCCCGACGTGCGCTTCGTCGCCCACCTCGACCTCCCGAAGAACATCGAGGCTTACTACCAGGAGACCGGCCGCGCCGGCCGCGACGGCGAACCCGCCGATGCGTGGATGGCCTACGGCCTCGCCGACGTCGTGAACCAGCGCCGCATGATCGACGAGAGCCCGGCCGCCGAGGAGTTCAAGCGCGTGCAGCGCGGCAAGCTCGACGCCCTGCTCGCCCTCGCGGAAGCCCACGACTGCCGTCGCGTGCGACTGCTCTCGTACTTCGGTGAACCGAGCACGCCCTGCGGCAACTGCGACAACTGCATCGCCCCGCCCGAGACGTGGGACGCCACCGAGGCCGCCCGCAAGGCGCTGTCGTGCGTGTGGCGCTTCGCGCAGCATCCCGGCGGTCCGTCGCGCTTCGGCGCCGTGCATCTCATCGACGTGCTGCGCGGCAAGGTCACGGACAAGGTCACGCAGTTCGGCCACGAGGCGCTCACGACCTTCGGCATCGGGGCCGATCTCTCGGAAGCGCAGTGGCGCGGCGTGATCCGCCAGCTCGTCGCGATGGGCTACCTGCACGCCGAGGGCGAATACAACACGTTCGAACTCACGCCCGACGCGCGCGCCTTACTGCGCGGCGAGGTCACGATCACGCTGCGCAAGAGCGCCGAGCGGGCGCGCGGCGGCAAGCGCGGCGAGGCGAAGGCACGTTCGTCCGCGGCAACGGCCCACCTCCACGGCGAGGCACTGGAACGCTTCGAGGCGCTGAAGGCCTGGCGCGCCACGGTCGCCCGCGAGCACAACGTCCCGGCGTACGTCGTCTTCCACGACGCGACGCTCGCGCAGATCGCGCAGATCGCACCGGGCACGCTGCTCGAACTCGCCGATATCAGCGGCGTCGGCGCGGCGAAGCTCGAACGCTACGGGCCGGACCTGCTCGAAGTGCTGGACGAGTAGTTCCAGCGCCCCGTCACGCCACATCCACCGGAGAACTTCCATGCTCGTCATCTGGGGTCGCGACAACTCGGTCAACGTCCAGAAACCCTTGTGGTGCCTGGAAGAAATGGGCATCGCCTACGAACGCAGGGACGCCGGCGGCGCCTTCGGCATCGTCGACACGCCGGAATACCGCGCGCTGAATCCGAACGGTCTCGTGCCGACGATGGACGAGGACGGCTTCATCCTGTGGGAGTCCAACGCGATCGTCCGCTACCTCGCCGCGAAGCATTCGGCCGGGAATCTCTGGCCCGTCGACCTGCGAATCCGCGCGGAAGCCGACCGCTGGATGGAGTGGCAGAACACGACGCTGTGGCCCGCGCTGCGGCCGGTGTTCTGGAACCTGATCCGCACGCCCGTCGACCAGCGCGATCCGGACGAGATGGAGGCGTCCCGCCTGAAATCGGCGCAGGTGCTGGGCATCCTCGATGCGCACCTCGCGACGCGGGCGTTCGTCGCGGGCGACGACTTCACGATGGGCGACATCCCGGTCGGTTGCGGCGTGTGGCGCTGGATGGCGCTCCCGATCGAGCGTCCGCCGCTGCCGAACCTGCAGCGCTGGTTCGATGCGCTGGCGCAGCG
>CAUJJX010000234.1 GCA_963205165.1 Pseudomonadota bacterium | reverse complement strand
CCGCGTGATCGACTTCTTCGACTGGGTGAAGGAACGCTCGCACCTCTTCCGCGGCGTGACCGTCGGGACGATGCTCCGGGACGAGGCGTTCCACTTCAACCGGCTCGGGACGTTCATGGAGCGGTCCGACAACACGGCGCGCATCCTCGACGTGAAGTACCACGTGCTGCTGCCGAGCGTCGAAGACGTCGGCGGAGCCGTCGACTACTACCAGTGGGCGGCGGTGCTGCGGTCGGTGTCGGCGTTCGAGTCGTACCGCAAGGTCTATCGCGACGTGATCGCCCCGCTGAAGGTCGCGGAGCTGATGACCTTGCGCGCCGACATGCCTCGCAGCCTGCACGCGTGCATGAACGAGGTGTACGAGATCCTGCAGCACGTGTGCGGCCCCGGCGAGCAGGAAGCGCTGCGCGTCGCGGGCGAGATGCACGCCGCGCTGCACTTCGGCCGCATCGACATGATCTTCACGCACGGTCTGCACGAGTACCTCACGGACTTCCTGCAGCGCGTGAACGTGCTGGCCGGCGAGATCAACAGCGCCTTCTTCGCACCGGGGCGCAGGCCCGAGGCCGCGTGACGCCGATGCGCGACTTGGCTACAGTCTCGGCCCGCCTCAGGCTCATCACTCCAGGACAGGATCTTGACGTACTGCACCGCACTGCTGCTCGACTCGGGCATGCTGTTCGCCTCCGACTCGCGGACCAACGCGGGCGTCGACCACATCGCGACCTTCAGCAAGATGAAGGTGTACGAGAAGAAGGACGACCGCGTGATCGTGCTGCTCTCGTCCGGCAACCTCGCACTGACACAGGGCGTGACCAACATCCTCGACCGGCACGCGCACGCAGAAGCGGGCCGCGAGACCATCTGGACGGCGCGCAGTCTCTACGACGTCGCGACGATGGTGGGCGACGCGCTGCGCGAGATGCATCGACGCGACGGTCCGTACCTGCTCCAGGGCAACGTCGACTACAGCGCCTCGCTGATCCTCGGTGGTCAGATCGCCGGCGAGCCGATGCGCCTCTTCAACATCTACACGCAGGGCAATTTCATCGAGGCGACGCCGGACAACCTGTACTTCCAGGTGGGCGAGAGCAAGTACGGCAAGCCCGTGATCGACCGCGTCGTGACCGGCTCCACGTCGATGGCCGAGGCCGCGAAGTGCGTGCTGATCTCGTTCGACTCGACGATCCGGTCGAACATCTCCGTCGGGCTGCCCATCGAGATGCTCTGGTACCCGCGCGACTCGCTGCGGACCGGCATCCACCGTCGCATCGTCGAGGGCGATCCGTACTTCACGATGCTCCGGAAGGGCTGGGGCAGCGGGCTGCGCCGCGTCTTCACCGAACTGCCGAATCCGGACTGGGTGGCCTGACGAGGCGTGGTGCCGGGGACGGTTGTCGGTCCCCGGGCCGTTCCACGAACGAGGCGCCGGGCACGAAGCCGACGCGTCGCGTCGCCAGGATCATTACGCAGCGCGTGTCCCGCCGCCTGCGCTCGCACGACGGTCCGCGTCGGATTACGCGCTGCGCGCCGATCCGACCTACGCCTGCTTCGGTCGCCGCGAAGCAGGCGGCCTGACGCCTGACGCCTGGCATCCACCGCCCAACCGCCCACCCCCAAGCAGCCTCCCGATGACCATCCGCGTCGCCCTGTACCACGAGACCACGTACCACTTCGATCGTCCGGTGACGCTGTCGCCGCACGAGGTCAGGCTGCGTCCGGCCGCGCATTGCCGCACGCCGATCGACAGCTACTCGCTGCGCGTGTCGCCCGCGAAGCACTTCGTGAACTGGCAGCAGGACCCCTACGGAAACTTCGTCGCGCGGCTCGTGTTCCCCGAGAAGACCCGGGAGCTGAAGGTCGTCGTCGACCTCGTCGCGGACATGACGGTCATCAACCCGTTCGACTTCTTCCTCGACAAGTCCGCGGAGCATTTCCCGTTCGACTACACCGACACGACGAAGCGCGAGCTGGCGCCGTTCCTCGAGGTCGATCCGCTCACGCCGAGGCTGGCCGCGTGGATCGAGACGTTCCGTCGCGAACGCCTCGGTGCGCCCGTCGCGATGGCCGACCTGCTCGTCGACCTGAACCAGCGCGTGCAGCATGCCGTGCGCTACATCGTGCGGCTGGAGCCCGGCGTGCAGACCCCGGAGGACACCCTCGACAAGGCCTCCGGCTCGTGTCGCGATTCCGCGTGGCTGCTCGTGCAGATCCTCCGGAGTCTCGGTCTCGCCGCCCGTTTCGTGTCCGGCTACCTGATCCAGCTCGCCCCGGACGTGAAGCCCATCGACGGACCCGCGGGGCCGACGGCCGATTTCACCGACCTGCACGCGTGGGCGGAGGTGTTCCTGCCTGGCGCGGGTTGGGTCGGGCTCGACGCGACGTCGGGCCTGCTCGCCGGCGAGGGACACATCCCGCTGGCCGCGACGGCGCAGCCATCGAGCGCAGCACCGATCACCGGCTGGACCGACGTCTGCGAAGTCACGTTCGGATTCGAGATGCGCGTGACGCGCGTCCACGAGGACCCCCGCGTCACGAAGCCCTACACCGACGCCCAGTGGACGCGCATCGAAGCCCTCGGCGACGCCGTGCAGACGGTGCTCGACGAGAGCGACGTGCGGCTGACGATGGGTGGCGAGCCGACGTTCGTCGCGGTCGATGACATGGACGGCGTCGAGTGGAATTTCACGGCGCTCGGCGATCGCAAGCGCGAACTGGCCGGCGAACTCCTGCTGCGCCTGAAGGATCGTTTCGCCCCCGGCGCGATGCTCTATCACGGCCAGGGCAAGTGGTACCCCGGGGAGCCGCTGCCGCGCTGGGCGCTCGGCTGCCTGTGGCGCGCGGACGGCGTGCCGCTCTGGAAGGACGCGAGCCTGCTCGCCGCCGACACCGCGGGAAAGGCGGGCGTCGATGACGTCGAACGATTCGCCGGCACGCTGGCCGGGCTGCTCGGTCTCGACGCCGCGCGATTGATCCCGGCGTACGAGGACATCTGGATCGCGATCACCGACGAGGCGCGGCTGCCCGTCAACGTGGACCCGCTGTCGCGCGATCTCGGCCAGCCGGCGGAACGCGCGAAGCTCGCGCGCCTGCTGGAAGAGACACTCGGCCATGTCGCCGGCTACGTGCTGCCGCTCGAGGCGGCGGCCGACACGGTGCCGGGTCCGCGCTGGCTGTCGTCCGCATGGCCGCTGCGGCGCGAACACCTCTACCTGATCGGCGGCGATTCGCCGATGGGCTACCGGCTCCCGCTCGCGTCGCTCGTCGTGCAGGCGCCGGCGGACGAGGAACCCGTCGTGCATCCCGACCCGTTCGATGCGAAGGCGCCGCTGCCGGCATCGACGCGGTCGGACGCTGCCGTATCCGCTGCGGCGGCCGGCAGGACGGCGCCCGCGGAGCCGCGTCGCGTCATCAAGACGGCACTGTGCGTCGAGGCGCGCGAGGGCGTGATCCACGTCTTCGTGCCGCCGCTGCCGACCGTCGAGGCGTACGCGGCGCTCGTCGCGCACGTCGAGGACACCTGCGTCCGGACGCGTCTGCCGGTGCGCATCGAAGGCTATCTGCCGCCGGCCGATCCGCGGCTCGTGCGGCTCTTCGTCACGCCGGACCCCGGCGTGATCGAGGTGAACATCCACCCCGCGACGAACTGGCGCACGCTCGTCGACAACACGCGGTCGCTCTACGAGGACGCGCGCTTCACGCGGCTGTCGGCCGAGAAGTTCATGCTCGACGGCCGTCACACCGGCACCGGTGGCGGCAACCATGTGACCATCGGCGGCCCCACGCCTGCCGACAGTCCGCTGCTGCGCCGGCCCGATCTGCTGCGCAGCCTGATCGCGTACTGGCAGAACCATCCGGCGCTGTCGTATCTGTTCTCCGGCATGTTCATCGGACCGACGAGCCAGGCGCCGCGCGTCGACGAGGCCCGCGACGACACGCTCTACGAACTGGGCATCGCGTTCGACGAGATGGCCCGCCGCGCGACGGCCGGCGAGGAGACCCTCGAACCGTGGCTCGTCGATCGTCTGCTGCGCCATCTGCTCGTCGACGTGACCGGCAACACGCATCGCGCCGAGTTCTCGATCGACAAGCTGTACTCGCCCGATGGCCCGACGGGACGCCTCGGCCTGCTCGAGTTCCGCGCGTTCGAGATGCCGCCGCACTGGCAGATGAGCGCGCTGCAGATGCTGCTGCTGCGCGCGCTCGTCGCACGCTTCTGGAAGACGCCGTACGAAGGCCGGCTCGTCGACTGGGGCACGTCGCTGCACGACGGCTTCATGCTCCCGCACTTCGTCGCGCAGGACATGGAAGACGTCATCGCCGATCTGAACGCCGCCGGCTGGGCGTTCGAGATCGAGTGGTTCGCGCCATTCTTCGAGTTCCGGTTCCCGCGCTTCGGCACGGTCGTCTACCAGGGCATCGAGGTCGAGCTGCGGCAGGCGCTGGAGCCGTGGCACGTGCTCGGCGAGGAGACCCAGGCCGGTGCGACGACGCGCTACGTCGATTCGTCGGTGGAACGCATCCAGGTGAAGGTGAAGCACCTCCACGGTGGACGGTTCGCGCTGCTGTGCAACGGTCGCACGGTGCCGCTCACGCCGACCGGTACGCGTGGCGAGTTCGTCGCGGGCGTGCGCTACAAGGCGTGGTCACCGCCGGCGGCGCTGCATCCGACGATCGGCGTCCACACGCCGCTCGTGTTCGATCTGTACGACACGTTCAGCGGACGCTCGGTCGGTGGATGCACGTACCACGTGATGCATCCGGGCGGACGCAGCTACGAGCGCTTCCCGGTGAACGCGAACGAGGCCGAGGCAAGGCGCGTGGCGCGCTTCCAGGGGATGGGACACACGCCGGGTCCGATGGCGTACCGCCCGGAGCAGCCGAGCCCGCAGTTTCCGCTGACGCTCGATCTGCGCCGCCAGCCGGACTTCGGGCTGGGCACGCGACACGCAGGGCCGGCACCGGAGCAGAAACAGGCGCAGCAGCAACAGCAGTAGCGGAGAGGCGGCGCCCGACGCGAGAGGTCGCGCCGGGTTTCAGGGTTGCACTGGCGGCCGGGCGTTCAGCCGGTGTCGTCCGGTGTTTCCGGCCGCGGCGTCTTCAGTTCGACTCGTCGTCCACGATCGTGCCGACGAGCTGCCCGATGTCGTCGATTTCGCAGGCGACCACATCGCCCGGCCGAAGGTCCGACGCGACCATCGAGACATCGATCACGAGCAGGTCGCCGGCCGACAGCGTCAGCATGCTGCTCAGGTGCTCGACGAGTGCCGGGATGTCGCATGCAGCGTCTCGCGCGCAGCCGCGCCGGATCTCGCGATCGTTCACGAACATCCGTATCGCGAGCGCTGCCGGATCGGGAACATCGGCGGCGTCGACGATCCACGGACCCAGCGCGATGCTGCGATCCCGGATGGCCCCGACCACGTCCGATCGTTCGGCGTCATCGCCGACGGTCTCGCAGCACAGCGCGATCGTCCAGCCGGACACCACTTCGTGCGCACGCGCCTGCGGAATGCGCCGGGCGTCGGCGCCGATCACGACGACGAGTCCGACGTGGCATCGCACCGCCGCACCCGCGGGGCAGGGCAGGGTCGCGCGATGTCCGACGAACGCGTGGCGGCTCGAGAGCCGGATGACCGGCGCGCCGGCCGTGCCGATCGCGGGCGCATCGATCGAGAACACGGTCCGCGGTTCCAGCGGCGGCAGCCAGACCACGCCGGATCCGGCGACCCGGCGACCATCGTCCAGCCGCAGCGCCGTGCCGTCGGGACAGGCCGAATGGATCGCGCCGTCGCGGGCAACGCGGCCGCGTCTCATGGCGGGATGCCCTCGGCGAGCCGGACCTCGACGCGGCCGAGTCCGTCCGCTTCGGCCGCGACGATGTCGTCGCCGTGCGCGCGCGGCAGGTCGATCGGCAGCCCGGCGAGCAGTACGTCGCCCGGATGCAGCGTCATGTGCGCCGTGACGTCCGCGAGCAGCTGCGGGATCGGACGCACGAGCCGGTCGAACGTCGTCACCGCGCGGACCGTGCGGTTGATCACCGTCCGGATCTCGATGCGGTCGAGCGCGGGCAGATCGCGCAGTTCGACGATCCAGGGACCCATCGGGCACGCGCCGTCGAAGCACGTCGCGCCGATCGGAGGCCGATGCGGGTCGTCGATCGGCAGCGCAAGGTCGAGCACGAGCATCACGCCGGCGAGCGCGTCGAGCGCATGTGCAGGATCGAGACGGTGCGCCGCGGTCCCGATCACGAGACCGAGCGTCGCCCCGACCGTGATCTCGTTCGCGTGGTCGGGCAGCGTCACGAAGGCGCCGTGACCGACGTGCGTGTTGAACGGCTTCAGGTACAGCGAGGGCGCCCGGTGCGGTGCGCTGCCGCGTTCGGCGAGAAAGTTGAATGCGACGCCGTAGACGAGCCCGGCGGCGGGCGGTGCGAGCACCCGCGGCCGGCCGAAGGGGTCGCGCGGGAACTCGTTGCCCGAAGGCAAGCAGAGGGTACGCACGGTCGACGAATCGACCGCGCGGGCATGGCGTGTCATGGGAGGTCTCCTTCCCGGTGCCGGCTTTCCGCCGGTCATCTTGTGAGTTCTCGGGTCCGCCGACACCGGGGACGCAGCAGCGATCCGTGGTGGCGACCGACCCTGTTCGCGGCCGCCCTCTCGTGCGGGGCAACTCGCGTGCGTGGCGTGACGCGTGATCGACGGTAGGGGCAGGGTCCGGGCAAGTCAAGCCGCGGACATGCACTTTCATCAATGGTGGAGCGCATTTGCGCGCGGTCGCGAGACCGCCGCATCGGCGACCGGCGAGGGCCGGTTCGCGCCGGCGTCCGCAGTGTGGACAGGCGCTACTTCGTCGTGCCTCGCAATCGGGCGTAGTCGTAGGCGAGCCTCGGGAAGACACGACCCTTCGGCATCGCGGCCTCGACCTCCGCGAAGCGCGCCTCGCTCGCGGGATGCGACGACAGCAGCTCGGGCATCGCACTGCCGTCGGCCGCCATCTTCCGGAAGAACGTCGCCATCCCGCGCGGATCGATGTCGGCGCGCACGAGTGCCTGGACGCCCTGCAGGTCGGCGTCGGTTTCCTGGCTGCGCGAGAAGCGGAGCGCACCGAGGTTCTCGACCCACGAGGCCGCGAGCGATCCGCCGGTGTCCCCGAGGATCACCGAGAGCGCGACGCGCCAGCCCGCGGCATGCACGAGTCCGCGGAGTCCGTGGCGTCGCTCGACGTGCTGGATCTCGTGAGCCATCACGCCGGCGAGTTCCTCGGCGCTGTCGGCGCGCGCGAGCAGGCCGGTGTGGATCACGACGAATCCGCCGGGCATCGCGAACGCGTTCGCGGTGTCGTCGCGGGCGATGTGGAATTCGTACGGGTACTTCGAGCCCCGGCCCAGCCGCGCGCCGAGCTCGCGGACCATCGCGGCGGCGGGGTGGGAATCCTCGAGCGCCAGCCGCGTGCGCTGCTGCGCGAACGCTTCACGGCCCAGCGTGATCTCGGTCTCGACGGGGATCTTCGCGACGGCCCAGTCGATGAGCCGGTCGGCCTGCCAGACGAGCAGTCCGATGAGCAGGAGCGGCACGACGACAAGGACCGCGATCACGGCGTTGCTCGCGGTCCGGGTGCCGCGGGACGGCCCGGCGGCCACCTGCGTCGCGGGCGCGAGATGGGCCAGCAGCACCGATTGCGCTGCCGCATCCGACACGGCGAGCGAGTACGCACCGGCGTCGGTCGTCCACTCGACGATCAGCTGCGTCGCGTTGAAGCCGCCGTGCCGCCAGGCGAGCCGATGCCAGGTCGGCGCGGTGACCGCGGCGTTGTCACCGTTGAATTCGAGGCCGAGCGCCGACGCCGAGAATGTCGTCGGCACCCCGGCGGGCGCGAGGCCGGGGCCGTAGAGCTGGCCCCGCAGCGCCGTCGACTGCAACGCGCCGACGCTCACTCGTCGTCGCCACCGAGCAGACCGCCGAGCGCGGCACCACCGAGCAGGCCACCGAGGACCGAGCCTTCCTCGCGGGAGCCACCGCGTTGCGGTGCTGCCGCGAAGATGCGGCTGGCGAGGCGCGACAGCGGCAGCGACTGGAGGTAGACGGTGCCGGGGCCGCGCAGCGTCGCGAAGAACAGGCCCTCGCCGCCGAACAGGGCCGTCTTGATCTTGCCGACGTACTCGATGTCGTAGTCCACGCTCGGCTGCATGCCGACGAGGCAACCGGTGTCGACACGCAGCAGTTCGCCGGGGGCGAGGTCGCGCTTCAGGAGCGTGCCGCCCGCGTGGACGAACGCGAGGCCGTTGCCTTCGAGTTTCTGCATGATGAAACCCTCGCCGCCGAAGAAGCCGGCGCCGAGCTTGCGCTGGAAGGCGATCCCGACCGAGACGCCGCGGGCCGCGCAGAGAAAGGCGTCCTTCTGGCAGATGAACGTGCCGCCGATCGTCGAGAGATCGATCGGGACGATCTTGCCGGGGTAGGGCGCCGCGAACGCGACGCGCTTCTTGCCCGACGCCTGGTTCGAATAGATGGTCATGAACAGCGATTCGCCGGTCAGCAGCCGCTTGCCGGCCCCGAGCAGCTTGCCGAACAGCCCGCCCTGCTGGTTGCCGTCGCCGAAGACGGTCTCGAGCGCGATGCCGTCCTGCATGTACATCATGCTGCCCGCCTCGCCGATCGCGGCTTCGCCCGGATCGAGCTCGACTTCCACGTACTGCATCTCGGTGCCGAAGATTTCGTAGTCGATGACGTCTGCCATGGTGGATTCCTGGGTCGTGATGGGCACCGGTCGGTGCGATGGGCGCGGATTATCGCAAAGCGCGATGACGCCCGGCCGTGCGGGGGCGCGCGGACGCGGCCATGGCGGGCGTGGGGACGTGTCCCGGTGGATGCAAGTCCGCGAAGGCGCTTGTCCGCAGCGTCGCGGGCGCGGCACGATGCGGGTCCCGATGCTTTCCAGGAGTCCGTCCATGCCGCGCGTCCCGCTCGTCGACGAACACGTCGCACCCGAGGTTGCATCGATCGCAGCACGCATCCGCAACGAGCGCGGTGGCAAGCTGCTCACGCTCTATCAGGTGCTGCTGCAGAGTCCGAAGCTCGCGGAGGCGTGGTTGCAGTTCTTCACCGTCGTGCGGCAGCAGTGCGACCTGTCGGCGCGACACCGCGAGCTGGCAATCCTGTACGTCGCGGTGCTGAACGGCGCGCAGTACGAGTACGAGCAGCACGTTCCGTTCGCGCTCGCCGCGGGGTTCGATGCAGCGCAGCTCGAGGCGATTCCGGCGTGGGAGTCGTCCGATCGATTCGAGTCGGCCGATCGCGCGGTGCTGGCCTACACGCGGGCGATGACGCGCGAGATCCGGGTGCCGGATGCGGTGTATGCGGCGGTGGCGGCGCATTTCGCACCGCCCCGGATCGTCGAACTGACGGCGACGATCGGTGGGTACAACCTGGTGTCGCGCTTCCTGGAAGCGCTGGAGATTCACTGACGGCACGTGGTGCCGCGGGTCGGGGGTCGCACTCGCGAAACAGTCGCGACCGCGACGTTGCCACCGGCGATCGGTCCGCATCGATGGCGGACCACCGCGTCAGCGCTGCTGCTTCATGATTCGCTGCTGCTCGCGCTGCCATTCGCGCTCGCGGGTGGCGTCGCGCTTGTCGTGCTGCTTCTTGCCCTTCGCGAGACCGACCTCGAGCTTGATGCGGCCGTTCTTGAAATGCAGGTTCAGCGGGACGAGCGTGTAGCCGGCGCGTTCGACGAGGCCGATCAGCTTGCGGATCTCCTCGGCGTGCAGCAGCAGCTTGCGGTTGCGGACCGGGTCGGGCGTGACGTGCGTCGAGGCGGTCGGCAGCGGGCTCATGTGGGCGCCGACCAGGTAGACCTCGGCACCGCGCACCGTGACGTAGGCCTCCTGAAGGTTGGCTCTGCCGGCACGAATCGACTTCACCTCCCAGCCCAGGAGGGCGATGCCGGCCTCGTAGCGCTCCTCGATGAAATAGTCGTGAAAGGCCTTCCTGTTCTCGGTGATGCTCATGGGGCCGTGGCAGACGGTGAATGGAGCGGTATTCTATCAACCGACGCCTCGTCGCCCCCCGCATTGCGTACCCCGAACAGCAACTTTCCACGCCGTGTCACAACAGATCGACCGTTCCGTCCTCGTGCCCTTCACGCCGGCCCAGCTCTACGCGCTGGTCGATCGCGTGGAGGACTATCCGAAATTCCTGCCCTGGTGCGGCGGCACCGTCGTCGAATCGCGTGACGAACAGCGCACGCGCGCGTCGATCACGATCGACTTCAAGGGCATCAAGCAGCGCTTCTCCACCGAGAACCTGAACGACGCCCCGCACCGCATCGACATGCGGCTCGTCGAAGGGCCGTTCCGGCACCTCGACGGCACATGGGTCTTCCAGCCGCTCGGCGAGCACGCGTGCAAGGTGCAGTTCCGGCTGCACTACGAGTTCGCGAGCCGGCTGCTCGAGAAGCTCGTCGGGCCCGTGTTCGATCACATCGCCGGCAGTTTCGTCGACGCGTTCGTCGCGCGGGCGGAGCAGGTGTACGGTGCGCCATGACTGGTACTGCGATCGTGGTCGACGTCGTGTTCGCCTCGTCCGATGAACAGGTCGTGCACAAGGTTTCGTTGCCGGGCGGTGCGACGATCGCCGATGCGCTCTCGGCCAGCGGGTTCGCGGGGAAGTTGACCGCGGCCGGCGTCGGGATCTGGGGCAGACCCGCCGAGCCGGAGGCGTCGCTGCGTGATGGCGACCGCGTGGAGCTCTACCGGCCGCTCACCGTGGATCCGAAGGACGCCCGGCGGTCGCGGGCGAAGCGCGCGGCCCGCTGAAGGATTCGCGGGTCACACGCGACGCACGAAGCATCACTCGGCGCCAGCCGCGTCACTTGCAGGCTTCGTCGGCCATGCGCTGTGCGTCGGCGACTTCCTTCGCGATCGCTTCCTCGTCGAGATACTGGATCTGCCCGGACGAGTCGTAGCGCGCGACCCGGCCGCCACGCTGCAGCCCCATCACGCGGGCGCGAGCGTTTTCGCACATCGCGCGCTTCGCGTCGGCCTGTTCCTTGTCCTGCTTCGCTTTCTGCTCGGCCTCGAGCTTGTCGAGACGACGCTTGCGGAAATCCATCTCGCGTTCCTGGATGGACTTCGGGGCTGCGACCGTTCCGGCGGCACCCGATGGCGCGCCGCCCGGCTTCACGGTGCCGATGCACTGCACCCCCGGCGGCGGTGCGTCGGAGTACTGCGTGCGGCCGTTGGCATCCTTCCAGCGACAGATGTCTGCCGTGGCGGGAAGTGCCGCGAGCGACGCGACGAGCGCGAGCAACGTGATCGTGAACTTCTTCATCCGGTTCTCCTCGTGGGTGCCGCGTCAGCGGGGACCCGTTCCACCTTCGGCCTGCAGGATGCCGAGCCTCGCGAGCTCGAGGGCGTCGCGGCTCCGGCGAAGACATTCGTCGCGTTCGGCGCGTGCACATGCGGCTCGCGCGTCCCGGAGTGCCCGTGCTGCCTCCGACCAGAGGGCCTGCTTCGCGTTCGCTCGGGCGACGGACACCTCGGCCTCTGCGAGTGCCGCTTCAGCCGTGTCGTCAGCCCCCGCACGGACGGATGCCGCCGCGAACAGGGTGGCGAGGGCAAAGGCGGAGGCGCGGCTAATGAAACGGGACGGGGACAATCGTGGCACCGGAGGTCGGTCTGCGTGTGGCGACAATGCTGCCGAACGGTCCGGCGCACAGGGGCGTTTACGTGAACCACACCTGCTGACCTATAATAGATTCTTTGCAAAGGATCATAAACATGCGAGTGATCCAGAAGGCGTTGACCTTCGACGACGTCCTCCTCGTCCCGGCCCATTCCGCCGTTCTGCCGAAGGAAGTCCAGCTTCGGACCCGTCTGACCCGCACCATCGAACTCAACATCCCGCTCGTGTCCGCCGCCATGGACACCGTCACGGAAGCCAGGCTCGCCATCGCCATCGCCCAGGAGGGCGGCATCGGCATCGTCCACAAGAATCTCTCGCCGGCCCAGCAGGCCGCGGAGGTGGCGAAGGTCAAGCGCTTCGAGAGCGGGGTCGTCAAGGATCCGATCACGATCACGCCCGACATGAGCGTGCGCGACGTCCTGACGATCACGCGCCAGCACCGGATCTCCGGGCTGCCGGTCGTCGAGAACGGACGCGTCGTCGGGATCGTCACCAACCGTGACCTCCGGTTCGAGACCAATCTCGACCAGCCCGCCCGCAACATCATGACCCCGGCCGACCGCCTCGTGACCGTGATGGAAGGCGCGACCCTCGAGGAAGCCACCGGTCTCCTGCACAAGCACCGCCTCGAGCGCGTGCTCGTGATGAACGAGGCGCGCGAGCTGAAGGGCCTGATCACCGTCAAGGACATCCTGAAGTCGTCCGAGCATCCGAGCGCCTGCAAGGACCAGTTCGGTCGCCTGCGCGTCGGCGCCGCGATCGGCGTCGGTGAAGGTACGGACGAACGAGTCGAGGCCCTCGTCGAGGCCGGTGCCGACGTCATCGTCGTCGATACGGCCCACGGCCATGCGCAAGGCGTGATCGACCGTGTCAACTGGGTCAAGCGTCGCTATCCGCAGGTGCAGGTCATCGGCGGCAACATCGCCACGGCGTCCGCCGCGAAGGCGCTCGTCGATGCCGGTGCCGACGGCGTGAAAGTCGGGATCGGCCCCGGGTCCATCTGCACCACCCGGATCGTCGCAGGCGTCGGCGTGCCGCAGATCACCGCCATCCAGAACGTCAGCGATTCGCTCGCGGGCACCGGTGTCCCGATGATCGCCGACGGTGGCGTCCGGTACTCCGGCGACGTCGCGAAGGCCATCGCGGCCGGCGCGAATTCCGTGATGCTCGGCGGCCTCTTCGCCGGCACCGAGGAAGCCCCCGGCGAGATCGAGCTGTTCCAGGGCCGCTCGTACAAGTCCTACCGAGGGATGGGTTCGCTCGGCGCCATGCAACAGGGCTCGAGTGACCGCTACTTCCAGGATGCCTCGGCCGGCAACGACAAGTTCGTCCCGGAAGGCGTCGAGGGCCGGGTGCCTTACAAGGGGCCGGTCGCCGCCGTCATCCATCAGCTGATGGGCGGTTTGCGTTCGTCGATGGGCTACCTCGGCTGCCCGTCGATCAACGACGTGCACACGCGGGCGCAGTTCGTCCAGATCACCTCGGCCGGCGTCAAGGAATCCCACGTGCACGACGTCCAGATCGTCAAGGAAGCACCGAACTACCACGTCGACTGACGACGGGCGCCGGACCACGTCGATGTCCCCGGGGAGCGCCCGGCATCGACGGACCGGCGCCTCGCTGTCCTGCCGTGGTCCCGATCCCGCCGCCCGCGGGATTCGTTTTTTCAACGCCCGAAGCCGTCCCCCGAGCCTGCCATGCACCAGAAAATCCTCATCCTCGACTTCGGCGCGCAGTACACGCAGCTGATCGCCCGTCGCGTCCGCGAGAGCAGTGTCTACTGCGAGATCCACCCGTTCGACGTGTCGGAAGAGTTCGTCGCGAACTACGGTGCCGCCGGGATCATCCTGTCCGGCGGACCCTCTTCGGTCACCGAGGGCGGCACGCCGCGCGCGCCGCAGAATGTCTTCACGCTCGGCGTCCCGGTCCTCGGCATCTGCTACGGAATGCAGACGATGGCGGCACAGCTCGGCGGCACGGTCGAGAACGGCGTCACGCGCGAATTCGGTTATGCCGAGATCCGCGCGCGCGGACACTCGAAGCTCTTCCGCGAAATCCAGGACCGCGTGAATGCCGAAGGCCACGGGCTGCTCGACGTCTGGATGAGCCACGGCGACAAGGTCACGGCCGTGCCGCCGGGCTTCAAGGTCATCGCGAGCAACGCCGCGACGCCGATCGCCGCGATGGCCGACGAGGACCGCCGGCTCTACGCCGTGCAGTTCCACCCGGAAGTCACGCACACGCTGCAGGGCAAAGAGATGCTCGTGCGCTTCGTCCACGAGATCTGCGAGATCGGCTACGACTGGACGATGCCCGGCTACGTCGACGAGTCCGTCGGCCGCATCCGTTCCGAAGTGGGCAGCGAGGAAGTCCTGCTCGGTCTCTCGGGCGGTGTCGATTCGTCGGTGGCCGCCGCGCTGATCCACAAGGCGATCGGTGACCAGCTCACGTGCGTCTTCGTCGACAACGGCCTGCTGCGCCTGAACGAGGCAGAGCAGGTCATGGAGACCTTCGCGCGCCACCTCGGCGTCAAGGTGATCCACGTCGATGCGTCGGCCGAATTCCTCGGCGCGTTGACCGGCGTCAGCGACCCGGAAGCGAAGCGCAAGATCATCGGCAAGCTTTTCGTCGACGTGTTCCAGCGCGAATCCGCGAAGCTCGCTAACGTGAAGTGGCTCGCGCAGGGCACGATCTACCCGGACGTCATCGAGTCGGCCGGCGGCAAGACGAAGAAGGCGCACAACATCAAATCGCACCACAACGTCGGCGGCCTGCCCGAGACGCTGCACCTGAAGCTGCTCGAACCGCTGCGCGAACTCTTCAAGGACGAAGTCCGCGAACTGGGTCTCGCGCTGGGGCTGCCGCGCGACATGGTGTTCCGTCACCCGTTCCCGGGGCCGGGCCTCGGCGTCCGGATCCTCGGCGAAGTGAAGCGCGAATACGCCGACCTGTTGCGTCGCGCCGACGCGATTTTCATCGAGGAACTCCGCAACCACGGCTGGTACGACCGCACGTCGCAGGCGTTCGCGGTGTTCCTTCCGGTGCGGTCCGTCGGCGTGATGGGGGACGGTCGCACGTACGAACACGTCGCCGCGCTGCGCGCCGTCGAGACGCAGGATTTCATGACCGCGCAGTGGGCCGAACTGCCCCACAGCCTGCTCGCCCGCGTGTCGAACCGGATCATCAACGAGGTCCGCGGCATCAACCGGGTCGTGTACGACATCTCGGGGAAGCCTCCCGCGACGATCGAGTGGGAATGAATCGGCGTCTTTCGAGGTGTATCGAGGGCTCTTGAAAAGTACACCAAGCCACTGTTTAAAAAAACAATCGTCTATCGAGATCTATCGGCACCTATCGGGCGGATGACTTCCAGATTGACGGTAAAACGGACGGTAAAAAGCAGGCGCCACCACCCTCCGAAAATTTTACCGTCAGCAATGCTTGGGGTGTGACGGTAAAAAAGACCGATAAATTGTTTGTGGATCAGTATCTTATATTTTGTGTAGCGGCTGAAAAATCGTGACGGTAAAATTTCTCCAATAGGAGGAACCACCGATGCTGTCCGATGGCACGCTCAGAGGCATCAGGCCCCAGGCCACCACCTTCAAGATTGCGGATCGGGACGGGATGTACGTGACCGTCTCCCCGCGAGGCACGATCACTTTTCGTCTCGACTACCGGCTTAACGGCCGGAGGGAGACGTTGACGATCGGTCGCTATGGACCGAAGGGTGGGATTTCGCTGCTGATGGCACGGGAGCGCTGTACCGAAGCGCGCGCGGCGATCGCCGCGGGCCAATCCCCTAGCCAGGAGAAGCAGCGCGAGAAGCGCCGGGTGGCCACGGCGAAGACCTTCGGAGAGTTCGTCGGTCGCTGGCTCGAAGAGGCCACGATGGCGGAAAGCACGAAGTCGATGCGCAAGAGCATCATCGATCGGGACATCCTGCCGGTGTTCCGAAACCGGTTAATGGCCGAGATCTCGCCGGAGGATCTGCGCAACGTGTGCGCAAAGGTCAAGGCGCGCGGCGCACCAGCGACGGCCGTGCATGTCCGCGACATCGTAAAGCTGGTGTTCGGATTCGCGGCCCTTCATGGCGACAAGGCGTCGAACCCCGCGGACGAGGTTGGCCCATCGTCGATCGCCACCTTCGTGCCCAAGGATCGCGCACTGTCGCCGTCCGAGATTCGCGTCATGCATCGGGTGCTAGATACCACAGCCACGCTCCCGACCATCCGTCTGGGATTGCGTCTGATTTTGCTGACGCTCGTTCGCAAGAGCGAGTTGATCGAGGCAACATGGGATGAGGTCGACTTCGCGAACGCCCTGTGGACCATTCCGAAAAGCCGGATGAAGGGGGCCAAGGCTCACAACGTCTACCTCTCTCAGCAGGCGCTGGACATCATGGTTGCATTGCGAACCTGTGCCAGCGGTTCGAGGTATCTGCTGCCTTCGCGCTACGATGCTGACCGCTGTATGTCGAAGGCCACACTGAACCGCGTCACTCAAGTCGTTGCCGAGAAGGCTAAGGTAGCGAAACTTCCCCTGGAACCGTTCACTGT
>CAUJJX010000233.1 GCA_963205165.1 Pseudomonadota bacterium | reverse complement strand
TTCCTGGCGGAATGCCAGCAGCGTGTCGGCCATGTCGAGCGCCGCCTCGACGGCGTGGCGCGCGTGATCGGCGTCGTCGATCGGCGCGCCCCAGACGGCCATGATCGCGTCGCCGATGAACTTGTCGAGCGTGCCCTCGTGCCGAAAGATAACCGCGACCTGTTTCGAAAAGTAGCGGTTCAGGAGATCGACGATCTCGTTCGGCGTGCGCTTCTCGGACAGCGACGTGAAACCGCGGATGTCGGAGAACAGCAACGTCACGTCGCGGCTTTCGCCCTGGCGCGACAGGCCGCCCTTCGCGATGAGTTCCTGGACGACGTGCGGATTCACGAAGCGGCTGAACTCGCGGACGGCGGCCTCGCGGCTGCGACGCTCGTCGAGCACGTCGCGCAGCGCGGCGCCGACGAAGAACAGCCACGCGAACAGCAGCGGCGTCGTGACCGGCATCGCGAGGCCCGCGCGCAGCACGAGGTAGTCGGCCGCGAACGCGACCGCCGTGACGACTGCGAGGCCCGCGCCGAGCACGAGCGTCTCGACGCGGCGCAGGCACGCGAGCAGCAGCAGGCCCGTGAGCGCGACGGCGAGCAGCGCACCACTCCAGGGGGGCGCGGCCGTGAGCCACGTGCGGTTCTTCAGGCTGTCGATCGCGGACGCGAGAATCTCGGCGCCGGAGTGCACGTTGCTGATCGGTGTCACCCGGATGTCGTAGAGCCCGGTGGCCGTGCCGCCGATCACGACGATCCTGTCGGTGAACTCGTCCTGCGGCCGCTGGCGCTTCTCGCGATTGAAGTCCTCGTAGAGATCGAGGTAGGACACGAGCGGATGCGCGGTCGCGCCGCCGCGCCAGCCGATGATGATGTCGGGCGTGTCGGGCAATGCCCAGCCGAGATCGGCGCCGACGCGGGCGGGCAGCGACGGCACACGCCAGCCGTACTCGGACGAATACACGGAATAGCGACGACCGACGCCGTCGCGGTCCTGGATGAAATTGATGAGGCCCAGCCGCCAGTTTTCCGGGACGAGCGCGAGCGGCAGCAGGACGTCGATGTGCGCATCGGGTTGTGCGCCGGGCGACCGGAACGCACCGAGCGCCGGCGCCAGTTCCGCGATCGCAGCGCCCGACGGATCCCCCTCGGCGGCGTGCCGTGCCGTCGGGAAGTACACGTTGGCCAGAGGCTTCACCGCGTCGTTGAACGCCTCGTCGGATTCCGGACGATCGCGGTCGGGTTCGCCGAACAGGATGTCGAAGACGATCGCCTTCGGCTTCTGCGCCGCGATGCCGGCGACCAGCTCGCCGTGCACGGACCGCGGCCACGGCCACCGGCCGGCGTAGTCGACCATGCCGGTGATCGACCGCTCGTCGACGCTGACGATCACGATCTCCGGATCGGCCTTCAGCCCGGCGGCATGCCGGCGCACGAAGGCGTCCTGGACGTTGTTCGAGAGCGATTCGGTGGCGCGCAGCCACTGCGTCTCGACGACGGCGAGGCACATGGTCGCCGCGGCGAGCGCGACGAGGAATCGGGTGCGGGCGGAGATCACGGTCCGAGTCTACGGAGGCGCGGACCGTGCGGCAACGACGGGGCGGCGGGCCGCGTCAGCCAGCCTTGCGCACCGGCAATCCGAGCCGCTCGTACAGCGCGGCGATCGGTGCGGCCTGGTTCAGCGTGTAGAAGTGAATGCCCGGCGCACCGTCCGCGAGGAGTCGTTCGCAGAGCGCGGCGACCACGTCGAGACCGAAGGCACGCACCGATGCGGTGTCGTCGCCGAAGCCTTCGAGCCGCTTGCGGATCCAGCGGGGAATCTCGGCGCCGCACGCATCCGAGAAACGCGCGAGCTGCGTGAACCGGGTGATCGGCATGACGCCGGGGACGATCGGCGCCTTGACGCCGAGCGCGCGGGCGTCGGCAACGAAGCGCCAGTAGGCGTCGGCGTTGAAGAAGTACTGCGTGATCGCGGCGTCGGCACCGGCGTCCATCTTGCGGACGAAGTTGCGGAGGTCGTCCGCCGCGGAACGCGCCTGCGGATGCACCTCGGGATACGCAGCCACCTCGATGCGGAACCAGTCGCCGGTCGTCTCGCGGATGAACGAGACCAGGTCGTTCGCGTACCGGAACTCGCCCATCTGGGCCATCCCGGACGGCAGGTCGCCGCGGAGCGCGACGATGCGGCGGATGCCTTTCGAACGGTAATGCGCTAGCAGTTCGGCAATCGACTCGCGGGTCGAACCGACGCACGACAGGTGGGGTGCGACGTCGCAGCCGAGCGCGACGAGATCGTCGACGACACCGAGCGTGCGTTCGCGGGTCGAGCCGCCCGCGCCGTACGTGATGGAGAAGAATTCGGGGCCGAGGCGCGACAGCTCGGCGACGGTGCCGCGCAGCTTCTCGATGCCTTCCGGCGTCTGCGGCGGGAACAGCTCGAAGCTCAGGGATGGGGGCATCGTGCGGGATTCCGTGATGAACGATCGCCCGGTCGTCCTGCGCCGGGTGGATCAGTGGCAGTGATGCCCGCGGCGACTCCGGCGACACGCGGAACGCCGGATGCAGCGCGAACGACGAAGGGTGCGGCGCGGCCCGTGTCCGGGGGCCACCGCAGCGGGGCCGACCGCGCGTTTCGCGATGTCGAATCGCGCCGCGCGGCCAGTCTCGTCACCGCCGCGCGACGTGCACGCGGCGGCGCCCTCCGACGACGATCAGTAGCGGTACTGCTCGGGCTTGTACGGGCCGCTCTTCTCGACGCCGATGTAGCGGGCCTGCGCGTCGGTCAGCTCGGACAGCTGCGCATTCAGCTTCTTCAGCTGCAGGCGCGCGACCTTCTCGTCGAGATGCTTCGGCAGCGTGTACACGCCCACCGGGTACTTGTCGGTGTTCTGGAACAGCTCGATCTGCGCGATCGTCTGGTTCGCGAACGACGACGACATCACGTAGCTCGGGTGTCCCGTGCCGCAGCCGAGGTTCACGAGGCGACCCTTGGCCAGCATGATGATCCGCTTGCCGTCGGGGAAGATGACGTGATCGACCTGCGGCTTGATCTCGTCCCACTGGTACTGGTTCAGCGAGGCGACGTCGATCTCGTTGTCGAAGTGGCCGATGTTGCAGACGATGGCCTGGTCCTTCATGGCCTTCATGTGCTCGTGCGTGATCACGTGGAAGTTGCCCGTCGCGGTCACGAAGATGTCGGCCTTGTCGGCGGCGTAGTCCATCGTGACGACGCGGTAGCCTTCCATCGCAGCCTGCAGCGCGCAGATCGGATCGATCTCGGTGACCCACACCTGCGCCGACAGCGCGCGCAGCGCCTGGGCCGAGCCCTTGCCCACGTCACCGTAACCGGCGACGACGGCGACCTTGCCCGCGATCATGACGTCGGTCGCGCGCTTGATGCCGTCGACGAGCGATTCGCGGCAGCCGTAGAGGTTGTCGAACTTCGACTTCGTGACCGAGTCGTTCACGTTGATCGCCGGGAACTTCAACAGGCCGTCCTTCGCCATCTGGTAGAGGCGGTGCACGCCGGTCGTCGTCTCTTCGGTGACACCCTTCACGTGCGCAAGGCGCGTGGAGTACCACTTCGGCGACGTGGCGAGCTTCGCCTTGATCGACGCGAAGAGGAACTCCTCTTCCTCGCTGCCCGGATGGTTCAGCAGCGTCGCGTCGGTCTCTGCACGGGTGCCGAGGTGCAGCAGCATCGTGGCGTCACCGCCATCGTCGAGGATCATGTTCGAGAAGCCGTGGTCGGGCCATTCGAAGATGCGGTGCGTGTAGTCCCAGTAGTCGGCGAGCGATTCGCCCTTCACGGCGAACACGGGGGTGCCTTCGACGGCGATCGCGGCGGCCGCGTGGTCCTGGGTCGAGTAGATGTTGCACGACGCCCAGCGCACTTCGGCGCCGAGGGCCTGCAGCGTCTCGATCAGGACGGCGGTCTGGATGGTCATGTGCAGCGAGCCGGTGATGCGCGCGCCGCGCAGCGGCTGCTGGCTCTTGTACTCCTCGCGGATCGCCATGAGGCCGGGCATCTCGGTCTCGGCGATGCGGATCTCCTTGCGGCCCCAGGGGGCAAGGGACAGGTCGGCGACGACGTGGTCGTTCGCGGCTTTCTTCAGTTGGGTGACGGTGGACATCTGCGCACTCCTGCTCGGGTGACGGGCCGCGGGCGTGGTGCGATGACGGATCGGTCAGCGCGCTCGCCACCCGCAAGCCAGTCACGGGTCAACGAGCGCAGTTCGAAAGGCCTGAGCCTGGCGGGGGGACCCCGTTGCAGCGCTCCTCAGGATGGCCGGCATTCTACGGAATGCCGGTCGGGGCTCACAAGCCCGGATCTGTCCGCGGGGGGTCGGAGAAGCGCTCCGCGATGGCCCGGAAGTCCGCGCGGATGTCGTGGAAGGCGTCCGCGAGGTCGGGATCGAAGTGGGTGCCGCGGTCGCGCATGATCAGCGCGACGGCCTCCTCGTGGCCGAAGGCGCTCTTGTAGACGCGCTTCGAGATCAGTGCGTCGTATACGTCCGCGACGGCCATGATGCGGGCCGACAGCGGGATCGCATCGCCGGCGAGGCCCTCGGGATAGCCGCTGCCGTCCCAGCGTTCGTGGTGACCGTACGCGATCTCGCGCGCCGTCTTCAGGAACGAGTCGGCATCGGGCGGGAGGCTTTCCTCGGCCTGCAGGATGGCGTCGCGGCCGAAGACCGTGTGGCGCTTCATCACTTCCCATTCGTCGCGATCGAGCTTGCCGGGCTTCAGCAGGACGGCGTCGGGGACGGCCACCTTGCCGATGTCGTGCAGCGGCGCCGACTTGAAGAGCAACTGGATCGCCTCGTCGGTCAGCTCGTCGCGGAAGCGCGGATGCTCCCGGACGCGCTCGGCCAGCGTGCGCACGTAATGCTGCGTGCGGCGGATGTGGTTGCCCGTCTCGTAGTCGCGCGCCTCGGCGAGGGCGCAGAACGCGGTGATCGTGGCGTCCTGGGCGGCGATCAGTTCGAGCTTGCGGCGCATGAGTTCCTCGGACTGCGCGAGCATGCGGCGCGTGCGCTCCGCGACGGCGAGTTCGAGATCCTCGTTGCGGGACCGCAGCAGCCGGGACGCGCGGCTCAGCGCGAGGTGGTTGCGCACCCGCGCGATCACGACGGCCGGCGAGAAGGGCTTGTGGATGAAGTCCTCGGCGCCGAGCGACAGCCCGCGCTCCTCGTCGTCGGCGCTCTGCAGCGTCGTCAGAAAGATCACGGGGATGTCGCGGACGGCGGCATTCGCCTTCAGGCGCCGGCAGACCTCGAAGCCGTCGAGGTCCGGCATCATCACGTCGAGCAGCACGAGGTCGACGGGCTCGCCACCCTCGACCCACGCGAGGGCCTCGCGACCGCTGTCGGCGGTGTGCACGGCATGCTCCTCGCCGAGCATGTCCTCGAGGATCAGCAGATTGTCGGGCTGGTCGTCGACTACGAGGACGTGGGATCGGCCGTTCGCGTTCAGTGGCATGGCGGTGCGTCGATCGAAATGGTGTTCATCAGGGATTACCGGCAGTCAGGGCGGACAGCGTCACCTCCAGCACGCCGGCAAGTTGGATCGCGAGCGCGGGGGTGTCCGAGTCGCCGCGCCGGGCAGCGTCCTCGGTGCGCGTCGCCAGATGCCGCAGCGACGTCGCCATGAGGTTGCCGCCCATGCCCTTCAGGCTGTGGGCCGTGAAGGCGATGGCATCGAGATCCCCCTGCGCCGACGATTCCCGCAACCGCGACGGCGTGTCCCGGTGGGTCTTGACGACGATGGAAGCCAGCTTATCGACGAATTCACGCCGCCCCTTGAATCTGATCATCAGCCCGGGCCAGTCGACGGGGCCCGCGGAGGTCGCTTCCAGCGCCGGCTGCGTTTCCCCCGCGACCGGTTCGACGGGCGCCGGCACCGACGGCACAGCGGCGACCGGAGCCGCCGCGAACCCGCCGGCGCGCAGCGGAACGTACGGCCGCAGCACCGCGACGAGCCGGTCGAGGTCGATCGGCTTCGCGACGTGCTCGACCATCCCGGCGGCGAGGCACCGATCGCGTTCCTCGGACATCGCGTGGGCCGTCAGCCCGATCACGGGCAACCCCGGTGCGATCGCGTGCAACCGGCGGGTCGTCTCGTAGCCGTCCATCTCCGGCATCTGGATGTCGGTCAGGACGACGTCGTAGGCACCGGGGCCGTCCGCCACGAAGCGCTCGACGGCGAGCCGGCCGTTCGCGGCCTGCACGAGCTGCGCCCCCTCCAGGTCGAGGAGTTCCTGCAGCACGACCCGGTTGACCTCGTTGTCCTCGGCGGCGAGGACACGCAGTCCGGCGAGGCGCGCGTGGTCCGGGGCGCTGGCAACGCCCGACACACCCGCGTCGAGCGCCTCGAGCACGTGCCGCACCCGCAACGGACGTTCGAGCACGACGACCCGGTCCCGCCAGGATTCGAGCGGGTCGGCGGCAACACCCGGTGGACACACCACCGCGATGCGCACGGCCGGTTCGACGACCGCCGCGACACGTTCGAGCGCCGCGAGATCGACCACCACGAGATCCGGTGCGACGGCGGTCCGCGCGGCCTCGTCCGCCACGGTCACGGTCATGCCGCGCGCCTGCAGCGCATCGGTGATCCGGGCGGTCTCGTCGGCGGGCAGCCCCGCGAGCGCGATGTGCCGCGGCAGCACCGGCTCGGCGGCCCTGCCGTCGGCGAAGGGGATGTGCAGGTCGAATCGCGCGCCGCCGCCGACGCGGCTCGCGACGTCGATCGTGCCGTGCATCAGGTCGAGCAGGCGCTTCGAGATCGCGAGACCCAGTCCGGTGCCGCCGAAGCGGCGCGTCGTGGATCCGTCGGCCTGTTCGAAGGGCTGGAACAGCCGGTCGAGCTGCCGCGCGCTCATGCCGATCCCGGAGTCCTCGACGGCGACATGCAGGCCGCCCGGTTCGGCTTCGACGAGCAGCGACACCGTGCCGTGCTCCGTGAACTTCACGGCGTTGGACAGCAGGTTCACGAGGATCTGCGAGAGCCGCAGCGCGTCGCCCGACAGCGTGTCGGGCAACCCGGCGGACTCCTCGATCCGCAGGTCGAGTCCCTTGGCCGCGGCGCGCGGCGCGAAGAGGGCGATGGCCCGGTCGATCACGTCGCCGACGCGGAACTCGGCCGACTCCAGTTCGAGCTTGCCGGCCTCGATCTTCGAGAAGTCGAGGATGTCGTCGACGACGCCGAGCAGCATCCGGCCGGCGTCGAGGATGCGATTGAACGCGGGATGCACATCGCGCGTTGCGACGTCGCGCGCGCCGGCCTGCGCGAGCCCGAGGACGGCGTTGAGCGGCGTGCGGATCTCGTGGCTCATGTTCGCGAGGAAGTCGCTGCGCACCTGCGCGAGCCGCCGCGCCTCGGCGAGCGCCGCCTCGCGCGCCTGCTCGGTCAGCTTGCGGTCGGTGATGTCCCGCGCGAAGCCGACGGTGCCGATCACGGCCCCCTGATCGTCGAAGACGGGCGCGTTGTACGTCTCGACCCACACCGAGCCCTCCGCGCCCTCCGCGTGTTCCTCGCCGGTGCGGGGGCGACGGCTCTCACGGACCGCGGCATCGGACTCGCGCAGTTCGCGTGCGACCTGGCCGGGCCACAGCTCGTCGTCGGTGTGACCGACCATCTCCTCGATGGCGAGGCCGCACGCGGCGGCGTTCGCACGGTTCACGGCGAGGTAGCGGCTGTCGGTGTCCTTGAACCACACCTGGAACGGCACGTTGTCGATGAGCGCGTAGAGGTAGCTCGCCTGCTCGCGCACTTCGGCGGTCCGCGCGGCGACTTCCTGCTCGAGGTGCCGGCGATACGTGTCGAGCGCAGCCTGCGCCTCGCGCGCCTCGGTGATGTCCTGCGTGATGCCGAGCGCCGAGACCGCGCGGCCGTCCGGCGCGAAGACGACCTCGGCCTTCGCGTGGACCCACTTCACGCGACCCTCCACCACGATGCGGTGCTCGACGTCGTACGGCGCCCCCTTCAGCGCGCGGCGCCACGCCGACAGCACGTCCGGACGATCGTCCGGATGGATGTGCGTCCACGACATCGCGGCATCGACGACGCCACCCTCGACGCCATAGAACCGCGCGAGCTCGGGCGACACGGTGATCGTCGCGCCGGGCAGCTCGCAACTCCAGCTGCCGACGCGGGCCATCGCCTGCGCCTGCGCGAGGGCGTGCAGCGCCTCGTCGCGCGCGGCCTCGACCGTCTTGCGCTCCGTGACGTCCTGGATGAAGCCGTGCCACAGCACGCCGCCGTCGGGTTCGCGGAGCGGCACCGAATGGCCCTCGAGCCAGCGGACGGTGCCGTCGTCGCGACGGATCCGGAACTCGCCCCGCCACGGCGTCATGCCGCGCGCGGATTCCTCGATGGCCGCGTGCAGCGCATCGCGATCGTCCGGGTGCACACGCGCGAACAGCGGCCCGGCGTCCGCGGCGAGTTCGTCGCGGTGCAGTTGAAACACGTGGCCCAGCGCGTCGCTCGCGAACGGGACGCTCAGGTGACCGTCCGGCCGGCGGCGGAACGAATGGATCACGCCGGGGACCGTGCGCGCGACGCTTTCGAGCCTGGCCTGGAGTTCGACGCGCTCGCGCAGGGCGTCCTCGGCAGCGCGACGCTCCGTGATGTCCTGGCACGTGCCGGTCACGAAACGCGCGCGGCGGGCCGCCCCCTCGCCCTCGAAGTGCGTGCGTGCCGTGATCGCGAACCAGCGGACGCTGCCGTCCGGGTGCAGGTGGCGCACGTCGATCTCGGATCGCGCCGACGCTGCCGCCGGATCGAGCAGCGTCGCGAGGAAATCGGCGTACCGCGCACGGTCGTCGGGGTGGACGCGCTCGGTCAGTTCGGCAATGGAGCAGGCCGGGGCATCGATCCCGTGAAGCTCGCGACAACGGACGTCGATCTCGACCCGGCCGATCGACGGATCGAACCGCCACGCGCCGAGCCGGGCCGCGTCGAGCGCCAGCCGGTTGCGTTCCTCGCTGTCGCGCAGCGCGGCCTCCGCGGCCTGCCACGCCCGCCGTTCGACGGCTTCGCGCAGGCTGTTCCGGATCGCGGGCAGCAGCCGCGCGGGACGGTCCTTGACGACGAAATCGGAGACGCCGAGCTTCAGCAGCTCGACGGCTTCCTCCTCGCCGACGTTGCCCGACAACAGGATCACCGGGAGGTCGGGCGCATGTTCGCGGACGAGTGCGAGCACCTCGCGGAACGACAGGCCGGGCATCGAGTAATCCGACAGGACCACGTGCCAACCGCCGGCGGCGAGGGCCGCCTCCAGCGTCGCGCGCGAGTCGACGCGCTCGCACTGGATCGCCGGAAAGCCGCTGCGGAGATGCCGCGCCGTCAGATGGAAATCGGCCTCGGAATCCTCGACGGCGAGGAGCCGGACGGTGTCGGGATCGGCGACGACGTTCATTGGTGGACGGGCCCCGTGGCGTTTGCATCGTCCGGCACATGCGGGATCGGTGCGGAGCCCGACGCCGTCGTGCCGGCGGCGCTGCATCGCTGGCGTTCTGCAGGCACCGGCCCGCGCCGCGGCTTCGGAGCCGCGACGATGAACGACCCGCGCGGTGCGCGGGGGTCGCGTGCGATGACGGTGCGTCGCGTATTCACCCGGCAGGCGGCTCGTTCGTCGCGAGCCAGTAGATGCCGAGACACGCCACCGTCTCGACGAACTCCGCGAACTCGAGTGGCTTGCGCACGAAGCTGTTGGCACCGCTCTCGTAGCAGCCCAGCCGGTCGCGCTCCTCGTCGGACGACGTCAGGATCACGATCGGCACGAGCCGCGTCCGCGGATCGGCGCGCAACCGCTCCAGCACGTCGAGTCCGCTGACGCGGGGCAGGTTGAGGTCGAGCAGGATCACGGCAGGCTGGTCGGTGCCCGGCCGGTCGGCGAACTCGCCTTCGCGGAACAGGTAGTCGAGGGCCTGCTGCCCGTCGCGCACGACCTGCACGTGGTTCGCGAGATTCGCCTTGCGCAGCGCGCGCAGCGTGAGCATCTCGTCCTGCGGGTTGTCTTCCACCAGCACGATCGACTTCGGCTTCATGGTGCGGTCGACTCCGGTTCACCTTCGAATGGGAGGGAAAACGCGAACGTTGCGCCGTGTCCCTTGCTGCCGGTCGCGTGCAGTTCGCCACCGTGGCGACGCACGATGCGATGGGCCGTTGCGAGCCCGATGCCGATGCCGGGGAATTCGTCCTGGCGGTGCAGCCGCTGGAAGGGCTGGAACAGCTTCGTGGCATGCGCCATGTCGAAACCGGCACCGTTGTCGGACACGCGGAAGACACGGCCGGGTCCGTCGCCCGTCGCTTCGACGCGGATGCGTGCGTCGGGTGTGCCCTCGGTGTACTTCCACGCGTTGTCGAGCAGGTTGCGCATCACGACATCGATCATCGCGGTGTCGCCCCAGGCGACGAGGTCGGGCGCAACGTCGACGTTCACCCGCCGGCCCGGGTCGCTCGCGGCGAGCTCTTCGAGGATCCCGGACGCCAGCGCGGACACGTCGATGCGATCCCGGTGCAGCTGCCCGCGCGTGCTGCGCGACAGCCGCAGGAGGCCGTCGATCAGTGCGGCCATGTGCCGACCGCCGCGCACGATCTGGTCGAGGTAGCCGCGCGCCTCGGCATCGAGGTGATCGCTGCAATCCTCGACGAGTGCCTGGCTGAAACCGGTCATGGCGCGCAGCGGTGCCCGCAGATCGTGCGAGACGGCGTAGGCGAAACCTTCGAGTTCCTCGTTCGCCGCCGACAGCTCGGCAGTGCGCTGTACGACCCGCGTCTCGAGGGTTGCGTTGAGCGTGCGGATCTCCTCCTCGGCGGCGCGCCGTTCCGTGATGTCGCGGATGATGCCGAGGACGGCGGGCCGGCCGCCGAAACGGATGCGGTTCGCGCGCAGTTCCACCCAGAGATTGCGATCACCATCGCGCGTCAGGAAGCGCAGCTCGTACTGCCGGGGCGGTTCGTCGCCCTCGCGGACGCGCGCGTCGAATCGCGTCGTCCAGACGTCGAGGAACTCCGGCGCGACGACGTCGGCGAAGGGGCGCCCGACGAACTCGTCGAGGGTGTAGCCGAGCATCGCGGCCAGTGCCGGATTGGCGAACACGAACCGGCGCTCCTGGGCGACGAAGACGCCGTCCGCGAGGGATTCCATGATGGCGCGGATGCGCTGCTCGCTCTCGCGCAGGGCCTCCTCGGCGGCGCGGCGCTCGGTGATGTCGAGCGAGATGCCGCCGATGTAGACCGCCTTCCCCCGCTCGTCGAAGACCGGGAACTTGTGCGACAGGAAGGCCCGCGGGACGCCGTCCACCGGGAGCGTTTCCTCGATCACGCGCGGCTCTCCGGCCTGCAGCACCGCGAGATCGGCGGCGCGGAAGCCCGCCGCGATCTCGGCCGGATAGAGCTCCACATCGGCATGGCCGAGCATGACGCTGGCGGGTTTCGTCGAGACCGACTCGGCGTAGCGGTTGACGAGTGCGTAGCGGCCCTCGACGTCCTTCAGGAACAGCGCGCCGGGCACGTGATCCACGATCGCCTGCAGCTTGCGCTGGCTGTCGATCAGCGCTGTCTCGGCGTCCTTGCGCTGCTGCGTGTCCTCGACGACGGCGATGAAGTACGCCGGCGCCCCATCGGGGTGACGCGCGAGTGCGGCAGTGAGCGCGATCCACACCGTCGACCCGTCAGGGCGCAGGTAGCGCTTGTCCATCGTGTAGCTCTCGACTTCGCCGGCGAGCAGCCGCCGGACGAGGTCGAGATCGGCGTCGAGATCGTCGGGATGCGTGATGTCCTGGAAGGTCAGCGCGAGCATCGTCTCGCGGTCGCGGCCCGCGATGTCGCAGAGCCTGCGGTTCACGCGGAGCCAGCGACCGTCGAGCCCGACCTGCGCCATCCCGACGGCAGCCTGTTCGAAGGTCGTGCGGAACAGCGCCTCGGTCTCGCGGACGCGCGTGAGGTCGGTGACGAGCAGGCAGGTGACGTCGGCGCCATCGAATGCCACCTGCACGGCGGCGAGCCGCGCGGGCACCACGGTGCCGCGGTAGTCGAGACGGACTTCGAGCGTTGCCGCCGACCCGTGCTTCAGGAAGTTCGCGACCTCGGCACGGTCGGCGACGTCGACGAATGTCTCGAAGGGCTGTCCGCCGAGATCGGTCGCCGGGACGCCGAGCAATCGCGCGAAGGGGCCGTTGTGAAAGCGGATCCGGCCATCCCGTTCGAGCGCGACCGCCCCCTCGGCCATCGCCTCGACGAAGGCGTGGCACAACCGTGCATCACCGGCGGACAGGACTCGGGAATCGGGCGGATCGGTCGACATGCGGTACGCGCGCTCGGCAAGGACATTCGCATCCGGACGGTTCGAACCGTAGCACGTGTTCCGGTCCTTCAGCGCGAAGGAATCTGCTCGGCGGGATCAGTTCCGGGGGAACGCACACGCGACGCCGCGCAGCCCCGGGTGGGTCGCGGTGATCACGTACGTCGGCATCGCCGCGACGTAGCCGCGGTAGCGCCCCTTGGCCTCGAACCGCGCGCGGAACGACGATCGGTCGAACGCGGTGCCGAGCGCCGGCACGATGCCACCACCGACGTAGACGCCACCGCGCGCGCCGAGCGTGACGGCGAGATTCGCGGCGGCGGATCCGAGGATCCCGCAGAACATGTCGAGCGCCTCGACGCAGTGCGCATCGGTGCCGGCGAGTGCCTCGCGCGTGACGTCTTCCGGACGCATCGCGCGCGGCGTCGCGCCGTCGAGCGCACACAACGTCTCGTACAGCAGCACGAACCCGGCGCCCTGCACGAGGCGTTCGGTCGACACGTGGTCGAAGCGCTCCCAGAGTTTCACGAGGACGGCGGCCTCGCGCGCACCGACGGGGCTGAACGCCGTGTGACCGCCTTCGCCCGCGATCGGGATCCAGCCGGTCGGCGACGGCAGCAGGCCCGAGACGCCGAGACCCGTACCGGACCCGAGCAGCGCGATCGGCATGTCGGGCACGGGCGCGCCGCCGCCGACCTGCCGGCGTTCGTCCGGTGCGAGTCCGGGCAGCGCCAATGCGAGCGCCGTGAAATCGTTGATGACGATCAGCCGGTCGAGTCCGAGCGCGCGACGCGTGGCCTCGATCGAGAACGACCAGTCGAGATTGATGAAGCGGACGTGATCCCCGGTGACCGGCGCGGCGACGGCGAGTGCCGCCTCGCGCACGACCGGGTCGCCTTCGAGGGCGAGATAGCGGCGGATGGCTGCGGCGGGATCGGGGAATTCCGCGCACGCCAGGACGCGTTCGCGCGAGGGCCGCGCGGCGCCCGGTTCGAGGAGCCCGAACCGGGCGTTGGTCCCGCCGATGTCGGCGACGAGTCGCATC
>CAUJJX010000232.1 GCA_963205165.1 Pseudomonadota bacterium | reverse complement strand
CGCTTCGCCGTCCGCGACACCGGCATCGGCATCACCGACGAGCAGAAGGCGCGGCTCTTCCGGACCTTCGAACAGGGCGACAACACGATCTCGCGCCGCTACGGCGGCACCGGCCTCGGCCTCGCGCTCGCGGAGCGCCTCGTCGCACTGATGGACGGCGCGATCGGCGTCGAGAGCACGCCCGGCCAGGGCAGCACCTTCTGGTTCACGGTCCGGGTCGGCGTCGGACACGCGTCCGCCGGCCTCGCACCGCCCCGCGTGGGCGCGAACGACCGACGGATCCTGGTCGTCGACGACAACGACTACGCGCGCGGCGTGCTGGTCGACGCCCTGTCCGGCATGACGTACGACGTCGCGGACGTCGCGTCCGGCGCTGCCGCCGTGCAGGCCGTCCGGGACGCCGCGGAGAACGGCCGCCCGTTCGACGTCGTGTTCCTCGACTGGCACATGCCGGACATGGACGGCCGCGAGACGGCCCGGCAGATCGTTGCCACGAACCTCGCCCGCCAGCCGGTGCTGATCGCGATGACGCCCGGCGACCATGCGGACGTCGCCGCGCAGGCCGCGGCGCTCGGCATCACGAGCGTCCTCGCGAAGCCGATCACGGCGGCGCAGCTGCTGGACGCCACGGTCGCCGCGCTGGAGCCCGGCCCCGTCGATCGACTGCCATCCGCCGACGAAGGTCCGCTCGACGGCCCGACCCTCGCCCCGCTCCTCGGACGCCACGTGCTGCTCGTCGCCCGCGATGACATCGAACGGGAGATGACGGTCGACCTGCTCGCCGAAGCCGGCCTGCGCGTCGACACTGCCGGAAGCTGCGCGGCAGCACTCGAGCGTGTGCTCGAGACGGCGTACGACGCGGTGGTCGTCGATCTCGAGTTGTCGGTGGCGGACGACTTCGCGTCCCTGCGCGAGGTCCGCGGACTGCCGCAAGGCGCCTTGCTCCCGGTGATCGCCATGGCCCCGCACCCGACGGAGCAACTGCGCGCCCGCTGCCTAGCGGCCGGCATGAACGACGTCGTCTCGACCCCGATCGATCCGGAAGCGCTGTGGTCCGCGCTGCTCCGCTGGACCCGGCCCGGCGCGATCCCGCCAGTGAACGCAGGCGCGCTGCCCGCGATCCGGGACGGGGTGGCACCGCCGGAGCCCGCCGTTCCCGTCGATCCGGCCGCGGCCACGTCGCCCCCGATCGTTTCGGCGAACGCGGCCGACGCCTGCCGCAAGCTCGCGGCCCTGCTCGCGGCCGACGACATGACGGCCGTCCACACATTCGACGCGAACGCCGCGCTCTTCCGTGACACCTTCGGGGAATCCTGCGGCGCCATCGAGAGCGCCATCCGCAGCTTCGATTTCGAGATCGCCCACCGGGCACTCGTCGCGGCGTGCAGGGCGTCGGGTATCGAGACTGACGGGTAGCGCTGGTCAGACTGCGGATGCCCGTGCCGACGCAGTGTCGACAGGCCCGGGCCGCAACGATCTTCGGCTTCGGGCGTGCCTGCACCCCGGCAAGCCCCTACAATCCCGCCCCCGCCCCCGGCCACCGGGCGACGGACGGCCGCAATCGACGCTGCCGGCACCCTGTTCCACTGAGCGACTCCATTCCATGTTTGCGAAACTTCCCCTGCACGAACAACTCGACGCCTGGCTCGGTGCCGGCGCCCACATGCCGCTCGACATCGACGCCACCGGCGACGTCGTCGTCCACGGCGCGGTCGTCACCGGGCATCCGTGCATCGTCGTCGCCACCGATTACTCGAAGCAGTACGGCTCCATCGGCGCCGACGAGGCCGAGCAGATCACCGAGGCGCTCGACGTCGCCGTGGAACGCGGCGTGCCGCTCGTCTTCCTGCTGAATTCCGGCGGGATGCGCGTGACCGAGGGCATGGCCACGATCGACGCGCTGCGCCGCCTGCTGCGCAACGTGCTCGACGCGAAGCTCGCCGGGCAGCGGATGTTCGCGGTCATCACCCGCAACGCCTTCGGTGGCACGAGCGCGCTGGCGTCGCTCTGCGAGCGTCGCGCGATGAATGCCGGCGCTGTCCTGGCCATGTCCGGCCCGAAGCTCATCCAGCACATCGCCGGCCGCGATGCCCTCGACGCGTCCGACGCGGACGCCGTCCGCGCGCTGATCGGCGGCGAGGCGCGGGCCGCGATGACCGCGTCCACGCAACTCTGCGAGGACACCGCCGGGGACTACCACGACGTCCTGTCCGACTGGCTGGACGAACCGGCGCCCGATTCCGACGACTTCATCTACGACTGGGCCGAGGAACTCCACGAACGCCTCGGCGACCGCGCGCTGCGGGCGCCGGCGCCGGTGCCGCTCGCGTCGCTCGAACCCGAAACGATGCGTCTCGTGCGTCACCTCGTCGGCGACGACGCCGACGTCAAGCGCACCGGCCCGGTGCTGTTCGCGCGACCGCGCAAGGCCGGCAGGCCCGTCGTCGTCGGACTCATCGGCGGTGCCGACACGACCGCGCCCGCGGCGCTCGCCCTCGCGGCGCTGCTGCTGCGCATCGTCAACACGCCCGAGCCGCTGCGGATCGTCGTGCTGCTCGACAGCGAGAGCCACTCCGCCGATCCGGCCGACGAACGCGTCGTGCTGTCGGAGTACCTCGCGCTGCTCGCGCTCGCGACGCGCTACGTCCACGACGAGGGACACAACATCGAGGTCGAGGTCGTCGTGACGGGCGTCACGGGGGGCGGCATCTTCGCCGCGCTGGCCGGCGGTGCGACGCAGGTCGAGATGCTGCGCGACGCGCGGCTGCAGGTGCTCTCGCCCGAGGCGCTCGCCGCGATCGGCAAGGCCGCCGAGCCCGACACCGACACGCTGTGGGACGCCCTCGATGCGGGCGCCGTCGACGCGGAGTTTCCCGACCCCCTGCGCGGCTGACCGCCGACGCGGGCGCCTCCGGGACAGCCATTCGTCGGTGACCCGCCGCGCCGGGTCGGCGCGGCCGTCGCACATCCGGATCCGTCGACCGGGCGTCTGGTATGTTCGCTGCCCGACCAACGCCTGCAGGCCCTCGACCATGTTCCGACCGACCCTCGTCGTCATCGCTGCCCTCGCGGCACTCGTCGCCGGTGAGCCGGCCCGGGCCGACATCCTGAAGGACGCCGGGAGCGCCATCGACGATGGCGTGAAGAAGACGAAGAAGGTCATCAAGAAGGTGAAGAAGAAGGTCAGGAAGGCCGGCAAGGAAGTCGAGGAAGAGACCGAGGAAGCCGTCGAAGTCGTCGTCGACGGCAGCGGCAAGGTGATCGGCGAGATCGACAAGACCACCGGCAAGGTCATCGACGAAGCCGACAAGACCGCCGGCAAGACCGTGCGCCTCGCGCTCAAGGGGCAGAAGGCCCTGGAGAAGACGTTCTCCAAGGCGACGGTCGACGACATCGTCGAAGGCATCGACGACGTTCTCGAGAGCGCGAAGACCGCGCCGATGTGGACCGCCGTCGTGGCGAAGCTCGAGGAGTCCCGGCCCGCCGCCGAGGTCGCCGCCGCAGACACGCGTGCGCTCGCCGAAACCGTGCGCACGACCGGCAAGCAGTACCAGGACTCCATCGAGGATGCCTACGCCTTCGTGAACAAGGTCACGACGGACGGTGCGGCCCAGAAGAAGCTCGGGCGCCTGCTCCAGCTCGTGGCCAGGGGCAAGTTCGGTGACGAGGCCGACAAGCTCGCGCAGTGGCTCGCCGACGAGGTGCTGGGCGGACGGTCGTCGCCGAAGCGGGGGCCGCGTGGCGCCGCCGCAGCCAGCGCGAAGCCGGGTGCCGGTGATCGGCCTCGTCAGACTGCCGTGGTGGATGACGGCACCGGCACGCGGACGGGGCTGCCCGGATTCGTGTACCCCACGAAGTCCATCGCCGTCACCCTTGGCTGGAACGTCAGCGCGCATGTTGTCGTGGCAGGCGGCTTCGAAGGGCGCTTCGGCGTCGTCATGGATGTGGCGAAGGACGGCAAGGTCAGTGACGTGCGCGCGATCTACACGCTCGCCGAAGGCCTGGGCCTGGGCGTGTCCGCCACGGGCGCCGGGTTCGATTTCGGTGTCGACCTGATGGTCAACGGCTCGGCGATGACCGTGACGAATGCGAGCGGCCTGTTCTTCGGGCCGAGCGGTTCGGCCGGCGCGGGGATCAGCGGCAACATCGGCCTCGACTGGGGCTGGGCGAACGGCAACCCCGTACCCGTCGCGATTCCCAATCTGAGCGCCGGCCCTGGGATCACGGACCCGAACCCCAGCATCGGCGTGCTGGTGCTTTACGGCTACGCGGTCACGGCCAACGGCAAGGGCTTCGACCACGGGATTCCGGGGTTGCCGGCGCGGTGAGCGTGCGTGGCGGCCGGCTTTCCGGAATTCGACGTCGCTCGATGCAGCCGCCCGGTGCCGGGCGGGTGTCCGTATCGGACCGCCCTGCCGCGCATCACCGCAGTTCGGCGTAGGCGGACTCGGGTCCGTCGGGCGGAAACTTCGACAGCGGGAACGCCCGCCGCGCGCCTGCCGTCTGGACGCGCTTCGCTGCCCCGGCACGGGTGTGCACGGTGCGGACGGTCTTGCCGGTGATGTAGTTCGCGCTCTCGCTCCAGTCGGGCTCCACCCCGTCGTCGGTGCAGCGCACGGTGTCGATGTCGAGACCTGTCGCGACCCATTCCCCCCGACGGAGCGCGAAGCGGTGCGTGACGGCGCTGCGCCCGCAGCCGCTGCGCGATGTGAGCGAGAGCGACAGGCGATCCGGGGCATCGAAGGCGAACAGTTCGACGGCGGTCCCGTAGCTGGATTCCAGCGGCACCGTGAACCGGCCGGACCGCGCGACGATCTCGAAGACGCCGGGCCGGGTTTCCGCTGCGACGACCAGGGCAACGGCGTCCGGGTCGATCCGGACGATCGCCGCCTGAGGCCGGCCGGGCTTCGACTCGTAGGGCGTCTCGGCCACGATCGGCTCGGTTCCGGGCTGGCCCCGGGACCGGAAGAGCGCCGATGCCGACGCGGATGGCGACTGCGCCAGCGCGGCGGCCGGCACGGCGAAGACGAGGGCGAACAGCAGACGGGGAAGCATGGGACTCCTGTCGAGGTCGGGGTGGGTGTGAATCACGCGGGCCGGCCGCCCCGTGTCGTTCGGATCGGGGCGGCGTGGATCGCCCGCGGCAACGCGAGGGCGCGTCGCACGCCGATCAGTCCAGCGACACCTTCGCATCCCGGACGATCCGCGCCCACTTCGTCCGGTCGGTGGCGATCAGCGCCGCGAACTCCGCCGGCCCGCCGCGGTGGATCTCGCAGCCCTGCCCCGCCAGCTTCTCCTGGACGTCCTTCGCGTCGAGCACCTGCGCGACGGCCGCGCGCAACCGCTCGACGATCGCCTTCGGCGTACCGGCCGGCGCGACGATGCCGTACCACGGCGTCACGCCGAACCCCGGGATGGTCTCCCCGACGGTCGGCACGACGGGCAGCGCCGCGATGCGCTTTTCGTTCGTGACGGCGAGCACCTTCAGCTTGCCGCCCTGCACGAGACCGAGCGACGCTGGCACGCTCAGCACCGCGAGCGGAATCTGCCCGCCGGCGACGTCCGACGCGGCCATCGCGGCAGCCTTGTAGGGCACGTGCTCCAGCTCGATCTTCGCGGCCTGGTTCAGCATCTCGCCGATCAGGTGATTCATCGTGCCGTTGCCCGCCGATCCGTACTGGATGCGCATGCCGGGATTCGTCCGGGCGAGTCCGATCAGTTCGCGGATGTTCCCGGCCTGGAACCCCGGCTTCGCCGCGATCAGGTAACCCGCCGTCGCGACGAGCGCGACCGGCTCGAAATCCTTCACGGGGTCGAAGCCCGGCGCGCGGTACAGCGCGGGGTTCACGACGAGCATGCTGTTCGCGGTGAGCAGCAGCGTGTAGCCATCC
>CAUJJX010000231.1 GCA_963205165.1 Pseudomonadota bacterium | reverse complement strand
TGAGCACGAGCCCGAGGATTGCCACGATCACGGCGGCGACCGCGGGCAGCCACCGTTCCGCGGCGGTGCGTGTCGGGGTCGGATCGCGGAAATGGGGCGGGCTCTGCATGACGGCGTTATCGGCAGGAATGCCCGGAATCGTAGCGCCGGACGGGCGGGGTGCGGACCGGCGTCAGCCCGACGACGACGGGGTCGTGGTCCGACGCGCGCCAGGGGGCTGCCGGACGATGCCCGCCGGTGGCGTCGTCGAGGTCCGGCGGCTCGTCGGCATCGATGTGCCAGTGCGCCGCCCCCGTGACCTGCACGGCTGCGGACGGCGTCGCGAGGACGTGGTCCAGCGTGCCGGCCTCGCCGTCGAACACGTACGAGTAGTCGGCCGGCCCGGCGCAGCGCGCGAGCTGGTCCGCGAGCCCGGCGGCAGCGAGCGTCTCGAGCGGATCCTCGCGGCCGTACGCGTTCAGGTCGCCGATGACGAAGACGTCCGGATCGCCGGCCGCCGCCTGCACGGTGCCGACGAAGCCGGCCAGCGCCGCGGCCTGCCGCCGGCGACGGTCGTTGTAACAGCCCTGGCCGTCGCCGCGATCGAGGTCCGGACCGTCCGCGCCGACGCAGCGCTTCGACTTGAAGTGGGCGACGACGACGCTGAACCGCGCGCCGTCCGCCGTCGCGAACGTCTGCGCGACCGGATGCCGGCCGTGGACGACCGCCGTGTCCGCCAGCGCACCCCCGACCGCGGCGACGCGCGCGGGCCGGTGGATGATCGCCACCTGGATCGCGTCGGTCCCGACGCCCGCGATCGGGTCCGGGACGGCGGCGTACCGGACCGATCCGGGCCGGGCATTCAGCGCCGCGACGAGGTCGGCGACGGCGACACCACCGTTGCGCTGCACCTCGACGAGTCCGACGACGTCGGCGTCCAGGGCGGCGATGGCCGCGACGATCCTCGCGCGCTGGCTGGCGAAGGCGCGGGCGTCGGCGGCGCCGCGGCAGTCGGTCGTCGTGCCCGAGGGCAGGCAGCCGTGTCCGGCGCCGCCCGCGGACGTCGTGCCGTCGCGGAAGGTGGTGAACCAGTTGCCCAGATTGAACGCTGCAACGCGGTGCGTGCCGCCGACCGGGGGCGGTGCGGCCGGGCGGGCGTTCACGCGGGTGATGACTGGCGTCATCGTCGGATGCACGCGGTAGTCGACCTCGACGCCACCGCCGCCCGAGACGCGTCCGGAGTCGACGACGCCGGTCAGCCCGGTGACGGTGTCGCCTGCCCGGACCGTGCCGTCGACGCCGCGGTAGGGGACCGGTCCGGCGTCGTCCGCCGTGCGTGCGGCCGAGCGTCCGTCGTCGAGGACGATCCGTCGGCGGGCGTTGAGTGCAGCGAGTGCCGCGGCTGCCGGACTGCCGGGGCGATGCAACTGCGTCGGCTTCGTCATGCGTCCGCCGGCCGACAGCGTGAGCTGGCCGTGGCGGCCGAGGAAGAAGGTCTGGGAGACGGTGAGCGGGTCGGCGAACGTCACGAGCATGCCCTCGACGCGTTCGAGATCGCCGTCGACCGCCTCCGGCAGCGCGACCGGCGTCGGCGCGATCCGGCCGGTGCCGAGCCGTGCGACGACGGCCGGCCGGACGAGTTCGGTCAGCGTCGGCTCGCCTGCACGCGCGGCGTACTCGGTGACCGTCGCCGTCAGCTCGATGCGCTCGCCGACCGCGACGTCGATCGGGCCGCGGTTCGCGAAGACGAACACGCCATCGGACGTCCGCGGATCGCCGTCGCCGGATTCGTCCTGCAGGAACCAGCCGCGCAGCCCGGGAAACACCGCGGTGACGATGCCGCGGGTCGTGACGGTCCGGCCGACGAGCGGACTCGCGGGCCCCGCCCCCTGGATGTGGTGGATGGGTGTGATCGCGCCGGGCGGGGCGGCCGCCGCCACCGCGGCGACCAGCCAGCACCCGCAGATCAGTCCCTTCGCCTGCCATGACCACCACGCCATCCGCTGTCTCCGCACGGCCGCACGCGCAGCCCCGGGGCGCGACTCTATGCGATGACGGCGCGGACCGTCGCCGAATCCTGCGGTCGCGCTGTCCGCCGGCCGGGATCCCGCGGTAGCGATGTCCACTGATACCGCGTTCGATCAAGGACAGCGTGCATTCCCGCCGTCACAATCACGCTATCGGGTCGATGGTCACGACCTGCTCGACGGAGGGGAATCATGGCGGACTGGCGAACGCGGACGGCTATCGTCCGGGCTGTGCTCGGCGCGGTTCTGGTGGCGTGCGGGGCGGGGCAGGTGCAGGCGCGTGATCTCGTGGTGGGCCTGCTGCCCGCCGAGAACAACGAGGACATGGTGAAGCGCTTCGAGCCGATGCGCGCCTACCTCGAGAAGAAGCTGGGCGAGAAGGTGAAGGTGTTCACCGCGACCGACTACACGGGCGTGATCGAGGCGATGCGCAAGAAGCGCGTCGACGTCGCGTGGTTCGGTCCGCTGTCGTACCTGCTTGCGGAACAGGAGGCCGGCGCCGAGGCCTTCGCCGTCGGCATCCGCGCGGGGTCCAACTCGCCGACGTACAAGAGCATCATCGTCGCGCGCTGCGGCAACGGCATCCGCACCATCAAGGACCTGAAGGGGAAGAGCGTCGCGTTCGTCGATCCGGCGTCGACCTCCGGCGGGCTCGTCCCGACGTACATGGTCAAGCAGGCGACCGGCGCGATGCCGCAGGACTACTTCGGCAAGTTCACGTATGCCGGCTCGCACGACGCCGCCGAGCTGGCCGTGAAGAACGGCACGGTCGACGCCGCGGCCGATGCCGACGTGACGTACGACCGCATGCTCGCGAAGGGTCTGATCTCGCGCGACACGAACTGCATCATCGCGGAGTCCGCGCCGCTGCCCGGCCCGCCGCTCGCGTGGCG
>CAUJJX010000230.1 GCA_963205165.1 Pseudomonadota bacterium | reverse complement strand
CCCGCGGCCCAGCCCGCCGACATCGAATGCAGCCACTCGACCGTCGCGTCGTCGGCGACCCGGCGGCGCGCGATGACGGCGCGCGCCTCGTCGAGCGTGAAGCGGAGATCCTCCCAGTCGACATGCGCGATCGCCCGGTTCGCTGCGGGGCGCGCGTACGCGGGCGGCAGCTCGCGCCGGCTCACGAGGACGACGCACGCATCGTCCGGCGCCTCGTCGATGGCGATCACGATCGCGTCGTGCAGCGGACTGCCGGGCGCGACTTCCTGGTGGTTGTCGAACACGATCGTCGCGGGGGCCGGCATGCGCTCCCAGAGATCGCGGAAGAAGCGCCGCATGAATCCCGGGACATCGTGGACATAGTCCGCGGTGAGGTGGGGAAGATGGCGATTCGAGGTTCCGAACTCGTCCGCTGCGCGCGCGAGGTAGTGGATGAACGTGGGCAGGTCGGCATCGCCGGCGTCGAGCTGGAACCAGAGGCTGGGGATGCGCCCCGCGTCCAGCCAGCTCGCCACGAGGGTCGTCTTGCCCGCGCCCGGCGGTCCGACGACGCAGATCGCGCGGCCGCGGCGCCGCGCTTCATCCAGCCGCTGGAACAGGCGGGGCCGGGGCACCGCATCGTGCAATCGCGGATGGATGAGTTTCGCGAGTCTCGCGTTGCTTCCTTCCAAGGCGCCTCCCCGTGCGGCTCGATGACGCGCGAGGCGCGGCAGCGGAAGATTGTGCGCCGCCCTCCACTACCGATCTTCTACCGATCGACAGCGCCGCACGGTACCGGGACCAACCGGGGACCTACCCCAGCCGCCGATCGATCTCCGTGAGCATCTGCTCGACGCCCTGCGCGAGTTGCTCCGTCAGCGCCATGGCGTCCGGCGCATCGTCACGGGCCGCGCGTTCCGTGCGGCTCGCGAGGGTGAACAGCGCGGTCATCGCGAGATTGCCCGAGACGCTCTTGAGGCTGTGCGCGATGAATGCGATCGAGTCGCGGTCGGCGACGCGCACGGCGGCGCGCAGCACGTCCGGCGTTTCACGGCAGTCGGCACGCGCGATGCCCGCGAGGCGGTCGACGAACGCTGTCCGGCCCTTGAACCGCACCGCGGCCGCGGCCCAGTCGATGATCGGCGCGGATCCATCCGGCACCGCGGGAATCGCCGCGATGGCCGGAGCTGCCTCGGGTGGCGCGGCGCGGACCTCGACGCGTCGTGCATGGTGCCGGATGCGTCGCACGAGTTCGTCGAGATCCACCGGCTTCGCGATGTGGTCGACCATGCCGACGGCGAGACAGCGATCGCGCTCCTCCTCCATCGCGTGCGCCGTCAGTCCGATGATGGGCAGCTCGCGATCGAGCGTTCGGGCGGCGCGGGCGAACTCGTAGCCGTCCATCACCGGCATCTGGATGTCGGTCAGCACGATGTCGAACGCGTGGGGTCCGTCGGCGCGCAGCCGGTCGAGTGCTTCGCGTCCGTCCGCACAGAGCGTGAGCCGCACGCCTTCGGGTTCGAGCATCTGCTCGAGCACGACGCGGTTCACCTCGCTGTCTTCCGCGACCAGGACGCGAAGGCCGTCGAGGCGTGCGGCAGCCACAGCGTCCGGGCTGGTGCGCGCGGGGACGAAGCCGCCGGCCGCGACGATGTGCCGTACCCGGAGCGGGCGGTCGATGACGGCCACCCGGCCCCGCAGCGTGGATGGCAACGTCGAGTCGCCACCCGGACGCGCGACGACGGCGACGCGACGCCCCTGTCCGAGTGCCACCACGACGGCGTCGATCACAGCGGGATCGAGCGCATCGACCGGCAGCACGACGAGGTCGACCGGTTCGTCGAACGCCTGCGATGGCGGCACGACGTTCGGCGATGCGCCGACCGCCGCGAGCTGGACACTGGTGAGGGTCGCCTCGTCGTCGGCGAAGCCCGCGATCACCACCGACAGCGGCGGGGGCAAGGACGCGGCAGTGGCAACGTCGAGCGGAAGCCGCACGTCGAAATGCGAACCGACGGCCGGAATGCTCGACACGCAGATCGTGCCGCCCATCAGTTCGACCAGATGGCGGCTGATCGCGAGGCCGAGACCCGTGCCGCCGAAGCGCCGCGTCGTGGAACCGTCGGCCTGCTCGAACGGCTGGAACAGCCGCGCGACCTGGTCAGGCGTCATGCCGATGCCGCTGTCGCGAACGCGCAGCACGAGGGCGTGATCCTCGGTCAGCGCCTCGAGCGTCACGGTGCCGGCCGGCGTGAACTTGATCGCGTTCGACAGCAGGTTCACGAGCACCTGCGACACGCGCAGGCCGTCGCCGCGACAGGTCTCCGGGAGGTCGAACGACTCGTCGACGACGAAGGTCAGGCCCTTCGCCTGCGCGAGGCCGGCGGTGAGCCCGACGGCGCGGTCGATCACCTGCGCGGGCGAGAACGTGCCCTGCTCGACAGCGAGCTTGCCGGCCTCGATCTTCGAGTAGTCGAGGATGTCGTCGATGACGCCCAGCAGATGCTGGCCGGAATCGAGGATGCGGCCGAAGGCGTCGACGGCGCGACCTTCGAAGCCGCTGCGCATGCCCATCTGCGCGAGCCCCAGCACCGCGTTCAGCGGCGTACGGATCTCGTGGCTCATGTTCGCCAGGAAGTCGCTGCGCATCTTCGCCAGCCGTTTCGCCTCCGCGAGCGCGGCCTCGCGCGCAGCGTCGACCGCCTTCCGGTTGGTGATGTCGCGCGCGAAGCCGACGGTACCGAGCACCGTGCCGTCGGCGTCGAACACCGGGGCGTCGTACGTCTCGAGCCACGTGCTGCCGAGCGCGTCGACGATCTCCTCCTCGGCCGTCGTCTTGTCGCGCGATGCGATCACGAGACCGTCCTGCGCGTGCCGGCGCATCGCGACCTCGGGCGGCCAGACATGGACGTCGAGATCCGTGCGTCCGATCAGCTCGCGCACGTCGAGCCCGGCGGAGCTCGCCATGGCGCGGTTCGCCGCGAGGTAGCGGCGCTGCGTGTCCTTGAGCCACACCCGGAAAGGGAAGTTGTCGATCAGCGCGAGGAGGTAGCTCGCCTGCTGGCGCAGGGCCGCCGTGCGATCGGTGACGCGTTGTTCCAGTTCGGCCTGCTGCACCTCGAGCTCGTGCTGCGCGTCGCGGAGGGCCATCTCCGCGTGCTTGCGCTCGGTCACGTCGTGCAGGTAGCCGTGCCAGGTGGTGCCGCCGTCCGGATCGCGCTCGGGCACGGAGTGCGCCTCGATCCAGATCTCGTGCCCCTTCGTGTGCAGGAACCGGAACTCCTGCCGCCACGGCGCGAGCGTGGCGGCCGACTCGGCGATGGAGTGCCGCACGCGTTCGATGTCGTCCGGATGGATGCGCTCGAACACGGGGCCGGCATCGTCGACGAACGCGTCCGGTTCGAGTCCGATGATCCCGGCAAATGCCTCGCTCGCGTACGGGAACCGGACCGCGCCGTCCGGCATCAGCCGGAACGAGTAGAGGACGCCCGGCACCGTCGTCGCGATCCTCGTGAGTCGATCCTGGAGCTGGCGGCGTTCGGCATCGGCAGCGGCGGCCGCGTGGCGTTCGGTGAGGTCCTGCACGGTGGCGACGCGATAGCGCAGCGCGCCGGCGGCGTCGCGGACGCTCACGACGTCCATCTGCACCGGGAACTCGGTTCCGTCGCCGCGGATCATCCGGGACTCGTAGCGCACCTGTCCGTCGACATCGGCACGGGCGATGTTCAGGCCCACGCGTTCGCGTTCGGCGGGCACGTACATGTCGAGGATCGGCGCGCCGACGATCTCGTCGATCGCCATGCCGCGCATGCGGGCGAGCGCCGGGTTGCAGGCGACGATCAGCCCCGTGGCCGGATCGCCGATCCGGATGCCGTGGGCGCAGTGCTCGAAGGCATCGGCCCACTGCCGCAGCGCCGCCTCGTCGCGCTTGCGCTGCGTGATGTCGACGCAGATCGCGCCGATCGCGTAGATGCGCCCGGCCTCGTCGAGCAGCGGGAACTTCTTGGACAGGTGGATGCGGTGGCCGGCGGGCCCGACGTCGGCTTCCTCGAAGACGGCCGCGGTTCCGGTGTCGATGACCTGCCGATCGTTGCGCGTGTACTCCGCAGCCAGCGCGTGCGGTTAGACGTCGAAGACCGTGCGTCCGATCAGGGCGTCGCGGCCGAGGCCGTGCCGCTGCTCCATGTAGGCGTTCACCAGCAGGAAGCGTCCGTCGAGGTCCTTGACCCAGACAGGTCCGTCGGCGTGATCGGCGAGATCGCGCAGCAGCCGCTTGCGTTCGAGCAGCGAGGCCTCCAGCTGTCGGCGATGGCCGATGTCCTCGAGGACCGCGACGAGTCCTATGGGGGCACCCTCCGGGTCGCGCAGGAGCGACGCCGTGAGCTGCGCCCACACGATCTCGCCGTCCGACCGCACATAGCGCTTCTCGGTGAGGTAACGGTCGACTTCACCGTTCAGCATCGCACGCAGGTTCACGTCGTCCCGGGCAATGTCGTCGGGGTAGGTGATGTCCCTGAAATTGCAGCGCAGAAGCGCTTGCCGATCGTGGCCGACGATCAGGCAGAACCGGTCGTTGATGGTCAGGAAGCGGCCGTCGGTGGCCAGGTGTGCCATGCCGACGGGCGCGCGATCGAAGGCCGCGCGGAACAGCGCGTCCGCGTTGCTGCGCGTGTCGTCGCGTGCGGTCCCGGGTTCGGCACAGGGTGGGCGCTGCTGCTCGGGTGATGCGCTCATCAGGTCTCCCACTCGATCATCTCGACGCGTCGGGCGCGTCTCTCTCGTTGTCGGCCTGCAATTGCCGTCGGGAGGCAACGGCGGCGGGGCTGACAACTGAAGCGCGCCGTGTCGCCCCACGTCATGGCCCGCCGCGACGGGATCGCCGCCCATAAAATGCGTGACTTTCCACGATCAGGCAACGCACAGCCATGACCCACCGCAAGCATGTCCTCGCCATGGGGGGCGGATTTCTCTCGGACCCCGACAACAACCTGCGGCTCGAACGCTACTTCAAGGAACTCACCGGGCTCGACGCGCCGAAGGTGCTGTTCATCCCGACGGCCAGCGGCGACCACGAGCCCTACCAGCTGCGGTTCTTCCAGGCGTTCTCGAAGCTCGGCTGCAAGCCGGCCGTGCTGCCGTTCTTCAAGCGCACGCCCGTGGACCTCGCGGCATTCGTCGGCGAGCACGACGCGGTCGCGGTCGGCGGCGGCAACACGCGGACCATGCTCGCGATCTGGCGCGACTGGGGACTCGATGCGGTGCTGCGCGCCGCGTACGAGCGGGGTGTCCCGATGGGCGGGTCGAGCGCGGGGTCGATCTGCTGGTTCGACCAGGGCATCACGGATTCGATCGCCGGGTCGCTCACGGCGCTGCCCTGCCTCGGCATCGTGCCGGGCAGCAACTGTCCGCACTACGACAGCGAAGCCGACCGGCGGCCGAGCTATCAGGCGATGGTGGCGTCGGGCGCCGTCCCGGACGGGTACGCGGCAGACGATGGCGTGGCGCTGCACTTCGTGGACGGCGTGTTCCACCAGGCGGTGGCCAACCGTCCGAAGTCGATGGCGTGGGCTGTCCGTCGCGGACCGGCCGGTGCGATCGAGACGGCCGTGGAGCCGGTGCGGCTTCCGTAGCCGCATTCGACCGACCAGCGTGATTCCGGTGCCGCGCGACCACCGCGACGGCTCCGGATATCGCTGCGCGCGAACGCCCCGGACTAGGGCCTGTTAACACTACGGATGCCAGTGCGAATGAACCTCTCGGCGTGCAGGGCAAGGCGGACGACGCCGCCCGGACTGGACGTCCGGGCCAGGAGGACAACGCCGCCATGCGCGCCGAGAGGTTCATTCCCTCCG
>CAUJJX010000229.1 GCA_963205165.1 Pseudomonadota bacterium | reverse complement strand
GGGAAGATCACTCATCGGACGACTCCGCCGCCTTCGCGAGACATGCCGCCACTGCGGTCTCCGCCCAGCTGCGATCCAGTGTTCCTGCGGCGATCTGCGCGTGCGTCTCGCCTTCGCGGGTGCGCAGCTGGCCTGCACCGGCCAGCGCGCGCTCGACGTCTTCCGGACGCACGACCACGAGGCCGTCCACGTCGCCGACGATGATGTCGCCCGGCCGCACGGCCATGCCGCCGACGACCACGGGGACGTTGATCTCGCCCGGCCCGACGCGGGTCGGACCCTTCGGCGAGATGCCGCGCGCGTAGACCGGCAGGTCGTGCGTCGAGATGTCCGCGAGGTCGCGGACGGCGCCGTCGATCACGAAGCCCGCGACGCCGCGCTTCGCCGCCCATGCGCTGACGATGTCGCCGACGACCGCAACGTCGGTCGATCCGCCGACGTCGACGACGATCACGTCACCGGGCTGCGCGAGATCGACGGCCCGCTGCACGAACAGGTTGTCGCCCGGCGGCAGGCGCACCGTGAACGCCGGACCACACAGGCCGCCGGCGCGATGCCGCGGACGCAGCTCGCCCGTCGCACCGTCCGGTCGGCGCAGCGCGTCGGCGAGATGCGAGACCGCGTGCGCGCCGAGCGCTGCGATGATGTCCGCCGACGGACGCGCCGGCATGTCGAGGACCTGCGCCACGGGCTTCGCCATCACGCCCCCGCGACGTCGATCACGACCTTGCCGAAGTGCTGGCCGGACGCGAGATGGCGGAAGGCGTCGGCGCCGCGCGCGAGCGGGAACGTCGAGTCGATCACCGGCTTCAGGCCATGCAGCGCGATCGCGCGGTTCATCGCCTCGAAGCGCGCGCGCGATCCGACGGCGATACCCTGGATGCGGATCATCGGGCCGAGCACGGCGCGCAGCGGGATCTTCGCCTCGTATCCGGCGACGAATCCGACGACGCCGATGAAGCCGCCGAACGCCAGCGACGCGAGCGACTTGTCGAGCGTCGCACCGGCCGTCTCGACGACGATGTCGACGCCGCGTCCGCCGGTGGCTTCCTTCACGGCGACCTGCCAGTCCGGCGTCGTCCGGTAGTTGATGCCGACGTCGGCACCGAGCGCCTTCGCCCGCGCGAGCTTCTCGTCGCTCGACGACAGCGCGATCACGCGCGCGCCGGCCAGCTTCGCGAACTGCAGCGCGAACAGCGCGACGCCGCCCGTGCCCTGCACGAGCACGGTGTCGCCCGGCTTCACGTCGCCTTCCTCCAGCGTGGACCACGCCGTCAGCGCCGCGATCGGCAGCGTCGCGACTTCGGCATCCGTCAGGTGCCCGGGGACGATCACGGCGTCCTCCGCGGGCACCGCCACGTAGTCCTGCAGCACGCCCGAGAGCGGCGCGCCGAGCGTGCGCTTCGTGCGCATCTCGATCGTCGGCTTCCCGTCGTGCCAGCCCTGCGTGTAGATCGGCGCCACGCGATCGCCCAGCCTGAACCGCGTCACCTCGTCCCCGACCGCCACGACTTCGCCGCACCCATCGGACGCCGGCACGTAGGGCAGCGGGAGCGTCGGCAGATAGGCCTGCGCGAGGATGGCGAGATCGCGGTAGTTGAGGCTCGCGGCGCGGATGCGCACGAGGATCTCGCCACGGCGCGGGGCCGGGACGGGCCGCTCGACGAGCTTCAGGGAATCGATGGCGAAGGCGCTCGCTTCGAGCGCGCGCATGGTGGCGGGCAGAGTCATGGTCTGGTCCTGGGTGGTGGGCGCGGTGACGCCGGAGCGGCAGATGCTAAACGCTGTCGGCCGCATCCGGTATCGGCGTTCGGCAAGACCGGATTCGCGCCCGGCGAAGTCGTCTTGCCGATCGCGCAACGGCCGTCGGTGCGGGCGGGCGTTACTCTTCGCGCCGCCGTCCGGTGGAGATCCACCGGGTGGCCTCTGACCACACCGCTACCCCGGGAGAACAGCATGTCCAGGACCTTCGTGAAGCGCATCGGCCTGCTCTACAAGAAGCAGAGCCTCACCCACGAGCAGTTCGTGAACCACTGGCTGAACGTCCACGCCGAACTCTGCAAGAAGCTGCCGGGCATGCGCAGGTACTCGATCAATTTCATCGACCGCGAAAAGTCGCCTAACCTGCCGTACGACGGATTCTCCGAACTCTGGTTCGACTCCGAGGACGACCTGAAGGCCGCGATCGCGAGCCCGGCCGGGCAGACGCTGATGGCCGACCTGCCCAACTTCACCGACCGGATCGAACCCGCCCTCGTCACCGAGCACCCGATCCTCTGGCCCTGAACCGATCCCTCTGGCGCTTCGCGCCGCGGCCCGCGAGAATTCCGGATGTCCTCCGCGACCGCGGGCCGATCCTCACGAGACCACAGGGAAGAGCGCAGTGACCACACACAGAATCGCAGTCATCGCCGGTGACGGCATCGGCAGGGAAGTCATGCCGGAGGGCGTCCGCGTGCTCGACGCCGCGGCGCGCCGGTTCGGCATCCAGCTCCACTTCGACCACTTCGACTGGAGCTCCGACAACTACGATCGCCACAACTACTGGATGCCGCCCGACTGGCTCGACCAGATCGGCGGCCACGACGCGATCTTCTTCGGTGCGACCGGCTGGCCCGCGCGCGTGCCCGACCACGTGTCGCTCCGGGATTCCCTCCTGAAGTTCCGCCGCACCTTCGACCAGTACGTGAACCTGCGCCCCGTGCGCCTGATGCCCGGCATCCCGTCGCCGCTCGCGGGCCGCAAGATCGGCGACATCGACTACTACGTCGTGCGCGAGAACACCGAGGGCGAGTACTCGTCGATGGGCGGGCGGATGTTCGAGGGCACCGACCGCGAGATGGTCATCCAGGAATCCGTCTTCACGCGCCACGGCACCGACCGGATCATGAAGTACGCGTTCGAGCTGGCACAGACGCGCCCGCGCAAGCTGCTGACGTCCGCGACGAAGTCGAACGGCATCGCGATCACGATGCCCTACTGGGACGAGCGTTTCGCCGCGATGGCGAAGCAGTTCCCCGACGTGAAGACCAACCAGTACCACATCGACGGACTGACGATCCAGGTCGTGCTGAACCCGCAGCGCTTCGACGTGATCGTCGCGTCGAACCTCTTCGGCGACATCCTCTCGGACCTCGGCCCCGCGACCACCGGCACCATCGGCATCGCACCGTCCGGCAACATCAATCCGGACCGCGTGCATCCGTCGCTGTTCGAGCCGGTGCACGGCTCCGCGCCCGACATCGCGGGCAAGAAGATCGCCAACCCGATCGGCCAGATCTGGTCCGGCGCGATGATGCTGGAGCACCTCGGTTACGCGGACGCCGGCGCGGCGATCCTGGCGGCGTGCGAAGGCGTGCTGACGAGCGGTCCGCGCACGCCGGACGCCGGTGGCACGGCCTCGACGGAAGACGTCGGCCGCGCGATCGCCGCGGCGCTCTGAGCGGTCCGCGCACGTTCCTCCATTCCGTCACCCCAGCGAACGCTGGGGTCCAGCAGCGTCGGTCGCGCAGGTCACGGACGCACTGGATTCCAGCGTTCGCTGGAATGACGGGATGTGAGTGTCCGCCGCACTGCGTCGCGCCAGCCGGCGATGCGGTCCTCTCGTTCGGCCTCCGGCATCGCCGGCACGAAGCGGCGTTCCAGCTGCCACGACTGCGCGAAGCCCGCTTCGTCCGGCCACACGCCGGCCTGCATCCCCGCGAGCCACGCCGCGCCGAGCGCCGTCGTCTCCGCGACGGCCGGGCGATCGACGGGGGCCGCGAGGAGGTCCGCGAGACGCTGCATCGTCCAGTCCGACGCGACCATCCCGCCGTCCACACGCAGCACCGTACCCGCCGTGGCTGACCAATCCTTGCGCATCGCGTCGACGAGGTCCCACGTCTGGAAGCAGACGGATTCGAGCGCCGCGCACGCGAGTTCCTTCGGGCCCGTCCCGCGCGTGATCCCGAACATCGCGCCGCGTGCCTCGGCGTCCCACCACGGCGCACCGAGGCCGGTGAACGCGGGGACGAGGTAGACGCGCTGGTTGGGGTCGGCCTGCGCCGCGAGCACGCCCGACGCCGCCGCCGAATCGATCACGCCGAGCCCGTCGCGCAGCCACTGCACTGCCGCGCCCGCCACGAAGATCGAGCCTTCGAGCGCGTACGTCGTCCGGCCGCGCAGCCGGTACGCGATCGTCGACAGCAGCCGCTGCTTCGACGCGACGAAGTCGTCGCCCGTGTTCAGCACCGCGAAGCAGCCCGTGCCGTACGTGGACTTCGTCATGCCGGGTTCGAAGCACGCCTGTCCGATCGTCGCGGCCTGCTGGTCGCCCGCGATGCCGCGGATCGGGATCGCCGCGCCGAACAGCGCCGGGTCGGTCGTGCCGAAGTCGGCGGCGCTGTCGCGCACGCCGGGCAGCAGCGCACGCGGCACGCGCAGCGCGGCGAGCAGCTCGTCGTCCCACGCGTTCTTCCGGATGTCGAAGAGCAATGTGCGCGACGCGTTCGTCGCATCGGTCGCGTGGACGCGTCCGCCAGTCAGGTGCCACAGCAGGAAGGTGTCGACGGTCCCGAAGGCGAGTTCGCCACGCTCGGCGCGCGCGCGGGCGCCCGGCACGTGATCGAGGATCCACGCGATCTTCGTCCCCGAGAAATACGGATCGAGCAGGAGGCCCGTGCGTGCCGACACGATCGCTTCGAGTCCGTCGGCCCGCAGCTGCGCGCAGCGATCGGCCGTGCGGCGGTCCTGCCAGACGATCGCGCGATGCACCGGCTCGCCGGTCGCGCGGTCCCAGACGATCGTCGTCTCGCGCTGGTTCGTGATGCCGATGGCCGCGATCGTGGATGCCGCCACACCGGACCGTTCGATCGCCGCGCGCGCCGTTGCCAGCGTCGTCTGCCAGAGGTCGATGGGGTCGTGCTCGACCCAGCCGGAGTCGGGAAAGTGCTGCGGGAATTCCTGCTGGCCCGTGCCTCGCAC
>CAUJJX010000228.1 GCA_963205165.1 Pseudomonadota bacterium | reverse complement strand
AGATCCGCGAGGCGCTGGTCGGCGCGCAGCCGGTCGGCCTCGATCGCGCCGAAGCTGGATTCCTCCGCGACCTGCGCGCGCTTCAGTTCGAGCACGCGCTGGCGCGACACGAAGCCCTTCGCGACGAGATCCTCGTTGGCGGCGAGCGTCTCGCCGGCCAGTCCGACGGCCTCGCGCTGCATCGCCGTGCGCTCGTTCAGCTGGACGAGCTCCTTGCGGATCAACGCCATCTCGCGCCGCATCGCCTGCTCCGCCGACACGAGCGCGTCGCGCCGGTTGCGGAAGACGGTGTCCTCCTGCTGCATGATCGCCACGACCTCGGCGTCGGTCACGCGGGAGAGCACGGTCTGCGGAAAGATCACGCGCGGCCCGAGCATCTGTTCGGATCGCAGCCGCGCATTGCGCGCGACTTCCGACACGTGCTGATAACGCGATGCCTGGAAGCCCGCGACGCGAGTCGGTTCCGAAATCTCGAACAGCGCCTGCCCCGCCTTCACGGGCATGCCGTCCTTCACGTGCATGGCGGCGACGACACCGCCCTTCGGATGCTGGATCGGCACGCGCTCGTTGCGCACCTTCACGACGCCGTTGCCGACGATCGCACCCTCGAGCGGCGCGAGTGCGATCCACGCGAGGCCGCCGCAGATGAACACGACGATGATGAAGAAGCCGATCCGCAGCAGCGGCACCGGATCGTCGGGCAGACGACCGGGCTCGCCGATCCGGAACAGCTTGTGGAAGGAACTCTTGACCGGCACGTCAGGCTGCCTGCGGAACGGCCGTCGGACCGGTGTACTGGCCGACGATCTCGTGGCGGGGCGCGAAGCGTTCGACGACGCCGTCGCGCAGCACGAGGATGCGATCGACGTTCGCGAGCACCGACGGCCGGTGGGCCACGACGAAGGTCGTGACACCGCGCGCCTTCAGCTCCGCCATCACGGTCTGGAGCATCGCCTCGCCCTCGGCGTCGAGATTGGAATTGGGCTCGTCGAGCACGACGATCTTCGGATCGCCGAACAGCGCGCGGGCGAGCGCGATGCGCTGCTTCTGGCCGCCCGACAGGCCGCTGCTGCCTTCCGACACCTTGGTCATGTAGCCGCGCGGCAGGCGCACGACGAGATCGTGGACGCCGGCCTGCGTCGCGGCCTTCACGACTTCCTTCGCGTCGACCTTGCCCATCCGGGCGATGTTGTCGGCGATGGTCCCGGAGAACAGCTCGATGGTCTGCGGCAGGTACGCGATGCTCCTGCCCAGTTCGTCGCGCGACCAGTGGTCCAGCTCGGCGCCGTCGAAGCGCACGGTGCCGGCCGTCGGTGCCCAGAGGCCGACGAGCATCCGGGCGAGCGTCGACTTGCCGGAGCCGGAGGGGCCGATGATCCCGATCGACTCGCCGGCCTTCACCTCGAACGACACGCCCTTGAGAATCGGCTCGGGACGCCCGGGGACGACGAACACGAGCCGCTCCACCGAGACGTTGCCCTTGGGCGGATCGAGCTGCATGCGGTCCTCGGCAAGCGCCGCGGGCAGCGACACGAGGAAGCTGTCGAGCCGGCCGTACGCGGCCCGCGCCTCGGCGAACTGCGTCCACGTCGACAGGATCATCTCGACCGGCACGAGCGCGCGCGACGCGATGAAGGTCGCGGCCATCATCACGCCCGGCGAGGTGTTCTCCTCGAGGATCAGCCAGGCGCCGGCGCACAGCATCATGATCTGGACGATCTGCCGCACGAGGCGCGTCAGGCTCACGGTGGAGCCGACGACGTTCGCCGTCATCGCCTGGCGCGACAGCGAGATGTCGTTCAGCGCGGCCCAGCGATCACGGACGTTCGGCAGCATCCCGAGCGTCAGCACGCTCTCGGCGTTGCGCGACACGGTGTCGACGAAGCGCGACGAGTTCGACATCTCGCGGTGCATCGTCTCGAGGGCGTCGCGCGAGAGCTTCTCGTTGACCCAGCCGACCGCCACCAGGATGGCGACGCCGCCGAGCGCGAAGTAGCCGAGCGTCTTCGAGAACAGGAAGATGATGCAGAGATAGATGGGCAGCCACGGCGCGTCGAAGAGCGCGAAGATGCCGCTGCCGGTGATGTAGTTGCGGAAGGTGTGCAGGTCGCGCATGCCTTCCGGGTAGCGCGGATGCTCCGGGCGTCCGCCCTGCGTGACGAGGGCGTCGAAGATGACCGGGGCCACCTTCTTGTCGATCCAGATCGTGATCACGACGAGCAGCCGCGACCGCAGGATCTCCAGGAACATGATCAGGAACAGCGTGCCCGCGACGCCGATCGTCAGGTAGAAGAGCGTCGCCTCGCTGCGCGACGTCATGACCCGGTCGAACACCGCCATCCAGTAGAACGAGGGGCCGAGCTGCAGCAGGTTCACGAAGAAGCTGAAGGCAGCAACCGCGAAGAACAGGCGGCGATGGGTCCACAGCAGTTCGCGCATGACGGGTGTCGGGTCTCGGTTCGGGTCTGTGTGCCACGGTCAGGGCCTGTCGACAGGCCCTCGGTGCCCCGGTGGTCTCCCGAGGCTCTGGCACGCTTAACGGCCGTCATGACAGCGGCTTTAGGACAGCGGCCTGCCCACCCCGGCGCCGCCCGTGCGGCCCCGCACCCGGCGGAGGACCGCCGTCAGAACCCGAAATCCGGGACCCCGAGGAGGGTCCGGATGCGCTCCCGGTCGGCGTCGGTCAGGGCCCGCCACCAGCCCCCGAGATCGGCGCGGCCCATGACCTCGGCCGCGGACTTCGCACCCGGCGGCGGCGTCTCGCCGCGCGGCGCGTAGTGCTCGACCCACGTCGACGTGTAGGCCACGGTCGCGCGCGGCACGTGGACGATCCGGACACCCGACGCGATCAGCATGCGCCACAGGATCCGGTCGTCGATGACGCCGAAC
>CAUJJX010000227.1 GCA_963205165.1 Pseudomonadota bacterium | reverse complement strand
ATGCGAGCTCGACCTGTGCGCGCAGTTCGGCGAGCGAGCCTTTGGTGAGACGGAAGTAGCGAACCGAATCCTTGTCGCTTCCGCGATCCTCGCCCTCGGCAATGTTGCTGCACACACTGACCGCGGCGCGACGCATCTGGTCGCGCAGGCCGAAGTCACGCGATATCCGGCCCTCGTCCGTCACCCGATACACGGCGACGGCAAGCGCCTTGGCCCTGTGCCAGACGACGAGGCCGCGGAACCCTTCCCTGCCCATCCCGCAGCCCTCCCGTTCGCCCTGACGCCTTGCGCCTTGCGCCTTGCGCCTTGCGCCTTGCGCCTGACGCCTGACGCCTGACGCCTGACGCCTGACGCCTGACGCCTGACGCCTGACGCCAAATAGCCTGCCGCCTAATCATTGCACCACCCCCGCCCCCCGATCGTCAGCGTCTGCCGCGGCGCCGTGATCTGGATCCGGCTCCGGTAATCCACCGCTTCGCACCCGTCGCGCTCGCGCCGGCACTTCCCGTGGGTGCGCACGACCGTGTCGAGGATCTGCACCTGGAGGTTGCCGATCGCCGATTCGACCGACGCGTAGCGCGACAGCATCTTGTTGCCGGGCTGGTTCGGGATGCGCATGTCGCGACGCGAGACGGGGCGCTGCTCCAGGCGCTTCAACCGGACCTTCGTGCCGTTCATGAGCAGATGCAATCCGCCTTCGCCGTCGGCCGAGAGGATGCAGCGGCCGCGACCGTCGAGGTAGCTGCAGCCGGCCTCGGCGCAGTGGCCGGGCGGATCGGTGCCGAGCACGAGGCCGCGCGCGGCGGCGGGCAATGCGGTGGAGAACACGACGAGGCCCGCGAGGATCGCGGACGTCCGGAAGGCAGCAGGCATGGACGATCTCCTAAGCGACGGCGCCCCGATCATGCACGAACGCGGACGGTGTCCGCGCAGCTTCGTCCCGGCCCTCGTCCCGGGGCCGCCGAGGCTGTTCGCCGACGCGGGGCGGAGCGCACGGGCGTCGTTTCGCGCACGTGCGCCACCGGGCCACCGGTACCCGCATCGCATGCGCCGCGCGCCGTTGTCTTCGCCCCCCGCCGGACGTAGGCTTCCCCCGCGCGGACTGCTTCGTCGCGCCCGGAGCCCGTCGACGCGACGGATGCCAGCCGCGGAGCTGACAGGCCCCAGGACAACAACACGCTGTCCTTGCCCCGACCGGGCATCCATTGGAGACCTGCCATGTCCGCTGCCACTCACCAGCGCGTCCCGTCGTCGCGCACCCGCCTCGCAAGAGCCGCGATCGGTTCGATCGCCCTGGGCCTCGCGGCCCTCGCACCATCGGCACGCGCCCAGACCCCGCCGCTCGTCCACGACTACCAGCTCCAGGGCGACCTCGCGCCGGACGTCTGGCTGACGTCGTCGGTGGCCTGCGGTGTCCTGAACTGCGACATCCAGCACACGATCGTCTCGGTCCCGATCGACGCGCTCGTGCAGGTCACGTGGAAGCGGCAGGACGGCTCGACGCTCATGAATGCGTCCACGGCGAACCTGTGGAACTTCCACGATCCCGAGTTGTGGGGCGGCAAGCTCGACGCGGTCGCGTGGAACGAAGGCGTGACCGGCAGCGCGTGGATCAGCCAGCCGATCGTCACGGCGCCGGGCACCGCGGACTTCACGGGCTCGATCGGCATCCTCCCGCCGTGCGGCGGTTTCGTCTGCGACGACGCGAGCTACTACACGTGGGGCGGCACCATGGCGGGCACTGGCGGATCGGCCGGTGGCGGTGGCGGCGCCGTCGTCCCGAACGCCCCGGGTGACCCGGCGCCCGTGTCGCTGGGCACGATCACCGGCACGCTCGCCGTCATCGGCGTCGATCCCGAGGACCCGACGTCGAACCTGCCGGAAGACCGCGTGTCGTTCGTCGAATTCTCGAGCAGCGTCGATCTCGTCGGCGGCGCGTACGTGTACCGCTACGTCGTGACCAACCTGACCGACAACCTCGTCGAGTTCGACTGGGAAGCCGCGGGGCTCGCGGGCGAACTCGCGGCGTTCGGTTCGATGACACGCGAGGTGGGGAGCCCGGCCGCACCGGGCGTCATCGGGACGACACCCGGCTGGATGCTGTCCGACGGCGAACCGTTCCCGACGACGGCGTCGTTCTCGGCCGGCCTGCGGATGTTCGCGCCGGTGCCCGAACCGGGGACGTGGGCGACGCTGGCTGCGGGCCTCGCCGTGCTCGCTGCCGTCGGCGCGCGACGCAGGCGGTAGATCGGAGCTGCGGCACCGGTCCGGGCGATCGGTGCCGCCCTCGCCGCGCTGCGCGACCGGCGTCCCGGTGACGGGTGCGCCTACTTCGCCCCGCGCACCTTCGCGTAGATCGCCAGCGCCTCGATCCGAGCCTCCGCATGGTCGACGACCGGCGCGGGGTAGTCCCGGCCGATCACGGCGCCCGCCACCTTCTGGTCGATCGGCGGGAGCGTCCACGGCGCGTGGATGTACTTCGTCGGCACGCGCGCGAGTTCCGGCACGTAGAGCCGGATGAACTTCCCCTCGGCGTCGAACTTCTCCGACTGCGTCACCGGATTGAAGATCCGGAAGTAAGGCTGCGCATCGCAGCCCGTCGACGCGGCCCACTG